>NZ_JBIWFN010000016.1:0-246525 GCF_044763085.1 Streptomyces sp. NPDC096311
TGCGCCCGAGCACGGTTCACTTCATGTGCGTCCACACACTCAGCATGCCGCTGAACACGGCCGACAGAAAGACCTAACGGAGTCCTACTAGTACTGCAACGGTGTCTGTCCTGAGAGGGCGGTATGAGGCTAAATGCCCGTTACGGGAAGAGTGTTGGGGAAGGCGTGCTGCTCGCGGGGTTCGGTGTCAGGTTACGGCCGGGGCTGGGTGAACAGGCCGGGCTCGATCTCGGTGAGGATGCCGCGGCTGACCAGGCGTTTGAGCTTGGAGCGGATGCCTTCGGTGTTCTTCGGGACGATCGGCAGGTCGAGGGCCAGGCACAGATCGCGGGCCCGCAGTGGCCCGCCGGTGTCGGCAAAGAGCGTCATGATCTGCTGGTAGGCGGGGTGCTCCGGTAGCTCGTGGACCGGTGAACTTACCCTGGTCTGCGCGGTGTCGGGTTTCCCGGCGAGGGTGAGGACCGTCTTGCGGGTGATCCGCAAGTGTTCGAGGTGCTCGTCGAGTTCCCCGAGGCGGGCGGAAAGCTCCTCGATCTGTGCCCGGACCATCGCGGCCTGGTCGGTTAGGGCCTGGGTGCGTTCATCGATCCGCTCCAGGAGCGGGTTCAGAGCGTTGGTACCGGTCATGTGTCTCGCCAGGTGAGAGCGGTGGTGCAGGTCAGTCGGCGTGTCATCACGTCGGTCATCGCCCAGTACACGCGAGACTCTGCGCTCCGGGGTCGGTGGTCGTATTCGCGTACCAGGCGCCGGTACATCGTCAAGATCCCGTAGGCGCGTTCCACGATCCACCGCTTGGTCTGCGGGATGAAGCCCTTGTCCGCGGGATTGCGCTGTACGATCTCGACGTCGATGCCCAGGCGTGTTCCATGGTCGACGACCGCGGACTTGAACCCCTGATCCACCAGTGCCTTCTTGGCCGTGTCGGTCTGCTGGGCGACCTTGTCCAGCAGGCGGGCCCCGACATGGTTCTCGTGGGCCGAGGCCGCGGTGACCACCACCGCGATCACCAGCCCGAGAACGTCAACGGCCAGCCCCAGCTTGCGTCCCGACACCCTTTTCGCCGCGTCCTTCCCGGTCGTGGCGGCAGGCACTCCGGCAGCCGCGCGCTTGCTCTGGGTGTCGAGGACGACGAGGCTCGGGTCGGCTGATCGGTGCCTTTGTTCACGCGTATACCAGCGCAGCAGGTCGTGGATCTTCTGATCGGTGCCGTCGTCGCGCCAGGCGGCGAAGTAGTAGTAGGCCGCTCCTTTCTGGGGCAGGTCGTGCGGCAGGTAGCCCCACTGGCAGCCGGTCCGGTTCTGATACAAGATCGCGTTCACGATCTCCCGCATCTCGTGGACGCCCTGATACCCGGTCGCGGAGAGGCGTGCGGCCTTCCAGGCAGTGATCACCGGCTCGATCAACGCCCAGCACTCGTCGGACAAGTCGCTCGGGTACGGCTTGCGCTCACTCACCCTCGTCGCCTCCCCGCCCAGATCCGTCGACCGCCATGACCGCCTCAAGGTTTCTCGTCCGGGCGACACCCCTCACGCTGCCCACTCAGCTCGGGGACCGGCGGTGCGTGTCGTCTGGCTGTGTCGGGGCGTTGCCCTGCGGCGCTGCCCCTGCGGGCGGCGGAGCTGGCGTCGCCGGGGTGCCGGGGTCGGGCTTGGGCCACTGCTTGAGTTCCACCTGCGGGATGAGCCAGGTGCACAGGAACGCGAGTGCGGCGACCGGTACGGCGACGAGGAACACGGTCTGGATCGACTCGGCGTAGCCGGCGACGAAACCGTGGTGCACCGAGGCGGGTAGCTGGCTGAGTAGCTCGGGGGTGACGTCTGCGCTGGTGAAGCCGGGTGGCAGGGGCGCTCCGTGGAGATGGTTGGCCAGGTTGCCGACCAGTACGTTGGAGAAGATCGCGCCGAAGATCGCGGTGCCGAACGAGCCGCCGATTGTGCGGAAGAAGGTGACCCCAGAGGTCGCAACGCCCAGTTCGCTGTTCGGCACTCCGTTCTGCACGATGATGATCAGGACCTGGGTGGCGCTGCCGATGCCGATGCCGAGCACCAGCATGTACAGGGAACTCTCGTAGGTCGTGGTGCCCACGTCCATCAGGTGGAGCAGGAACATGCCGAGGGTGATCACGGCGGTGCCGGCGATGGGGAAGATCCGGTACCTGCCGGTCTTGGAGATGATCCGTCCGGACGCGATCGACGTCACGACGAGCCCGGCCATCATCGGCAGGAGGTACATCCCGGAGACGGTCGGCGAGATGCCCCGGACCACCTGGAAGAACGCGGGCAGGTAGGTGATCGCGCCGAACATGGCGAAGCCGACGACGAAGGCAACCAGGCTGGTCATGGAGAAGGTGCGCGTTGTGAACAGGTGCAGCGGCAGGATCGGTTCCGCAGCCCGACGCTCGACGAGCACGAACAGGCAGGTCAGGACCACGCCGGCGGCGCCCAGGATGTAGATGGGCGCCGAGGACCATGCATAGGTGGTGCCGCCCAGGCTGGTGAGCAGGATCAGGGCGGAGGCCGCCATCAGCAGCACAATCATGCCGCGGTAGTCGATCTTGTGGCGCAGCCTGCTCAGTCGGCCGGGGACCTGGCTGGCCACCACGATCAGCGCGATCAGGCCGACCGGAACATTGATGTAGAAGATCCAGCGCCAGGTGAGGTGTTGGACGAACAGGCCGCCGAGCAGCGGGCCGACCACACTGGCCAGTCCGAAGAGCGCGCCAAAGAGCCCCTGGTACTTGCCGCGTTCGCGCGGCGAGACGACGTCGCCGATGATGGCCTGCGCGCCGACCATCAGGCCGCCGCCGCCCAGTCCTTGCACTGCGCGGAAGGCGATCAACTCGAACATCGAGTTGCTGAGGCCGCAAAGGACCGATCCGATCAGGAAGATGACGATCGCGGCCTGGAAAAAAATCTTCCGGCCGTACTGGTCGCCCAGCTTGCCCCACAGTGGGGTCGACACCGTCAGGGTGAGCAGATAGGCGGTGACCACCCAGGCGATGTGAGAGCCGCCGTTGAGGTCGCCAACGATCGTCGGCAAGGCGGTCGACACGATGGTCTGGTCCAGGGCGGAGAGCAGCATGCCCAGCATGAGTGCGCCGATGATGAGATTGATGCGGCGGCGGCCCAGCGCCGGTATCGGTGCGTCGCCCGTGTCGGGTTCGACGCTCGGCTCTGGGTCGCGGCCGGCCGCGGGAACAGCTGAGGCCATCAGTGCTCGTCCTTTCTGTGGTCAATTCCCCGGTGATCTGGTGCAGTTCGCCGTGCCCGGGGCAGCCGGCGGTGCGCGTGTCCATCACGGTTCACCCACCGCGTCGGCCCCCCGTGCCACGGATTGGCCCTACAGGGCCTGGGGGGATTCGCCGACCTGTTGAAGGACTTCCTCGGTGGTCGCGGTCTCACCGACGCGGGGGAAGATCCGGCCGATGCTGTTGTCGTGCGCTTCTACGCTGCCGTCGGTCATCGCGTCGGTGGCCAGGACGACGTGATAGCCGTGCTCGTGAGCGGCGCGGGCAGTGGATTCGACGCCAACGCTGGTCGCGACCCCGACAATCACGACCTGGGTGACACCGAGGCCGCGGAGGTGGTCATCGAGCGGGGTGTTGTGGAAGGCGCCCCAGGTCCGCTTGCTCACCCGGATGTCACTGGGCTGGGGGTCGAGTTCGGGGAGGATCTCGGTCAAGTCAGCAGGCAGAGTGGAGCCCGCGTGGGAACCGACCTCGGTCCTGCCGGGCGCACTACCGGTGGCGTTCACCAGCACGACGGGCAGGCCGCGGGTCCGGAAGGCGGCCGCCAGGCGGCTGGCCCGTCCCACGATCTCCGCGACCGGATGCAGGAGCGGCACTGTTGTCGCGGTGAGCGCCTTCTGCAGGTCGACGACGATCAAGGCCGCCTTGTCGTCTATACGCGTGAGTGTCATGTTCAGCCCTTCGAAGGTGAGTTGTCATGGCGTGCCGTAACCCGGCACTGCCCCGACCGCGCACCCGACTAGGCATCGGCGGGTGCGGGGCAGAGAAGCGGTCCGTGCGGGAGCGGCCGAGCCGCCTGGGCGCCACGGCCCAGCCGGTGCGGTGACACCTGCTTCGGGTCCGCCTCGTCCGCAGGTCATGGCCGCTTGGCTCCGTCATCTATGCAAGATAGCTAGTAATATCTCTATGCTGCATACCTATATTACAGAAAGTCAAACGAGCGGAACGCGCTCACGTAGTCACCTTGGGTAATGGCCGCGGACGGCGTCGGATGCGGCGTTTGAGGTGCCAGAAGGCTTGGCGATCTTGGCCAAGCGGCGTACCCGAGTGCGATGCTCGCTGGGTTTGCGGAGGGGGCGCCGACGGGCGGCAGCGTCGGCCACGGACCGGCACATGCGGGCGGCGTTACCGACCGAAAGGCTGGGACGTACGGGGCATTTCGCCGCCGCGGCAAAGATCCATTCCCGCCGGGGATTTCACGCCCGGCACCTCAGGCCATTCGGGGCAGGTGCCTAAAATTCCGGCAGCACCCGGCGGCGACCTGCAGGGGCGGCCTGCTCGCAGAGCCGCCGCATGAGGTCTCCCGCCTGCAGCAGCAGTCGCTGCTCGTCGGCGGTAAGAGTGTCGGCGATGGCCTGCTGCAGCCACGCATGATTGCCCCGGCGCACCTCGGCAATCACGTCCGCGCCCGCCGGCGTCAAGTTCACGAACGCCTTACGCCCATCACCTGGGTCAGGCTCGCGAACCACCAGACGCCCCCTCTCCAGGGAGCGGAGGGCCGCAGCCACGTTGGAGGTGGTCATCTCCAGCTCCTCGGCGAGCTCACCGGGCCGCAGCGCCCGCCCTGCTTGCTCCACTGCCACGAGTATCTGCAACGCCGAGGAGGAAACGCCATCGACCTCAGGCTGCTGCCGCTGCACCTGGCGATGCAGCCGCTTGATCTGCTTCTGCAGCCAGTAGGCCTCTTCCTCACGCATATAACTATGATACATAGCATTCAGTCGTGAGAGGTCCGACCCTGTCAGGCGTACGTACGGGCTCGGGCATGAGGCCACGCAACGGCCTGTTCCCCCAACCCCGGCCGTGATCCGCCACCGAACCCCAAGAGCAGCGCACCTTCCCCAATGCTCAACCCCGTAACGGGCATTGAGCCTCATACCACCCTCTCAGCGGGGTGAGATGACGTAGGGCTCGCCACACACCGCGAGGTAGACGGCCTCGGCGAGTTGACGCCGCTTCCCAGGTCCCGGGCCCCGCTCAGCAGGCCGGGCCTGCCTGGCACGCGTCGGTCGGGTCCGGCGAGACAGCAGAAGAGATGGCCCATGCGATTTCGGCTGAGACACGAGGTGAGGGGAAGTGAGCCGGCATGCTCACACCTCCGCCCCCTTCAGGCGGAACACGCGGACGATTCGCGATCGCGGTGTTCGGGCGACGGGCCCAGCGAAGTCAGGTCAACGGTGCGCAGCGCCTCGCTGTCCAGGACGGCGGTGACGGCGCGGTCCCGAGCCCCGCTCACATGCTGCGCGGCGAGTTCCCTGGCCTCGGCGGAGTCACCGGTGGCGATGGCATCCATCAGCGCACGGTGTGTCGATCCCGTGCTCCTGGTTCCTGACGCCGGGCTGATCACGTCGAGGGCGTGGTACCGCTCCCTCTTCAGCAGAACCTCGCTGAGAACGCGGTCGAGCTCCGCGTTTGCGCTGAGTACGGCGATGCGACGGTGTGCCCGGTAGTGATCCGTGAGCCAGGACGCCACATCTGCCCGGTCCTCGACTTCTTCTTCGCGCTGGCAGAAATCACGCATAGCCGCAATGTGGTCGGGGAAGCGGACGGCACGCTTGGCCGCGAGTGCCGCAGCTTCGGGCTCCAGCCACAGACGCAGGTCGAACAGGTCCTGCACGTCACCCTGGTACCTCTTCTGCTATGAGCAGTTTGCCATCCAGCTGGGAACAGTCAGACCTACCGCGAAATCAAGTGGACTCGGTGGTACTGGCGGCACGGCCACCACGGGAGCGGACACGTGGGGGGCGGGAGAACGAACGTGCCGAGTTCACGGGCAGGGGCGCAGCGCGACCGTATCCGGCGCAATGCCACCTACGCCGGCCTCGGAGTCACTGTCCACGATCATGGCGCGGATCATGTGTGGGGGCCGTTCTGTGGGGTGGTGGTGGGGTGGGGGATGCGGGCGCCGAGGCGCCAGGCGCCGGCGCCTGCGGGTCCGGCGTTGAGGTGGCCGCCGAGGGCGGTGACGCGTTCGCGGAGTCCGATGAGTCCGTAGCCGGAGGTGACGGCGGTTTCGTCGGGGGTGCCGGGGGTGTTGGTGATTTCGACGAGGGTGGCGGGTGGCTGGTAGTTGATGCGGACGGTGGTGTCGGCGCCGTGGGCGTGTTTGCGGGCGTTGGTGACTGCTTCTTGGACGATGCGGTAGACGGCGAGTTGGTGGGTGGTGGGGGCTTGTTCGGGTGTGCCGTCGATGGTGAGGGTGACGTGTTGTCCGGCGGCTCGGGCTTGGTCGGTCAGTTCGGGTACCTCTCGGATGACCCGGTGTGAGTGTTGCTGTGGGTGTGGTGTCGGGGTCGTGTAGGGCGCCGAGGACGTCGCGGAGGTCGGTGAGGGCTTCGGTTGATGTGGTGCGCAGGAGGGTGAGGCGTTCGGCGATGGTTGGGGGCAGGGTGTCGTTCTTGGTGGTGAGGACGCCGGTGTGCAGGGCGATGAGGCTGAGGCGGTGGGCGAGGATGTCGTGCATCTCGGCGGCGATCCGGGAGCGTTCCGCGGAGCGGGCTGCCTGTTCACGCAGCGCTGCTTCCACACGCGGATGCTCGATGTCGTTGGCGAGGGCCTCCAGGAGTCGCCGCCGATTGCCGAGCCACAAACCGATGGCGACGGCCAGCAGCGGCAGGAACAGTGTGGCCGCGTAGCTCTGCGCGGTCCAGAGCGAGGTGGCCGGGTAGCTGAGCAGGTTGGCGCTCAGCGCGGCGACCGCGCACGCCGCTGCCGCCCGCACTCGGAGATCCACAGCGAGACCGAACAGGGCGAGTGCGAGCAAGGGCAGCAAGGGCTCGCCCCACCACGCACTAGCCACAGTGACCAGCAGCGGTGCGACAAACCATGGCAGCCGGGGCATGAGCTGGGCGGCTCCGCACAGAACAGCTGAAACAGTCGCGGGAAGCAGATAGCGACTGTTGTCGAGCGTCACCGCGTTCAGTGGAGTGGCTGCCACACACAGCGAGACCAGGCCCACGCGTCCGTAGGCGGCCCACCTCCGACCCTCTTTCCTGCTCACCCTTGCAAGCCTATGCAGACTCTGTTGATCATTCCGTCCGACGTTCTGCCACGCGCACCCCCGACTTTCGTAGGGGTACGCCGTCGAACAACGACGGATCCAGTGCCTGACATCGGTTTCTAGCGTCGAAACCATGAACGATTGGACCCCCTCTGACGACCGTGTCCCCGTGCGCCGTCGTGCCGAAGGCTGGATGTTCCTGACCGAAGCGGCTCACGATCTGCGGACTACCGGTGCGATCGCACCCAGCGGCAAGGCCCTGGCCCGTGCCCTGATCGAGCCCATACGGGTCCATCCCCCTCGCCCGCTGGCCGTCCTGGAAGCCGGTGCCGGCACCGGCGCGGTCACCCGCGCGCTGCTGCCGCAGCTGCCCCGGGGCAGCAGTCTGGACATCGTCGAGGCCCATCCGCGCTTCGCCGACCGACTGCGCCACCTCGTCGACACACATCAGGGCCTGGCCGGCCGCCTGGCGCAGGTGAATGTGCACCAGACCTTCGTGGAGGAACTCGACACGGATCAGCGCTACGACGTGATCGTCTCCGGCCGGCCACTGACCAACTTCACCCCCGCACAGGTCGAGCGCATCATGGCTCGATACCTGGAGCTGTTGCACCCCGGCGGGACCCTGACCTACTTCGCCTATGTCGGAACCCGAAAGGCCCGCGCTGTGACGGCTTCTCGAGCCGAAGCGCGGCGACACGCCGCGGTGGATGAGGTCATGGCCGCCTACCAGCGCAACTACGCGACCGGCCGCTGGACCGTGTGGGCCAACCTTCCCCCCGCCCACGTCTGGTATCTGCAATTGCCCCTGATCCCCAAACAGCAGGCCCTCGGTGGAGGGCAGCGGTGAACGCCCTCTCCACCATCCTCACGCACGTGCCCCCTGTCGCGGCCTACGCGGTGGTGGCAGCCGCCGTCCTGGCCGAGTCGATCCTGCTGGTTGGCGCATTCATCCCCACCTTCACCCTGCTGATGACGGCCGGTGCGCTGGCCCGCACCGGCTACATCAGCCTCGTGCTCGTCATAGCCGTCGCGGTGAGTGCTGCAGTCGCGGGGGACTTGCTCGGATACCACACGGGCAGGCTCCTCGGCGACCAGTTGCGTACCGGCCGTGTAGGTCGTCGCATCCCGGGCGTAGCCTGGCATCGGGCCGAGGCCCTGATGACACGCTTCGGTGGCCGCGCGGTGTTCATGGCTCGCTTCGTGCCGGTGGTCCGCACCCTCGCCCCCCACGCTGCGGGCGCCACGCACCTGCGCTATCGCCGCATCGCTCCCTACAGCGTCTTCGCCGCCTGCCTGTGGGCCACGGCTGAGGCAGGCACCGAGTACGCCACCGCCACGTCCCTCGTCCAGGTTCTCACTCGTGTTGGCCCGGCTGTCGCCGTGGTGGTCCTGGTCGCGATGGGGGCTGTGGTCCTGTTGGTGAAGAAGCGTGGCCACTCCTTTCGCCGTCGGACGTCGGCGCTCCCCTCACAGGACACGGCGGTAACCCTCGAACGATGAGGAGTCATGAGGCGGGGAGTTCGCACACACCGACTTGAGGGACCAGGTCGTGAACTCCCGCACGTGGGTATGGCGAAAACCCTGAAGACGACTGGGCACGCCATGGTTGGGATCACATGATCCATGGCAGCTCCTGTGTGCCGTCACAGCCGAGATTCGGGCGGCGGGCCGTACCGTCGTGGACAACCGCGTCCCAGCCGGCCTCGGCCCGGGCTCCGGTCACCCGCCCGTCTGCAGGAGCCGCACCGAAGGGACAGGCAATGAAGCCGCCCACTGTCAGATACGGCGATTCCGGATCGGTCGATGAAGCAGTCAAGCTCAAGATCGAGCGCGCAATCGAGGTCCTTGTCCCAGCCGAACGAATCAGTCGTCCTCCCGTGCTTAACAGTCGGCTCGTCAGGCCGGAGGCGCTGATCGACATCACTGAGATCGATGGCCAACGGACGATCGTGTATCGGTCCGATGTTCTGGAAGCCGGCGAGGGGCCGCGGCAGTACGACTTCGATCGCCACCTCCTCGTCAGTGAACCGGTATCGCTCTCGCCTGAGGCTGTCGCATTCATTGAGAACCGGCATGAGGGTACGGTCGGCGGCAGCATCCCGTCGCAGCCGGTTCCGGCGAGCGTCCGTGAACGGGAGGACTCCAGTGCCGGTACGCCGACACCGAGGACGAACAGGCCGACACCGACCGGCGGGTCCCCAGCGGCGCGAGGGAGCCGTGCCCCCGGAGGAGCGCCACCGCGCTGATTCGCCGCCTGCGGGCGGGTGTTCCCCGCAGACGTAGCAGGTGTCAGCACGCGACTGGCGCGGACCAT
This sequence comes from Streptomyces sp. NPDC096311, assembly GCF_044763085.1. Lineage (NCBI taxonomy): Bacteria > Bacillati > Actinomycetota > Actinomycetes > Kitasatosporales > Streptomycetaceae > Streptomyces > Streptomyces sp. NPDC096311. The sequence goes on from NZ_JBIWFN010000016.1 coordinate 9,565, forward strand.
CTCGGGCCGACGACGAGCCGATGCGATGGCCCCGCAGTCGGCGGGGTTTTTGGGAACGGCCGCTGACCTTGATGATCGATGCGTCCGCGTCCATGACCGGTACGGCAAGGCGCTGTTGTGTTTCGGGCCGAGGGGTGTGCGCATGTGGGGTGTGTATGGGTGAGCCATGCGTGACCTGTCTTGCATGGCCCACAGCACCGACTGGCTCAAGGCTCCAGCGGTGACGACATCGGAGCCGGAGGAAGCGCTCTTGGAGGGGCAGCCGCGTCCACTTTTCCATGCGCCACTCGTGCGGGCGCATCAGTCTGCATCTGGTACCAGCACAACCTTGGCGGGCTCATGGACAAGAGTGAGGACCACAGCTGCCGGTTCGCGCTCAGCACATTCAGGGCATGGTGATAGTCCACGGCCCAGGAGCCGTGACTGCGCTGCAGACGAATCTCCCGATGGTCCAGCTGCTTCACGTCGGGGGCCGCCGCGGGCCCGAAGAGATCGGGCACCACCACGGTGCCCCGGGGTGCCGTCTGTTTCAGGGCGGCCTTCAGAGCGTGGGAGACGCCGGACGCCTCCAGCCATCCGTCCGGGGCCAGATCCGTCGCCTCGTCAGCGACGAGTGTGTTCAAGCCCAGTGACTTCGTGGCGGCGAGGCGTAGGTCCCTGCTGCGTTCGGCACCTCTAGACACAACTCGTGCCAGCGCTCCGCCCACAGAAGTGCGGTGGTCACACCGATTGAGCCAGGGCCGCTGACGACGATGTCCAGGGTGCCGTCCCGGGGCCGTTCGAGATGGCGCATCGCGCGATAGGCCATCGATACGGGTTCGGTGAGCGCCCGCACATCGGAACTGAAGTCGGTGTCGGCGACCACCGCCCGGTACTCGGCGATCGTGTGGTGCGTCCGGTCGGCACACTCCTTGTCGGCGGGGACGTCGAACTCGTCGCACCACCTGTTGTTCGTCACTCGCAGTTGCCCGGCGCTGCCGGCCGTGGTGGTGCGCAGGACGGCGACACCGATCTGCCGGGCCAGCGGCGGGCCGTCGAGTGGACGGAGACGGACCACGGTGTCTCCCCTGGGTTTTCCGAGGCGGCCCACCCCCTGCAGGCACCCTGGACTCCGTGCCGACCAGCAGCGCGTCCGGGCCGCCCGCACTCCTGGGACGGCGCCACGGTCGCAACCTGACTGGATCACACCTGAGGCACCGGGCGCAGCCACCGCAGACCCCGGGCAGCGTGGATGGCGGGGCTGCGCACCGCCGAGCAGCCGGTCGACTGACCGACGGGCGCCCGCCCCGTGGCGGCGGCGGGCGCCGTACGGGGCCGGCGCCCGCCTGAATGCACGGCTGCTGTCCGGCGTGGTCACGCCAGTGCGGCACCCCGTGGGAGCGCGCGGGCTACCGGCCGGTGTCTGCGTACGAGGTGTTGCAGTAGTCGACGCTGTCAATGACCACGCACGCCGTGAAGAGGGTGATCGGATTGCTCTGGATGTCGGTGGTCTCGCTGCAGGTGCCGTTGCCCTTGGAGTCCGACAGCGTCTGACGGTTTCCGACCTTGCGGTAGTAGTGGACGGCGACGCCGTAGCCGTCCGCATGGACGTCGCAGACCCTGACGGCGCCGTTCGCACCGTAGGACACGGCCTGCGCGCGGGTGTAAGCGCCGTAGGCGAGGATGGAGGTGCGGTCGGCGGCGTGCGCCGGCCCCGAAAGCGCCAGTGCGCCCAGCAGAGCCGCGCCGGCGGTCAGTGCGCGCCCCGTCTTCCGATACTTGGTCATGATCTTTCCCTTCTCGTCGGCCCGTCGGGCCTATGGGTCCCCGTGGCGTGTGCCGTCGGGCTGGGCGGGGCCGGTCGAGGTCCTGTCGGGCATCGAGCTTTCCGGCCGCTGCTTTGTCTGGCAGCCCCCTGCTGCCACTTCGGACAATCCCGTAGCGTCGCGTCGGAGCAAGGCTGCCGTTGACCAGGACGCCGGGGAGCGTGTCGCCATCTACGCCGTCTGGCCGGGACTTCCACAGTGCGCCAGGCCGGGTGTCGGAGCTCATGAGTGCCTCCTGCCGCGGTCGCTACGGTTTCACCCTGAGAGGGAGGCGAGCCCCCGGAGTGTGACATCGACGCCCCCGGAGGTGACCCACATCTCACTGTTCGACCGTGCGTGGTCCACACAGGGACGCAGTCGGCCCCCAGGCAAGGGGGGTGAGGCAGTTCAGGCCTGACCGCTGCGTGGAGATGCCAGGACATCGCTGGGCCACAGCGGCGACGGTATCGGCCGCAAAGCGCCAACTCTTGCTTTACTCCACACGAGTTCACTTACAAACAGCCCGAGATTCCCCACCTGGGAACCCGCTTCTCGGCAACGGGTGAGAAACGGGTTCTGGCACGGATTCCGTGAAGTCGATCGTGCTTCTCGGCGCCGGTGACGCTCCGTCAACTCCAGCTGGACGCTGGCCGCGTGTGAGGACACTTTCCTTCTGCTTCCGCAGGTCAAAGCGGTGATGAAGAGTTCACAGCGACCGAACCGACTCAAGGTCGGGGTGTAGGAAGACATTCGGGTGTGCGCGTGCGCGTTGCCGCCGGCCGCGCGCAACGCCGCAGCGGCATCCTCGCCACGCCGTGGGTCTCGGAGACCGATCAGGACCGTCATGCCCAGCGCAGCGAACTGCTCGGCAGCTGCACGGCCGATCCCCCTGTTCGCCCGGTAATCAGCGCAATCTTCTGGTGTGTGGCGTACTCGGTCATGACCAGCTCCCGGCTACGGGATGGTGGCGTCCAGTGACGATCGGATCGGCGGGCCGGTCCGCCTCCGGCGCGAGGCCGGGGCGCGGACCGCCACCGTTCGCACGGCGAATCAAACGTTGTAGGGGATGGCGATGGGGTTTCGGCCGTTCAAGCAGCGGCCCGGGAAGCTGCGCGCAGCGGGCCGAGGGCCTGCGCCCACGCCAGCAGCTCGTCGACCAGCCCGTGCACCTCCGCCACGTGCAGCTCCTGCGGACGGAAGTCGGCAAAGGCTTCGAAGTCCTCGCGCAGCGACAGCGCCACCTGAGGTCCGATGTCCGCCATCCGCAACGGGCCCGCCTGCGCACGTAGCTTTTGCACCGCCATGACCGCGCCGAAGATGCCGTAGCCGACGTAACCGACCGGCTTGCCGCCCCACTCCGCGTAGAGGTAGTCGATGGCATTGGTCAGGGCGGCGGGCGGGGCGGTGTTGTACTCGGGCGTGACGACGATGAAGGCGTCGCACGATCCGATCCGCTGGGCCCATCGCCGTGTGTGCGGCCGTCGGCCCGGTGCCATGCGCGCCGGCACGGGCTCGTCGAGCAGCGGCAGCGCGTAGTCCTTCAGGTCCACGAGCTCGAACTCCGCGACGTCGCCTGCGTGTTCAACCGCCAGGTCCCGCACCCATGGGGCCACCTGGTCGCCGTTCCGGCCGGGGCGGGTGCTGCCGATGATGATGCCGATCCTGATCATGTCCGATTCTCCTGTTCTGGTACTGGTTCTGTTTTTGGTTCCTGGTGCGCCGAACCTGTCGCTGCTCAGTTTCCGGTCGGGGCGCCGCAAGCCGTTGCCGTCCGGCGCAGTGAGCTCTTCAGGTCAGTCCGCGTCCCGACGGACCTGCTGTGTTTCGCGCAGGACCGCCCATGCGTCAGCCACGGGGCCCATGTGCCCGAGCTTGTCGGGGTTGCTCACCGTGCGGATCGTCTGGATCCGTCCGTCGTGGATGTCGAGACTCCAGGTGTTGAGGACCTTGCCGTCCGGGTCGCGGAAGATCGCGCCTGGCTGGCCGTTCACCTGGTGCCGTTCCACGGCGCCGCCGATCTGGATGAACGGAGGGAGGAGGGTGGCGAGCACCTGGGACACATGGTCGGCGCCGAAGAAGCCCCTGGCCCACTGCGGGGCCTTGCCGCCGCCGTCCCCGACCAGCGACACGTCGCCGGCGAGGAGTTGCCGCAGCCCGTCGATGTTCCCCTCCCGCAAGGCGTCGAAGAACCGCTCGGCGAGCTTCTCGCGCTCCTTCCGGTCGGGCTCGAACCGGGGTCGGCCCGCGTCCATGTGGCGGCGTGCCCGCACCGCGAGCTGGCGGCAGGCCGCCTCCGACCTCCCCACCGCCGAGGCGATGTCCTGGAAGCCGAAGGCGAACACCTCCCGCAGGACGAAGACCGCACGTTCCAGCGGGCTGAGCCGTTCCAGCAGCAACAGGGCTGCCATCGACAACGTGTCGGCCAGTTCCGCCGAGTGCTCCGGGTCCTCGTAGGGGTCGGTGAGCAGGGGCTCGGGGAACCACGGACCGACGTACTCCTCCCGCCGCAGGCGGGCCGAGCGCAGCACGTCGATCGAGATCCGGGTGACCACGGCCGAGAGGAACGCCTTGGCCGACGCGGGCCGGGTCGCGGAGAGCTCGTAGCGCAGCCAGGTCTCCTGGACCGCGTCCTCGGCCTCGCTCACGCTGCCCAGGATCCGGTAGGCGATCGAGAAAAGCAGGGGCCGCAGCTGTTCGAACTCCTCGGTCCGGGTCACGCCAGCCCCTCCTTGAAGCCCTGTCGCCACGACGGATAGCGCGGCTCCCAGCCGAGCTCCCGCTTGGCTTTCGCGTTGGAGAAGCCGCGCCCCTCGGTCATCATCGTCACCACCACCTGTCCGGCCAGCAGCCGGGCCAGCCACGGGGGGATGCGCACCGGTCGCTTCGCCCCCGCGCACGCCGCCAGATGGGGCAGCCACTCGCAGGCCGGGGCAGGGTCGTCATCGACGATGTTGAACACGCCCCTCGCTTTCTGCTCGACGGCCAGGACGGTGGCGCTCGCCGCGTCGTCGAGATGGATCCAGGAGGCATAGCCGGTGCCGCTGCCGACCAGCGGGAACTGCCGCTTGCGTACGAGTACGACCTGGTCGTCGGTGGCGCCGGGCCCGTAGAACGCGCCGTATCGCAGCACCGCGCCGCCGGCGCTGGTGACGGCATCCTCGATGTGGCGCAGCGCTGCCATCGCCGGGTGCGCGGGTGTTTTCTCGTGCAGGTCCAGCGGGTCCTCCTCGGTCTTCACCCAGCCGCCCTCGCGGATGCCGTTCCAGTTGGCGTAGCCCTGCGCGACGAAGTGCGGCACGCCGGTCGCCTCGGCGGCGGCAAGCAGGTGATCGGTTCCCTCGGTGCGCAGCCTGATGGTGGGCAGGGACCAGCGGTCGAAGTGCTTCAGGTCGGGCTTGCCGGCGTGAGCCATGCTGATCCCGGTCATCTGATGCACGATCACGTCCGGGCGGGCGGCCGCCACCGCTTCGCCGACAGACATCGGGTCCAGCCCGTCCATCACGACGCCGTCCGCGCCCAGTTGCTCCACGAAGCGGAGCTTGGCCGTGCTCGTCGTCGTGGCCGTCACCCGGTGACCACGAGCCACGAGCTGCGGCACCAGCCGCCGCCCCAGGACTCCACTGCCGCCTGCCACGAACACCCGCATGACCATCACCTTCCTGCGTTCGGATTCCGTCTTCGACGATCTGAGACGAGACAGCCCCGCCGTTCTGTGACATCGGAGGGCGCGGGAGAGAAATGGCGGAGAGGAGGCCGCCGGTGCCGCCCGGGCACGGCCCGAGACGGGGACGGGCCCGCCGCACGTCGGCCGGCCGTCAGGTCGTCATGACGGGTCCGGGCTGCCGACCCGGCGAACAGCCAAAGAGCCCGGCTGACGAGCCGCCGGCCAGCTGGGTCTGAGCCCTTGCCCTTCCCTGGCGAGAGGGGCGTGCGCACGGTCGCGACCTGGTTCGTCATCGACGGGGCGACGCCGGCAACGGCTGCTGTCAGCTGCACCGGGCGCACGGTGGTGACGCGCCTCGCCAGCGATGGTGATCCCGATGAGGACACCGTCCCCTTGTCCGAGGCACTGCGGATCATCAGCCACATCCCAGGCACGGGCCTCCGCTCCCCTCTGACGCGGCCTGGCCGGTCGGCCGTCGGTCAGACCAGTGCCTGGGGAATCGCCTGGCCACAGCCCCTGGGGAATGGCGTCGGCGTCGGGGAACGGGCGCCGGGATTCGTCGTTCCGGGAGTGCGGGCGCGTACGGAGTGCTCTAGCGTCGTATGAGCGAGGGTGGCCGGTACCGGGCCGATCGGGTCTCGGAGGAAGCGCACACCACCCGCACGACAGGCACGGCACACCGCCTGCTCGACCCCTGTGGTGCTCGATCCCCGGGGGATCTCGTCTCGCGCGTTCGCTCGCCGCCGCCCCCGCCCGCGGTCCGGCGCGCTCAGGACCGCGTGATCCGACCCAGAGAGCAGGTGCATCCTCATGCGTCGTTCGGCTTGTATTCCCAGTGTTCTCGCCGGTCTGGCCCTCGCCCTGGGCGGCACCGTCATCGCCGCACCAGCCGCCCACGCGGACATTGCGGCCTGCGAGAACCTTGTCCGGAACCAGGGCACCGAGGTCACGGACGCCATCGGGATGGGGTGTTACGTCGGCCTGGTGGGCGACCAGAACGGCTGTGTCCGCGATCTGGCCCGGGCCGGGGTGGCGGACGCCGTCGCCACCGAGGCGTGCCGCCTGGCCCCGCGGTAAGTCGCTGCCCTCAAGGAAGAGGTCGAGTGCTCCGGAGACCTTCGTGGGCCCCAGGACGCTGCCGGCCCGCGCCGCCGCAGGTGCCAACAACTGCTCAGCACCAGAACATGCCCCGCATGGCGAGCCATCAGCGCCGCAGTCGCTGAACAATGACGAACTGTCAGGTGAGGGTGTCTGTACGGGCAACTCGTGGTCTCGGGAATCACGGGCGGCAGCAGGCCGACCGGGGTGCCGCCATCGCGGCCGGTACACGGTCGAGGCCGACCGGGTCGGCCCTGCGGGACTGCCGCACGGTGGCGGTCGCTCGATATGTGCTCCGAGCCCCTCGCATCTGGACATGACCGGCGGTGCCGCCCCAACCCCGCCGTAGGTTCGGGTCATGAATTCCTCCTCGTCCGCCCGTCCTTTGCCGCCTGCCGCAGACACACCCACGCGTGCGGTATTCGGCCCCAGCTGGTTCGCGGCGGTCATGGGCACGGGCATCGTCGCCAACGCGGCGGTCACGCTGCCCCGGAGCTCTCCCGGGCTGCGGACTTTCGCCACGGTGGTTTGGCTGGGTGCCGCGCTGCTGCTGATCCTGCTGGCCGTCGGTTACCTCAGGCAGCGGGCGCTGCGGGTACATGCGGCTGATCCAGTGGCGGCCCAGTTCTTCGGCGCGCCGCCGGTGGCACTGCTCACGGTGGGCGCCGGGGCGCTGGTGCTGAGTCGGCGGCTGATCGGGCTCGAGGCAGCTCTGCGTCTGGACTGGGCGCTCTGGTCACTCGGTACCGTGCTCGGTCTTGTCACCGCGTGCACGGTGCCGTATCTGATGGTCACCCGGCACCGCTTCGCGCCGGACGCGGCGTTCGGCGGCTGGCTGATGCCGGTGGTGCCGCCGATGGTCTCCGCCGCGACGGGCGCGCTGCTGGTGCCCCACGCACCGGCCGGGCAACTGCGGCTCACCCTGCTGCTGGGGTGTTACGCGATGCTGGGGCTCGGCTTCGTCGCGGCGCTGCTGGTGCTGGCCATGATCTACGGGCGCCTGGTGCACCACGACGTACCCGCCGCAACAGTGGTGCCCACGGTGTGGATCGGCCTGGGGGCGTTGAGCCAGGCGGTGACGGCGCTCGGCGCGCTGGCCGCGGTGGCGCCGAGCGCGTTGCCCGGGCCCTACGCGCGAGGCGCCGCGGTCGCCGCGTTGCTGGGAGGAGTGTCGGTATGGGGCTTCGCCATGTTGTGGCTGGCGCTCGCCGCGGCGCTGACCGTACGGACGGTCCGGGGCGGGCTGCCCTTCGCACCCACATGGTGGTCTTTCATCTTCCCGGTGGGCGCCTGTGTGACGGCCACGAGCGCTCTCGCGGCGCGGACCGGCTCGCAGCTGTTCGTATGGGCGGCTGTCGTGCTCTACGTGCTGGTGGTCATTGCCTGGATGGTGGTGGTGAGCCGCTCCCTGCGCTACGCCGTCGGACACGTGCGCCGCCGGCCCGTCATCGAGCACGCGCGCCGCCGGCCGGCCGAGTCTGACGCGCGCCGAGGCATGGCGCCCGTGCTCAGGGGCACCGTCCGCAGCAGCACCACGGACGGCCGCCCGGTTTCCGAGGCCCGCGTCACCCTCCTGGACCCGGCGGGCGACGTCGTCGGCATCGCGCTCACCGCCGAGGACGGCTCGTACGCCTTCACCGGTCTCGAAGCCGACCAGTACACCGTCGTCGCTGCGGGGTACCCGGCCCGGGCAGCATCCCTCACCCTGGATGCGGCCGGCGGCCAGGACGCCTTTGATCTGACGCTGGCACACGACGAGGGATGAACGGCTCTGTCACCGACGGGCCTGCTCCGCGCGTTCGGAGCGGGCCCGCCGTGGCATTCGCGTGATCATGGGCGCAGGGCCACGCGGCCGCCGGCCGCGGCCGGGCCCCCTTCTCGCAGCGGCACATGGTGTCGCATCAACTGCTGGTCATGTCCCTTGCGCAGTACGGCGGGCCGGGCCATGTGCTCACCCATGCCGCGTGTCCCGGCCAGTGGTGTGCGGGCGTGTGGCCAGATGGCGCGGACGAGGGCGGCATGCCGTGCGCCGCCGAGGGCCACGACGGGGTCGAGGAGCACGATGTTGCGCACCGTGGCCTGCCTCAGTAGGGCTTGGGCCGTGATGGCGTCGGCACCGCCATGGGGTGTGTCGTACGGGTCGATGACGTCGTCGAGGTCGAGCAGGCCGTAGCGCGCGGAGAGGATGAGCAGCCGGTCGGGTCGCAGCGCATCAGCGGCCTTGCGGCACGCACGGTGAGAGGAGCCGACATACAGGTCCGCCGCTCGCGCGCGCCGGCCCAGTTTGCGGCTGCCGCACGGGATGACGACGAGTTCGGGTTGGAAGCAGTCGAGGCCGCCTTACTGCTGCGATGTCCTGATGTGACGGCGTTATGGCATTCCCGGGTGTATTGCTCGGCTCCCGCGATGCCATAGCGTCGGTGCTGTGAAACGGTCAGACGGTTTCGCTCCACGACGGATACCCAGCGGACGGGAAGTCCGCAGGCACGATGAATGACGACCGGGCGGTCCGGCCGTGTCCGTCATCGGTCACTCCGAAAGAGGAAAGAAGGCGATCCACCCAGTGGCATCGCAATCACGCGCCGGACAGCCGGCACTCCACGGGCTGGAATTCGGCATCAACGAATGGCTCGTGGACGAACAGTACGAGCGATACCTGCACGACCCCGGGTCGGTCGACCGGACCTGGAGGGAGTTGTTCGCCTCCCCGATCCCCGCGGCCCGCCGAGAGACGCGCAACGGCGCGACGACCGTGCAGGAGAGCACGGACGAGGCGGCCGTCAAGGCAGTCAAAGCGGTCCGCGTTGCCGCGCTCATCGAGGCGTATCGAGTCCGCGGACATCTGGTGGCCGATACGGACCCGCTCACGGCAGGACGGGGGGCCGCGCATCCGGAGCTCGAACTCAGGGCATTCGGGCTCCGGGACGATGACCTGCAAAGAGAGTTCGTCGTCGACGGGTTCTCGGGGCAGGCCACCATGACGCTTCGCGATGTGCTGAATGCGCTGCAGGAGTCGTACTGCCGTACCGTCGGCACCGAGTACATGCACATCCAGAGCTTCCAGGAACGCCGCTGGATACAGCAGAGGACCGAATCGCCTCAGCCCCCGCCGGACGTCGCCGAACAATTGCAGATCCTCTACCGGTTGGGTGCGGCCGAGGCTTTCGAGACGTTCCTGCAAACCAAGTACGTGGGACAGAAACGGTATTCGCTCGAAGGCGGCGAGTCGGCGATCGTGCTGCTCGACGCGCTGCTGCTCCGCTCCATCGGGCACGGGGTGAGGGAAGCCGTCATCGGTATGGCACACCGGGGTCGGCTCAATGTGCTGGCCAACATCATCGGCAAGTCCTACGCGGAGATCTTCCATGAGTTCGAGGACGCGGCGGACATCCGGTCGGTCCAGGGATCCGGCGACGTGAAATACCACCTCGGTGCGGAAGGGACCTACCGTGCGCTGTACGGTGGCATGATCGCCGTGTGCGTGGTGGCGAACCCCTCGCATCTGGAGCTCGTGGGGCCGGTGGCCCAGGGAGTGGTGCGCGCCAAGCAGGACAGGGCAGTAGACGGTGGCGAAGCCTTCCCCGTCCTGCCGATCGCCGTCCACGGCGATGCCGCGTTCGCCGGTCAGGGCGTGGTCTTCGAGACGCTGAACATGTCCCAGCTGCCCGGCTATCGCACCGGCGGGACGGTCCACATCGTCATCAACAACCAACTCGGCTTCACCACCTCGCCCGCCAACGGCCGTTCGAGCGCCTACGCCACCGACGTGGCACGGACCGTCCAGGCCCCCATCTTCCACGTCAACGCAGACGACCCCGAGGCCGTGGTCCGGGTCGCGCGCCTGGCCTTCGACTATCGTCAGGCGTTCCACAAGGACGTCGTCGTCGATCTGATCTGCTACCGGCGCCACGGGCACAGCGAGGTCGATGACCCGTCCATCACGCAGCCGGCGATGTACGACCGCATTGACGCCAGGGCTTCGGTGCGCAAGTTGTACGCCGAGACGCTTGTCCGTCGGGGAGACATCACCGAGCGGCAGGTGGACGGCGCCCTGCGGGACTATCAGTGCCACCTCGAACGGGCCTTCACCCAGACCCGGGCGCGTCCGGTGCCCCCCTCCGTGAAGCCCGTGAACCCCGTGAACGCCACGAACCCCGTGAACGCTCAGCATTTGGCCGCCTCCCAGGCGGCGACGGCGATCACGGAGGCCACCGCTCGCCAGGTGATCGATTCCCAGACCGCTGTGCCGGGAGGTTTCACCGTGCACGCGCGTGTTCTTCCGCAGCTCCAGAGGCGGAGCACGATGCTGGATGCGGGAACGATCGACTGGGCCACCGCGGAAACACTGGCCATCGGCTCCCTGTTGCTGGACGGGGTTGCGGTGCGGCTGGCCGGGCAGGACTCCCGCCGTGGCACGTTCGGCCAACGGCACGCCGTGCTCACCGACCGGCGCACCGGCGCGGAGCACACGCCACTGAGCTCCCTCGGCTCGCGGGCCGCCGGCTTCGCACCCTACGACTCGCTGTTGTCCGAACTGGGCGCGCTGGCCTTCGAGTACGGCTACTCACTGGCGCGGCCCGACGCGCTGGTGCTGTGGGAGGCCCAGTTCGGCGACTTCGCCAACGGAGCGCAGGCCGTGATCGACGAGTACATCGCGTCATCCGAAGAGAAATGGGGCCAACGCTCCGGGGTGACGCTGTTGTTGCCGCACGGCCTGGAAGGGCAGGGGCCCGACCACTCCTCCGGGAGGATCGAGCGGTTCCTCCAGCTCTGCGCGCAGGGGAACATGACCGTCGCCGTGCCCTCCCTGCCGGGCAACTACTTCCATCTGCTCAGGCAGCAAGCGCTTGACGAGCGCAGAAGGCCACTGGTCGTCTTCACGCCGAAGTCGATGCTGCGCTCGAAGGTGGCTACCTCCGGGCTGACGGAGCTCACGATGGGCGCGTTCCGTGCGGTCATACCCGATGAGACGGCGGACACCGTCCGGATCAGGCGTGTGCTCGTGTGCTCGGGCAAGGTCTTCTACGACCTGGACGCCCATCGGCGAAGCGCCGGTCTGTCGGACACCGCGATCGTCCGCCTTGAGCGTCTCTACCCGTTCCCCACGGAGGAGCTGGGCGCGGAACTCGCCCGTTTCCCCGCCGGGGCCGAGGTGCGATGGGTGCAGGAAGAGCCGGAGAACCAAGGCGCCTGGTCCTTCGTGGGGCCCCGTGTGCACCGGCTCGCGGGCCGTCCGGTCGTATGCGTCAGCCGCCCGCAGGCGCCGGCCCCCGCCGTGGGTTCTGCCCGCCGGCATGCCGGCGAACGGCAGGACCTCGTGACGTCGGCCTTTCACTGACCGTGCCGCCCCCCAACGGTTCGGAAAGCGGGCCCTGCCGTGCCGGGTACCCCGCCACCGCAGGGGCACCAACGGCCGGTACACGGAGCGCCTCACGGGACGAGTGCCTCGGGCAGGTGGACATACCGCTTCGATGGCCAGGAGCAGCGGGGCGAGTACAGGGCCTCGACCAGACCGCGGACTCATGGGTGATGGGGTTCGGGCCATCCCTAGGGGAGGATGGAATCGACGTACGCTCCATCGACCCGCAGTGCGCCGCCTGTGGTGGCGGACGCCAGGTCGGAGCTCAGGTACACCACCATGTTGGCGATCTCCTCGGGCTCGATCAGGCGCTGCAACAGCGACTGCGGGCGGTGCTCTCGCATGAAGGCTCGCTGTGCTTCGTCCCAAGGAAGGTCACGGTCGACGAGTTGGTACACGAAATCCTCCACACCGGCGGTGTGGGTAGGGCCGGCGATGACGGAGTTCACGGTGACACGGGTCCCTGAGGCATGCTTGGCGAAGCCACGGCTGACCGCGAGCAGGGCGGTCTTCGACATGCCGTAGTGGATCATCTCGGCGGGGATCACCACTGCGGAGTCACTCGCGATGTACTGGACGCGGCCCCAGCCCCGTCGGATCATCTGCGGCAGGTAAGTACGGGTGAGACGGACGGCGGCCAGCACGTTCACTTCGAAGTAGCGACGCCATTCGTCGTCCGTGATCTCCAACGGGTCCTTGGCACCGAAGATGCCGAGGTTGTTGATGAGGATGTCGACGTCCGGCAGGGCTTCCCGGGCGGCGACGGCGCCCTCCTCGGATGCGACATCGGCGGTGACCGGAAGGAAGTCGCCGTCCGGCACGTCGGCCTTGAGCTGTTTGACGGACTCCTCGACCCTGCCCCGGTCGCGTCCATTGACTCCGACCCGCGCGCCGGCCCGCGCGAGTCCGGCCGCGATCGCGGCTCCGATGCCTTGGGTGGATCCCGTCACCAACGCGGTCCGTCCCGTGAGGTCCAGGCGCATGTCTTTTCCTTCCCGACGCAGGCTCGGCGGCTATCAGCCGTCATGGCACTTCTTCTCCTGGGAGTGCCCGATCATGTTCGGAAGCCTTGGGATGGGGCAGTACGGGTGACTGCCGACGGCTCGTTCTCGACTTTGCTGATGACGAACTTCCTGTCACCTCTGGGCCCGCTTGGACCATGCAGGCGGCCTCGCCCGCATCGGAGTCACCGACTTCGCCAACACCGATTCCGATGGCCAGGGCTGGATGTTCGAGACCGACATCGACCCATCGGCGTGGGACGAGCAAGTCGCCGTCCTGATGGACTTCGAAGCCGCACACCTTTCACTCACCGAACGCGGCGTCAAGGTCAGTGGCATCCGGCACAAGTCACCGATCGACGACTGGAAAGGCGACCGGGCGTCGGGCCCCGACCCCGACCGCCCGGACGACGCTCTCTTCGCCGACTTCGCCGACTTCGCCGACTTCGCCGACTTAGCCGTCTCGGACGGCGACACGTGGACGCTCCAGGAAATCGGCCGAATCAGCGACAGCACCAGACCTGTTGCGCACGTTGCCTACAGAGTGATCCAGTAGCGGCGCTTCATGCCCGCGTCGGTTGTGCGGACATCTTCCAGGACACCACCGTTGCGTTCGATGCTGCGTGCCGACGCGACGTTGCCGTCGTCGCACGTGACGAGGACTCGATCCAGGCCGAGCGCACGGGCCTCTGGTAGAACCGCCCCGAGAGCCCAGGTGGCCAAGCCGCGTCTCCGGACGGAGGGCCGGATGCTATAGCCGATGTGACCGCCGATGTCGAGCAGAAGGGCGTTCAGGTAGTGCCGTAGATCAATGGCCCCCACATAGCTGTCGCCCTCGACGATCCACCAATGGGTCGCATGGACGCGCTCCTCCTCGACGGCAACCGACCTGTCCGACTGCTGTCGCAGTCGTTCGACCCACTCCGAGAAAACCTCGGGGTCGTCGAGGTCGGCATCAGGAGCGAGACGCAGGCCCGTCCCGTCCTGATGAGTACCCGGAGACCACTCGTCACGCGCCGCGAGCCATGAGGAATGCAACTGGCCCGTGGGTGCGATCAGTTCAGGCATACGGGCGACGCTAGCACTCGTTCGTCTCCCGTGATCACGTTTCTCCCCGCTCGGTTATGGGCGTGTGCCAGCCATGCGGTGAGGGCGGGGTTGCGCAGGTGGACCACTGCCTGGACCGCGTGCTGGAGGCCATTGCCGCGTTGCCGACGGCAGTCGCGGTGGATGGTGCAGTGCTTCATGCGGGCGAAGGCATGCTCGACGCGGGCCCCGAACCCATAGATGCTCCGCGTTGTCTGCTTCCTGGCTTGTGCACGTCGACGAAGCCGCCCCTGGCCGTAGTGCAGCAGTTCCAGCCGTCGGTGATGGTGCGCCGCTCACAGGCGATCGTGCCGTGCCTGTCCGGTTGGTGTCGCTGCCATGCGCAAGAACGCTGCGCTCCTGCACCGGCTTCCACGGGTCGGCTTCGGCATCCGCACCTGATCGTTCCTCGGGCACCGTCCGGCGCCGACACCGTAGCCTCGTACCGCCAACGCCCGGGTGTGCAGGCCGAGTTGCGGTTCTGCGTACAGCTGAGCCCCTGGTTGCCATGGTGTCAGGCCCACACGGGTCCAGCCCTACTGGCCGCGTCCCGTGCGCCACGGGGCGACACACCTTGCCACGCACACCGTCGCGAGACCTGCGAGTGCCATGGCCACGCCGACGTCGGTGAACTCGGCGACGGCCCCGAACACGACCGGTCCCGCTCCCTGCACGGTCATCAGCCCGGCGGTGAGCAGACCGAACGCCTGGCCGCGGCTGGCCTCCGGGACCGCGTCGAGGAAGGGGCGTTGGAGTCCGAGTGCGTAGGCGAACCCGGTTCCGGTGACCAGCAGGAGGCCCGCGCACACCACCCATGGCGGATCCAGCGCGAAGCCGGCCAGCGGCAGGCCGATGACCACCACCAGCGCGGCGACCAGGCGTTCCCGTACGGCGGGACGGACGAAGCGGCCGACGGCCAGGTCACCGGTGAGCATGCCGACCGGCAGACAGGCCAGCAGCAGTCCGGCCGAACCGGCGGGCATGCCGCGACCGCCCGCGAACGGGACGATCAGGCTCTCGGCACCGGCGACAAACGCGGGCGGCAGCCACTGGGCGAGCAGGAGCGTGCGGACCCTCCGCTCGGAGAGCAGCTTCGTGTTGCCGGACCAACTGTGGCGCAGTACCGAGCTGAAGCCCTGCCGCGGTCCGTGCTGTACCGACTGCTCGGGTGCGGGCAGGTCGGGCAGCCGGAAGCGCACGGCGACCGCGGCGGCCAGGTAGGCGCCCGCGCTGAGCAGGATGGAGGTCCGCGGGCCCAGGAGCTCGACCGCGGCACCGCCGCCGGCCAGGCCGAGTAGTTGTGCCGCGGACGCGGACATGTTGGACAACGAGCGTCCCAGGACGTAGGTGTCACCGGTGAGTGTCTCGGCGATGAGTCGGTTGGTCACGCCGCTGAAGGCGGGGGTCAAGCAGGCCGCGGCGGCGATGACGACCAGGATCGCCACCACCGGTAAGGGGGCCATCCCCATGACAGCGGCCGCCGCACACTGGAGGCCGTATCCCGCGGTGACGAGCCGGCGCGGTCGGGCGCGGTCGGCGAGCGAGCCGAGGAGGAGCGAACCGGCGAGTTGCGGCAGGAAGCCGACGCCGAACGTCAGGGCGCCCAGCAGGGGTGAGCCGGTCGTCGCGAAGACGAGCACCGAAAGGGTCATGATCCGCAGCGAGTCGGCCGTGACCGTCAGGGTCCGGGTCACGAACAGCAGCCGGAAGCGCCGGTTGGTCAGCACTTCCCGATACGTGGCGCGCCGTTCCGGGGTGAGGGCGGGGGCGGAAGGCACGGGCAGCAGCGTGCCGGGTGCCCCTCGTCCCAGTCGGCCGTTACGCCTGAGGCGTAAGCCCATCAGCGTGCCTGCCGGGGCTTGGGACAAAATTCAGGACAACGGTCCCATCGGTACGGGACGCGGGGTGCCGGAGAATGACGCATCCGGGCAGGATGCCATCTGCCCTGCCCGGTCCTGCTCCGTCCACAGACGACCGAAGGGACCGGACATGCTGGTAGACCACATCGAGACCCCCGACCTGGCTCCGCAGACCTACCTCGACGACGAAGCCCAGGAGGTTGCCGTCGACGCACCGGAGGAGCGCGCCTGGCTCCCGTCGTACCAGGCGGTCCGGACCGCCTGACGCACAGCGCGTCCCGTCGGCACCGGGCCCGAGACGGGGCCCGGTGCTGATGCCTTACGTCCACGACCGCCGCCCGACCCCGAAGGACGGTCCTCGTTGCCCGCTTCACCTTCCGCCGCCGAGCCGGTCACCGACCGGGTGGCGCAGGCCGACACCATGCTCTGCGCCGATCGGCAGTTCGGCGACTCCGCCGCCATCGGCGAGCGCAACCTCGCCCGGTTCCGGCTGGGCCTGACCATGCTGGCGCGGCATGACGGCGAAGCAGCGGACGTGCTGCGGACAACGGCCGCCGCGGCCGACGAACACCTCCGCCCGCTGCTGTACGACCCGGTGCTGCGCAACTGCTTCGAGGTCGACCTCGCGCGACTGGAGAGCGGCCGACTCGGACACAGCTCGTTCGGCGCCTACGTGAGCGATTACGTGCCGGCCTCGGCGCCGGACGCCCCGTCCTCCACGGGGCCCTGCGAAGCCCTCATCCGTCCGCACCGGAGTGCCTGGCCCGGTCTCGGGGACGCCTGGGTGCTGACCGAGCCGACGCCACACAGCAGTTCGCAGGAGATGCTGGCCGGGCGCCTCATGGAGTTGTACCGCGGCGCGCTCGGCGACAGCCGGGCGGCAGCCTCGGTCGATCCGGCGGACAGCGTCCGTGCCGTCCTGCGGGAGGGCGCGGAACTCCTCGCGACTCTGCTGCCCGCCGCGGGAGCCGGTGTGCTCAGCCACATCACCATGGTGGGCTTCACCCGTAGGGAGAGCGAAGAGGGCCCCCTGCAGTCCATGTCCGGCGGCGACCCGCTTCCCTCGACGGTGCTGCTGGCGCCCGAACGCTGCACGTCTCCATGGCTCGCCGCCGAGAGCCTGCTGCACGAGGGCGCCCACCTCAAGCTCTTCGACGCCCTCCGTACGGGCTCCGTGGTCAGGAATGCCACCGAGCGCGTCCCGATCCCGTGGCGGATCGGTTCGTGGACGGTCATCCGGGTGTTCGTAGCCCTGCATTTCTACGTGCACCTGCTTGTCTTCCGGGCCGCGGCGGCCGCCGCGGGTGAAGCGGTCAGGGAGAGGTTCGGCCCGCCCCCGTCGGTCGAGGACCTCGACGAGCCAAGCCCCGGCACCCCGGCCGCCCGCAGCGGGCACTACCGGACCAGTGCGGAACGGGCCCGCTATCTCGCCGAGTGCGTGCTGTCGCTGCCGGAGGAGGCCCTCACCGAGAACGGGCACCGGTTCGCCCGCTGGCTCCTCACCGCGCTGCGTCTGGTGGACGACTACGCGCCGCGGCCCCATGACCGTGGCGCGGCGGCGACCCGGCGGGCGGAACCGTGGCAGCCGCCGGAGAATCCCTCAGGACGCGTCCTCCAGCGGATCACCCCGGTGGACGCATGCGCCCTGCCCGGCCTGGGACAACTCGTAGTGAGTCCCACGCGGTCGGCCCGAATGCACTGGCTGAACGCGCGCTCGTGGACGGTCTACTCCTTGTGCGACGGGCGTGACCTCGGCTCGGTACGCACGGCCTACGCCCGAGCGGTCGATCTCCCGGCCGACTCGGAGGAGGTCAACCGGCAGGTGAGTGACAGCGTGCGCCGGCTTGTGGCAGCCGACCTCATCACCCACGACATGTGACACTCCCCGCTCCGGGCACCGGTTCCGTCGGCAACGGCTGCTCCGCTGCTGCGCGTTACATACTTGCGGAGCCGGAGCCGGAGCCGGAGCCGGAGCCGGAGCCGGAGCCGGAGCCGGAGCTGGGGGCGGCCGTTTCCAGGCCGGCCAGCCGTGCGGACACAATGGCCTCCAGCCGACTGGAGACATGAATTTTCGGCAGGATGGATGAGACGTAATTGCGTACGGTCTTCTCCGATATGAACAGCTCCTGCGCTATTCGGCGGTTTCCGTAGCCGAGCGAGACCAATCGCAGCACTTCCCGTTCCCGGTTCGTAAGCGCCGGGAACGGGAGCGTGCCGTCGGCTTCCGCCAGGCGCACCAAGAGGGCGGAGAGTTCGCCGCCTGCCCGCGGGCTCAGCGTGACGTACCCCCGCTGTACGGCCCGCACGGTGCGCAGCACGTCCACCGTCTCTGTGTTCTTGAGCAGGTAGCCCGTGGCCCCCGCCATCAGTGTGGTCAGCAACAGGCTGTCGTCGTCGTGCTCCGGGGAGACCGCGGCGACCAGTCGCGGCGCCGGGTAGTGCCGACGTAGTTGCTGGAGCAGCCCGATTCCCGCGCGGCCGGGCAGGTCGAGGTCGACGATGACCACATCGGGCTTCTCCTCCCGGACCGCCCGCATGCCGGCGTGCGGGTCGTGGGTTCCTGCGGCGACGGTGATCCCGCCATCCTCTAAGGCGGACCGTAAGCCGCCCAGAATCAGGGGAATGCTCTCTATTACCACTACACGCGTACCGAAATGTCGGATCGCATTGGCCATTCTGGCCCTTCCTCACACCCGGGCCGGCGTGAGGCGCAACGAAGCGTCTTCCCCACACCGCCATGATCAACGTTCGGGTGAAAGCGTAGAACCCCAGTTGATCGACGGCCGGTACAGCGCATGTGCGGATCCGGCGGAGCGTCGGAGGACGCCATCGGAGCGGTGTGGTGTGGCCCTTTGTCGGCTGCCCGGGAGAGCCGACCGTCCGTACGTTGAGCAAGGGGCGGCAATCCAGCAGGAACGTTCGCCCGGTGATTGCAGGTTTCTCGGTGTGGACCGCGTGGACCGCGTGGTGAGCCTGGGCGACGCCTGGCGGATCTGCTACGGCAGAGCCGCCCAAAGCCCCTCGGCCCCTCGGGCTCGATCGACGTCGCGAGGGCCGACTTCGGCAGCCACAGAACCGGCTGCCGAAGTCGGCCATTCTCGGCTCGGCTACTCTCGACGCTCCTGACGTTCACTCTGCGATCCGGGCAAACTACGACCGAATCGTCACTCGGGAGACGCCAACGCATGAATACGCCACCATCGACGCCTGCAGCGGAGCGGACTGGCGGAACAACCGTCCGGATCGGCGCTCTCGTTCCGCTGACTCGGCCCGGTTGGGTCGAGGCAGGCCGACACTTGCTCGCTGGACTCGAGCTGGCCGTACGCGAAGTCAACGACGCCGGCGGGATCGTAGGAAGACCACTCGAGCTGGTGGTCCGAGACACCGCGGCCGATCCACAGAGGGCCGCGGCGGCCGTGGATGAATTGGCCGGCCTGGGCGTGGCTGCCTTGGCGGGGGAGTATCACAGCGTCGTCGCTCGTGCCGCTGCCGCCAGGGCCGACGCCCTCGGCCTGCCGTTCCTCTGCTCGTCAGCGGTTCTCGACGCGCTCACCGAGGAGCCGACGGAATGGGTCGCGCGTCTCGCCCCGGCACAGTCCCACGGCTGGCGGATCTATGCAGACTTCCTCCTCAGCACGGGCCACAGCCGCATCGCCGTAGCAGCCGAGCCGAGTGTCTACTGGGCATCCGGGGCCCGCATTCTGCGGGACTACCTCGCTCCACGCGGCGGCACCGTCATCGAACTCGACATGCGCACGTTCGCCCCCACGGACGTGTGCGACGAACTCGTCGACCATCGCGCGACAGCCCTGCTTCTTCTGGTCGGCCACCCGGAGCCGGCAGTGTCGATCGTCAAGTCCGTCCGCCGCGACCAGCGCCTCGCCGAGATCATGATGGGTGCTCCGGCCGGGCAACCGGAGTTCGCCGAATGGGCGACGTTGCTGGGCGACGACAGCGCCGCGATCCCGTTCTTGCGCTACCTGCCCGAGCGCCTCAGCCCACTCGGTGCACGAGTCGAGACGGCCCTCCGCGAACGGCTCGCCGTAGCGCCCTCGTTCGTCGCCTTCGAGGGCTACGACACGGTCGCCGTCCTCGCCGATGTGCTGCGTTCTCACAGCGCGGACCGGGCGCGCACTGCCGAATCCTGGCCGCGTGTCGCGGTCGAAGGCACCCGCGGGCAGATCAAGTTCTCCCGCACGCCAGGCATCAGCGTTTGGCAATGGGCCTGGACGCCAGTCCAAGTCGTTGATCGAGATCCGGCGCAACCTGATCGTTTTCGGATCCTCCACACCGGCTGAGAGAGCACGGTAGTCCGACTGCCCAGATCTGTCCGAAAGGACATCCTGCGGCGGCCCTGTAAGAAGCGCAGGGCCTCCCGGCCGATCGTGATCGGCCGGGAGGTGTTCCGACGCGGGTGATCCGCGAGCTTGCGGATCGACCAGCGGGTGAAGGGCGTGCCCAGAACTCCTGCCAGGTCAGCCTGCGGATCCCGACCGGCGGTGCCGTTCCGCCTCCTGGTTGGAGATGCACGTCCAACCATCACAACGAGCAACCCGGCAAACATCTCCGGTCACAGCACTGGCTGGGGATGCGTCAGTTCTTGATCAGTTGTTTCAGTGGTTGACGAAGTCCGGGCCGACCGGTCCGCATGCGGACCGCACACCTGGTCCATGGGCTGCTGACCGGCCGTCGACTGGTGCTGTCCGCCCGTGGTGGGAGGTCGTGGGCGAACAGGCAGCGGTGCGGGCGCACCGGGCGCTGAGCACGGGGGGACACGTACGGGGGTCCGGCCGGGGCGAACCCCACCGGACCCCCGTCCCCCCCGTTCCCCCCGTCCCTCGTGGCGGAATCTCAGCTCACGGTCCACTTCTGGTTGGCGCCGCCCGAGCACGACCAGATCTGCAGCCGGGTGCCGTTGGCCGAGCTGTTGCCCGTCGCGTCCAGACACTTGTCGGCCTGCGGATTCACGATGTCGTGGGCCGCGCTGACGGCCCACTTCTGGTTGGGCCCGCCCGTGCAGTCCCACAGCTGTACGGTCGAGCCGTCCGCCGTGCCGTTGCCGGTGACATCGAGGCACTTGCCCAGCGCACGTATGGTGCCGTCGGAGGAGACCGTCCACTGCTGGGCCGTGGTGCCGTTGCAGTCGTAGAGCTGTACGGGCGTGCCGTTGGCTGGGTTCGCCCCGGCCACGTCCACGCACTTGCCGGCGAGGCCGGTGATCGGGCCGCCGGTGGACCCCGAACCGTCGCTCGTCGTCACCTTCACCTCGTCCACCACCAACTGCTGCGGGAAGACGGTGGAGCCGTCGGGGTCGCCCGGCCAGTAGCCGCCGACCGCGAGGTTGAGGATCATGAAGAACGGCTTGTTGAACACCCAGGTCTTGCCGCCCAGATCGGCGGGCGTGCGCCGCTGGTACACCGTGCCGTCCACCGACCAACTGATGGAGTCGGGAGCCCAGTCGACGGCGAAGGTGTGGAAGGCGTCGGCGAAGGCCTGGCCACCCGGCAGGGAGTAGGCGGCTCCGATGCCCCCGGATCCCGAGTACCCGGGCCCGTGGATGGTTCCGTGCACGGTCGAGGGTTCGAAGCCGACGTTCTCCATGACGTCGATCTCGCCCGAGTTCGGCCAGCCGACCTGCCCGATGTCGCTGCCGAGCATCCAGAAGGCGGGCCACATGCCCTGCCCGCGCGGGATCTTCATCCGCGCCTCGACATGGCCGTAGGTTCCGGTGAACTTCCCGGAGGTGTTCATCCGGGCCGAGGTGTACTCACAACGCCCGTACCAGCACTGGTAGTCGCTCGGATTCTCGCGGCGAGCGGTGATCACCAGGTGACCCTGGCCGTCCAGCGCCGCGTTCTTACTTCCGGACGTGTAGTACTGCCGCTCGTGGTTGTTGACGTTGTCTCCGGTCTCGATCTGCCACTTCGAGGTGTCGACGCCCGCGCCCGCGGCACCGTCGAACGTGTCGGAGAAGGTGGTGACGGCCGCGGCCGCCGTGGGGGGATCCGCCTGGGCGGGAACGATGGCGGCAGCCGTGACGAGCGCTGCGGACAACGCCGCCAAGAGGCATCTGCGGAGGAGACGTGGGGAGTCCAAGACTCTCCCTTCCGTACGGTGCACCGAAAAGGGGGCGCCGACTGAGGTGGGGGGTGCGTGCATCGCCTCTTGATTTAAGGAGTGAGGTAAGGGGGTGTCAATACTTTGGTCCGGACCAGCCCTTCTGGTTCGGCTCAGGCCTCCTGGGAGTCGCGCCGGTTGCGGAATCGACGGAGTGGGCACACCGCCCGGCCGACGAAGGAGCTGCCCGCGCGCCGACTCGGCGCGGCGAGGGACCGGCCGGCGGCAGAACCGACCTTCCGTTCTGAACGTTGACCCGTATGGGGGCGGGCCCCTGGCCTGCACCGACTTTCCAGTCAACGATCCAGTGGGTCCCGCTCGGGGACGGTGCCTACGGTGTGCCAGGAAGCCGTACCGTGACGAGGAGACCGCCGGCGGGGCGGGGGACGAGGTCGAGAGTCCCGCCGTGGGCGCGGACGATGCTGTGCACGATGGCCAGGCCGAGGCCGACACCGGCGTGCTCGTCGGTGCGTACGCGTTCCGTTCCGCGCTGGAAGGGTTCGGTAAGGGTCGGCACCAGTTCCGGTGGGAGGCGACGGCCGGTGTTCTCGACCCGCAGCACGCTCGTGTCGCCGTGCGTCTCGGTGCGGACCGTCACGGTGCCGTCGGCGGGGAGGTTGTGGACGATGGCGTTCTGAACGAGGTTCGTCACCATCCGCAGCAGAAGCTCCGCGGAGCCGCTGGTCTGGGCCGCCCCGCCGGTGACGTCGAGCGTGATCCGGCGCTGTTCGGCGAGGGGTAGCAGCGTTTCGGCGGCTTCTTCGGCGATGAGGGAGAGGTCGACGCTCTCGCGGGTGAAGTTTCCGCGGTCGCCGCGGCTGAGCAGCAGGAGGGCCTCGGTGAGGTCGATCGCCCGCGTATTGACAGCGTGCAGGCGTTCGATGAGTTCGCCCCGGTCCCGCGTGGGGTCCTTGCGGGCGACGTCGAGGAGCGTCCGCGAGATCGCCAGCGGGGTGCGCAGTTCGTGGGAGGCATTCGCGGCGAACCTCTGCTGCTCGGCGACATGGGACTCGAGTTGTTGGAGCATCGAGTCGAACGCGTCGGAGAGTTCACGGAATTCGTCCTGGCGGCCCTTCATGCGGATCCGGTGGGACAGCGACCCGTTCCCGGCCACCCGTGCCGCATGTGTGATCTGTGTGAGTGGTGCGAGCATCCGACCGGCGAGGAGCCATCCCCCGACGAGGCCGAACACGAGCAGGAAGGCCATCGCCACGGCCGCGGCGGGGGCGAAGGTGTGGACAAGGAGGTAGCGGTTGGGCGAGATCCCGAGAAGGCCCCGGGAGTTGTCGGGTACGTAGCGCAGCAGGAACACCCACACCACGGTCAGGAGGAGAGCGCCGGCGACGGCGAGGAATCCGGCGTAGCTGAGGGTGAGTTTCAGTCGGGCGCTGAGCCCTGGGCGTCTATGCATGTGTACTGCCGGGGTCAGTGGTGTCTCTGCCGGGGGCGAGGGTGTCCATACGGCCGTCCATAGCGGTGTCGATCCGGTAGCCGACGCCGGGCACCGTGGCGATGATCCATGGTTCGCCGAGCCGTTTGCGCAGTGCGGAAACGGTGATGCGGACGGCGTTGGTGAGGGGGTCGGCGTTCTCGTCCCAGGCCCGTTCCAGCAGTTCTTCGGCGCTGACGACTCCGCCCTCGGCGGCGACGAGGACTTCCAGTACGGCGAACTGTTTGCGGGTGAGCGCGACGTAGCGTCCGTTGCGGAAGACCTCGCGGCGGAAGGGGTCGAGCCGCAGGCCCGCGATCTCGCGGACCGGGGGCCGGGCGTACGCGCGTCTGCGGTCGAGCGCCCTCAGCCGCAGGACGAGCTCCCGCAGCTCGAACGGTTTGGTGAGGTAGTCGTCGGCGCCGAGCTCGAACCCGGAAGCCTTGTCGTCGATCCGGTCGGCAGCGGTGAGCATGAGGATCGGGATGCCGCTGCCGGAGGCGACGATGCGCCGGGCGACCTCGTCGCCGGAGGGGCCGGGGATGTCGCGGTCGAGGACCGCGAGGTCGTAGGAGTTGACGCTGAGCAGTTCCAGGGCGGAGTCGCCGTCGCCGGCGATGTCGGCGGCGATCGCCTCCAGCCGCAGCCCATCACGGACCGCTTCTGCCAGGTAGGGCTCGTCCTCCACGATCAGTACGCGCATGACGGAAGCCTAAGCAGCGCAACATATCGCCGACGTATGCAAGGAGGTATGCAACGAGGTATGCAAGGACGTGTGCAATGACATGTGCACACCGCACACGCTCCTCAGCCTGCCGGTGCCGGCGCGGGGCGAGGCTGGTCCGACGGCGCTTGCACCGTAGTGCGCCACCAGCGGCGCGACGCCAGCGCGGCCAGCGTGGCGCCGATGGCGTTGACCAGTACGTCGTCCACGGAGGACACCCGGTCGAGGCGCAGGACGTACTGTGCGGTTTCGACCAGGACCGAGCAGCCCGCCCCGAGCGCCAGGATCCGCGGCACGGACGCCAGCGCCGCGAACCGCATCGGGGCGAAGAACCCCAGCGCCGCGAAGATCAGCAGGTTGCCGACGATCTGGCCCGTCCCCATCGTGACCAGGTCCCGCAGCGGTACCAGGCTCACCCGGGCGGGGACGGTGCCGGCCCCGGCGCCCGGCATCATGGTCATCCATATGAACGGCACCGTCCCGTGGACCATGCCCACCTCGGCCAGCGACATCCGCCACGCCGATGTGACGCCGGCGGCACGTCGACGGCACGCCAGAGCCCACACCACCAGCGCGGCCAACGGCAGCGCGACCAATGTCATGAGCACCACACCGTTGAACGTATCGAAGCAGCCGTGCCACCGCCCGGCCATGCACATCGGAGCCGACATCATGAGCGGCCGCCGCACGACGAACGCGGCGCTCATCATGCCGAGGATCGCCAGGCTGAGGAGCGCGATCCTGCGCGCGCGGCGGGGCGGCGCTGACAAGGATGTGTTGTGGTTCATGCCCCCATTGGAGACGGAGGGCCGTTGCGGTGGGGTATGCGGTTTTCGATACGCCCGCGATACACGGGATCCCCGGTATCAAGGAACTGGCGCAAGCCGGCAGAGATATGGTCCCGCCACTGGAGATCGCGCCGGCCCAGCCACTGCAGGTGCTGGACGGCTCGTCCGTGAACATCGCACTGACGAGCATCCAGGACGAGCTCGCCGTCACGCCCGCATGTCTGCCCCGGACCGTGAATGCCCAAAGGCTGTCATGTAGGGGGTGAGAGTTGCACCGTGAGGGCAAGATCGTGAAGTGGGGCGGTGCCGAGCATGGCCTGGTGGACGCCGTTGTGCTTGAGCCCGCAGTCCCGCAGGATCTTCCAGCTCTTCAGGCGGGACAGGGCGTGCTCGACGCGGGCGCGTGCTGTGCGGTGAATCCGGTTCTCGGCCTCCTGCTGGGCACTCAGGTGTCGTTGGCTTCTCCGTCGGCGATGATCGGAGCTCCGCGACAGGACCGGTCAACGCCGGATGCGTTGGCGTCGATGACGATCCGCAAGTTCGTCCAGTTCCGGTAGTTCTTGCTCGATGCGGAGATGCTGCGGTCGCGGGTTGGCACCAGTGTTCCGTCCACGATGTACATGGTGCCTTTGCGCGGCTCGTTGGGCGGCGAGATCGCCATCTGCAGGGCGAGATGGTTCAGGATCCGATCGGGCCGGGACCCCGAGATCCTGAACAGCGGCGCGATCTGCCGCAACGTGAGGTTCGTCCGCCAGTACGTCAGCTGCGAGTACCTCGGCCGCGTCGCTCCAGGCGCTCCTCGTCATGCGGGCACCCCGGCCTCGTCCATGACCACGGCCATCTCACCCGGGGGGGAGGGCGGGGTTGGCACCCGCGCTGGAGGCCAGCTCGGGCAGGGCGAGGGCCTCGAGGAGCCGGGGGAGCGGTAGGCGCGGGTCGCGTGCCGCCGCCTGGCGCGTCCAGACGTCCGGGTCGTGGCTGAGTCGCTCGATCAGGTCGGGGTCGGCGGCGGGGTCGCGGACTACCAGTTGTCGGTAGATCCCGTCCGGATGGTCCGCGTAGCGGGCGGCGAGCCCCTCGCGGGGGAACCGGGGGTGGCCGGTCGCCATCCAGGCGGAGAACGTCCCGCCGAGCCGTGCGTACACGCTCATCAGGACCTCCTCCGGGGTGTCGGGGTGATATATAGCCAGGTGGGTACGCACGAGGATGTCCGTGTCCTCGGCCAGCAGCCGCAGCAGATCGGCTGGCAGATGGGGGCTGCGGGCCGCGGCGCGACGCAGCAGAGGATGGGCGGAGGTCGCGGCCCGGTGCAGTACGTCCTGATCGGAGATGCCGGCCGCCACCCAGTCCACGTCATCCCGTGCGTGCGGGGCCACTGTGAAGTCGATGGCGGCGCGTCGGGCTTCGGTCAGCTCGGGCCGGAGGGAGACGGCGAGCCGCACCCCTTCGTCGGGGTCGATGGCGAGACGGTCCACGAGGTCGGCCGGCAGGGACGGATTACCGGCGAGTTCGACCAGGTGGACGCCCTCGGCGAGGAACCGCTCGGCGTCCGCGCGGTCGAGAAGCCCACGGCGCAGCGCCTCGGGCCGGGCGGCGGGGTCGAGGAGCAGCGCCGCCGTGAGCCGTGCGTCGTGAGGACACGTGCACAGCGCAGCCCACCGCCGTACGTCACGGTCGGGGTCGTCGAGCAGCGTGGCGTGCCCGTCCGCCGTGAGGTCGTCCCATACCCGCAGGGCGGCACGTCGTGCGGCCGGATCGGGATGCCGGACCAGCGAGGCGAGGAAGGTCGGCGCCAAGTGGCGCGAGTGCAACAGTGCGCTACGTACGGACGGTTCGGGGTCTTCCAGGAGACGCATGCACACGGCATCCGGCAGCGGACGGACCTTCGTCCGGTGATCGTGGGACCACTCGGGTCCGCTTGCGACGGCGGCCCGCACCTTGGGCGAGGGGTCGTCCGCGAGCCGGGCCCGCTGCTCGGCATCCGCCTGGCCGCTCATCGCGAACTCGACTCGCGCGTCCAGGACCGGGTGGGCGAGGACAGCCGCCACGGCCGACTCGGGCAGCATCGGCCGGTGGAGGGCCTGGAAGGGCGGGCCGTGGCCCCCGCCGTCGAAGGCGATCAGTCGTAGCAGCAGCGGTGTGGGAAGGGCCGGATTGGAGGCGACTCCGTCCAGTGCGGAGGAGTAGAAGGCGACCATGTCTCAGCTCTCCGCCCGTCGCTTTGCATGCAACCCCGACGCCTACGCGGCTTCGGCCTTTTGGGTCAACGGCCGTCATCGTGTCACGGCCGAAGCTGCCTCCGCACGCGATCATCGAGAGCCCGCACGACGTCTGGTAGATGTCTCCCGCGCCGCGTCAGCCACAAAAGCCCGGACCCCTCTGCGGCGCTCAGGCCGACTCGGACAGGCGTGAATCTCCGGCGCGAACGTCACAACGATGGAGGCCGGCGTGCGGGCTGACTTGTCAACGCGGCGCGCGTAGCCGGTGCAGCCCCTGCCGAACCGGACAGTCACCAGCCCCTGCTCCTGTCCGGGTCCGGAACTCCGCATGCTCTCAACCACGCCCACGCCACGGCCGTCTCCGCCTCGTTCAGACAATCGCACGGCGACGCTCGGGAGTAAGTTCGGCTCGGTGCCCTAGCGGAGGCGTGGTCGCTTGAACTGGTGCGGCCAGGCGAAAGACGCGATGCGCCCCAGGCCAGAGCCGTGGGCGACATCACGTCAGGGGATGAAGAGTTTGATGTTCCCCTTCCCCTTCCGCAGCAGGCGGCGGCACTTGTCGTGGTCGTAGCCCGGGTCGGCGAATAGCCGCTTGGGGCTCGCGGCTGCAGCGCAACCAGGCCCTGGATGCGGTCGCTTTTCCTGGGGCTGCAGGCCGAGGATGAAGGGCCGGCCGGTACCCGGGGCCGACTATCAACGATCCGGCGACTTTACAGTTCACATACACATCGTCAATGTGCTTTGTTCTTGGGATAGTTGTGTCGCCTCGGTCGGATGTTCCGGCCGAGGGACTAACGATCCCGGGGGGGACCTGTGACCTTCATTCGTCGTGCCGTTACGGCGGCCGCTGCCGCCGTTGTCGTGCTCGTGGCGACGTCTGCGGACTTCGCGTCGGCCACCGGCGGGGAGCAGTCGTACATTGCCGCGGACGGCACGATTCAGGGATGCGTGAACTCGAGCGGTCACCTGCGCCTCGTCGAGGTGGGCTCCGTGTGCCGGTCCCACGAGCAGTCCGTCACCTGGGCGCAGACCGGCCAGCAGGGGCCCGCTGGACCGAAGGGGGACACCGGACCGAAGGGGGAAACCGGGGCGCAGGGGTCGGCGGGGCCGGCCGGTCAGCAGGGAGACACCGGGCCGCAGGGCCCGGCCGGACCCACGGGTCCGCAGGGGCCCGCCGGAACCCCCGGTCTGGCGGGCGTGCACGTGGTGACCGTGTCGAAGAACGTCGGCGTCCTGGACGTGGTCGACGTGGACGCCACGTGCCCGGACGGCGAGATCGCCACCGGGGGCGGCTGGTACCTGCCCAGCTCTGACGCCCAATCGTATGGCTCGGAATTGCACTCCAACCCGATCCTCTCCGGCACCACGCCCGTCGGCTGGACCGCCGGGTTCCTGAACGGCGGCTACGAGCCGTACTACACGGCCTCCGTCTACGCGATCTGTGCCAAGACCGGCTGAGGCCCCAGCGGCGAGGGGCCCAGGTCCTTGCGCCTCTACTGATCGTTTGAGAGCGAGGACGTCTCGCACAGGGGGCCGGTGAGGACGACGGGATGCAAGCCCGAGAGCCCTGGCGTGGATGGTGCCTGGCGACAGACTGGGCAGCTCAGGAGGCCTGTGCGGCAGGTAAGGGGCCAGGCTCTTCTGGCCCCGGTCAGCCGACGGGTCATCAGCGTGATCGCCGCCCAGGGTGATCGGACCCTCAGAGTGCTGGACTAGCGGTTCGAAGTCCCGGGCATGCCGACGTGCGTGCATGATCCAGGCGAGCGAGCGTTCGGCGACTCATGTGACGTACGGGTCGGGGCGTGGCCGCAAGCGAGGGCGGATCCGCCCGAGAGTCGAGACACGGGAGCGCAACTGCCGGACGATGGCGCGTCGTCACCATGACGGCGACCACGACCTCATCGACCTTCATCTACAGTGCAGAGGCAGCAGTTGGTGGACGCTCGTGGACATGGTGGAAACGAGGTCGGCATTCCGATGCATGTAGCGGTTGAGTATCCCGATATGTCCGAAGACGCGCGCTTGGCTGCCTACAGCTCGGTCTCCACCTCACTCGCCCTGCGAAGTGATCACCGGCTGGGCGAGCTTGTGGACGCCGCCGTGCCGCTCGGCTCCGGTATCGGCGGGAAGTCCGCGCTGCTGGAGGTTGACGGGAAGCCGGTCTTCGTGAAGCGGGTGCCGCTCACGGATTTGGAGCGGCTGCCGGAACATGTACGGTCCACGGCCAACCTGTTCGGGCTCCCCACCTTCTGCCAGTACGGCGTCGGCGGGCCTAGTTTCGGAGCGTGGCGAGAGCTCGCCGTTCACACCATGACGACGAACTGGGTGCTCGGAGGGCAGTACCAGGGGTTCCCGATGATGTACCACTGGCGCGTGCTTCCGGACACGGCCGCGCTTCCGCAAGAACTCGCGGACGTGGAGCGGGCCGTGGCCTATTGGGGAGGCCGGCCGGAGGTACGCCGTCGTATCGAGGCCCTTCAACAGTCCTCTGCGAGCCTCGCACTGTTCCTGGAGTACATCCCACAGACCCTGCACGAGTGGTTCGCCGAGCAGGTACAGGCTGGTGAAGAGCCTGCTGACCGGGCTTGCTCCCTGGTGGAGGGCGAGCTGGAGGCCGGCACATCCTTCATGAATGCTCGCGGGCTCCTGCACTTCGACGCCCACTTTCAGAACATCCTGACCGACGGCCGACGCCTCTACTTCGCCGACTATGGCCTCGCCCTCTCCTCCCAATTTGATCTGTCACCGTCCGAGACCAGCTTCTTCGCACTGCACAGGACCTACGATCGCTGCTACACGCTCAGCTGGCTGGTGAACTGGCTGATCACGGCGCTGTACGGATACGACCGGAAAGAACGCGTGGCGCTTATTCGCGCATGTGCGGAAGGGGAGAACCCACCGGACGGACCGCAGGAGGCCAGGGCGATCCTCTCCCGTCACGCACCGCTCGCCGCAGTACTGACGGACTTCTACCTCAAGATCCAGGACGAGGACAGGGAAACCCCGTACCCGTTGAAGGCGCTCCGCAGGGCCCTCTGTTCCACTGGTCTTGGAGGCTCCGGCGTCCCGAGCGGGCCCAGTGCTCCAGTCATACGTCGCGATCTGCGTCGATAGCTTGCGGAGGTGCTGGTCTGAGCTGCATCACGAGGTGGCTGGATGGGCCAGCGAACGGTCAGGCTGACCGAGCTCGCGCAGTGACTGCGTCAGCTCGTGCGGGGGGCGAGTGGTTCGAGGGCCTTGCGGTCGACGAGCAGTTCGAGGTTCTGCGGGACCTGAGCGGGTTGTGCATCCAGGCCCGCGCGACGGTGGAGGACGAGCCCGAGAGCGTGCGTCCGGTCGGCATCCGGCCGACACGTACTCCGGCGATGCTCGACCGCAGCCGCCGTTGGTGCGAGTGGCGGGGCTGGGAAGTCCGGCACGGAGCCCCGAGCGGTGGAGGCATCTGAAGTGCGGCGATGTGATCACCATGCACGAACCCCGACCTGTTGTCGGCACGGTCACGGTGATCGAGGTCTTGCCGCCGCGCTCTTGAGCTCATTGAGGTCTTCTCGGCAACCTGACGGTTGCGGTGCGTGACGGCCCGCTGTATGGCGGCCTAGTGACCCGGCGTCAGGCATGATCGAAGCCCCTGGCTCACAGCCCCGCCGGGAAGCTCGTCAGCCCGAGAGTCCCGGGCCGCCATTACGGACTTTTGAGCTCGCATGTTCATGCGTCGCCGATGTACCCGTCGACCAGGAACGAACGTCACTCTCTGTAGTTCATGAACGCGGTGACCTGGGGAAGCTGCGACATTGAGCCTTTTCCAACCTCACGTTGAGGGTGCACGGTGGAGAAGAAAGCAGTGCTTCCTCGCGTATCCTCGCCCGACTGCGCCGTGGCGTTGGCCCGGCACCGGTGATCAGCTGCGGCCTTCGATGCTGCTGTCGGTGATCACTCGGAACAGCTCGCGAGCCCGCTCGCAGAACTGCTCGACATCCGTGCTGTCCGGCTCGTCACCGTCCGCCAGCATCCGGGCCTGGAGCTGCTCAGAGCGCAGCCCGCCGTAGCGGGCCCGCACCTCCGCGGTCACCGGCTGGACCACGATGTGCAGGTGCTTGCGCGCGTCGCGGCCGTGCGACCACATACAGACGTAGGTCTGCTCAGGCCGGCACAACGTCTCCACGACACGAGCGGTATCGCGCAGCAAGGGGCCGAGTTCCGCCGCTGCCGCGTCGTCGAGCTCCGCGATGGCCACGACATGGTCCCGCGGACCGACGATCAAGGTGCCGAGATTCATCGGCCCGACGACGTGATTCACCACCCAAGCCGCGGTCTCGTGCAGGACGCCCCCGGGCAACTCCCGGCGCCCGGTCACAAGGTCACACCCAAGACACCCCGTCACATCCACACGCACCAGCCTATACGGAGCCCGCAGCGATGATGTCGACGGCCAACCTGGTTGACGAGTCTGCCGGTTGGCCTGCGCACGTGATGAAGCTCCCTCATGTCCTGCCGCAGCGTCTTGCTCTGGCTTTCCATGTGCCGGAGCGCCTTGTCGGCCTGACGGTTGAAGAGGATTCCGATCGCGGTAGTCAGGATCCCGGCCACCGTTGGGACAATGGACACGTAGTGATCACTGCCTGCCCCTCGTTGGAAGATGGCAAAGGCGACCCCCACGAGGAGGACGACTCCGCCGACCGTCGAGGCGACCATGCTGACGCCGAAGCTCAGACGTGCCTGCGTGAGTCCGTGAGCGTAGTACTCGATCATCAGCTTGGTGAAGACAATGTCAGAGCGGCCACGCCCGTGATCGTCCACAGAGTCGTCGAGCAACCGATGGTTGAGGCGCCTCCGCTCACGATCGACGAGCCTGCTGGTGATCCAATCAGCAACATGCCCGACTGCCAGTGGTTCCACCCTGGCCACTATGGCCAGTCGGCCGCACCCTGCCAAGCCGATCTGCACAAGCCGTCCAACCGTTAACAGGTCACTTGTCAACACGCCTGTCCGAGGGAGTGAATCGACGAAGACCAAGCGCCTACCGGGGCCGAGGTACCGACCTACGCGGGCTCATCGAGGGCCCTCTCCAGGCTCAGTTGTTTCTGTGCCGCGTTGGACTGCACCGCTTCGATTCTGCCGTGTCGTCCGTCCCCGAAGTCGTAGTGGCCAAGGGTCCAGTAATCGGACCAGTCGGTGAGCGCGTCGAAGTTCATGAACGTCGCCACCACAACCTTGTGCCCCTTACGGAACTCATCGACCGCCACCCTGGTAGAGCCCAGCGTCATCGAGCCCTGTACGTGCTCCCAGCCGCGGTCCGTCGCATATTTGATGGCGTGCTCTCTGTAGTTCACGAGGCCCCCTCTCTGTTGTGGAGAGACCAGCATGACGCGCTGGCTACACCACCGCACAAGCCCCATCCCGGATCTGAGACGAGACCAGGACGCCCCCGCGGACCCGATCCCTCGTCGCCCCGTTGCTGTCCGAAAGAGGCACTCGCCGTCCTGTCTGCCGTCGGCCGACGGTGTCACCACGACCGTGCTGCGCCAGGACGAGCTGCTCGTGGCTCCCTGCGCACGCACCGCCTGGCCGGAGCCGGGGCGGTCGGCCTGGGGGAAGTGCGCGACGAGGCGTGGGTGCAGGGCGCGTACGGCGACCGCCCCACGGTGCTCGCCCACGCCTGCGCCCGCGCGCCGCTTCACATCGAGCAAGATCACTCGTATCGCCGAATGGGGTGCGAAGTTCGGCTGCGCGGTTGCTGGGCTGGGGGTGGCGCTGGTCTCCTCGCTCGCCGCCGGGCGGTGCCCGACGAACTCCCACTGAAACTGCGGGACCTGTTACGCGATGCCGTTGACCGAACGGAACGACGAAGCCTTGGTGGGCAGCTTCTGTGCTGTTCAACCCGGCAGCGGGAGTTCAAGCAGAGGGGGATTGGAAGTTGGTCCAGGTGAACCTGGGATTGGTAGGGGTCCCGGTAGAGAGAGCCTTGTCGGATGGACGTGCAGGGGATACTCGGGCTGTGGTGGACGTTGCCCACGGGGCTGGCGTTGGTCGGTTATGCGTGTTCGCTGGCCGGGCTGACCCGTCCGCAGCGGGCGGTGTGGGTGATGGCGCGGGTCGTGGAGGTGCATCCGCCGGGGCACGGTGAGTCCGGTGAGCACGCGATACCGGTGACGATCGCGTACCAGGACCCGGCCACCGGGCGGGAGTTCAGGCTGCGGCACGAGAACAAGCGCGGCGACCGCGTACAAGTGGCATGGGTGGGGCAGGAGTTCCCGGTGCGGTTTCCGCGGCGGCGGCCGGAGCAGTTCTACCTCATGCTGGACAGCGAGGGGCGGACCTCGGGGGTGGGCATCCCGAACTGCATGGTGTTCCTGCTGGTTCTCGGGCTGGTCGTCCAGTCGTTCTTCGTGTGGGGCTGGCAGTGGGGGCTGATCTGTGTCGGTGGACTTCTGCTTCTCGTCGTCGCGCTGAGCCGGGACGGCGAGTCCACGCGCGCCAGGGCCGCTCAGCTGGCGGCAGGCGTCACCGTCCAGGGCCGGGTGGTCGCCGTCACCAGGGATGTCTGTACGGACGGCGAGGGCACCGAGAGCATCAGCCATGCTTCCGTCGTTGCCTTCACCACCCACGAGGGCGTCGAGGTCACCGCGCTGTGCACGCAGGGCATTCGGGACATCGCCGAGTCCCTCGGCCGCGACGTTCCCCTCCGTTATGCGCCCGCCGACCCGTCCCTCCTCACTGCCGACCCCGACCACGAACGCCGTGAGCGTGCGTCGAACATCAAGTTCGTCGTCTTCCTGTTGCTCACCGGGATCGCCACGATCGGGGTGGGCGGGTACTGCCTCCACCACCCCTAGTCCTTCACCTGACGATGCAGGTCAGCGCCGCCCGGAGCAGGGGCGAGTGCCGCATACGGCCGCCGGTGCGCCACAGGTCGAGCCGCTGTCGCCGCCAGGCGCCGACATGATGGACCGGGTCGTGGCCTTCGTGGGCCGCGTCCACGGCGACCACGGCCGCGGTGAGCGGCCGTACCGACTGCGGCAGACCGGCCAAGGCTGGCCGGACTGGATGAGCACCAGGTCCGCCGCTACCCTTCCTGGGCCCGCTGGGTAACCCTGGCAATGGTGGCCCATGCCTTCCTCGCCGACGAACACGCACACCGCCCCACGCCGGGCGACCTGATCCCGCTGACCTGCAACGAGATCCAGCGCCTGTTCATCAGTGTTGCTGTCCGGCCCGTTCACGACCCCGGCCCACCGGCTCAGCTGGTCCGCGCTGAGGGGTTCATCGGCCGCTGGTAGTAGGTCCTGCGCCTCAGGCGCGCTTCACGCCTGCTTGGCTAGGGTCGGTCCTCATGGAGACCACAGGAATCGTTCGTCGCCAGACGGCGGAGCGTAGGCGCGACGCTCTGGAGCGGCTCGTTACCGAGCGGGATGTGTGGGTGTCGACGGCTCACCCTGATCACGGGCCGCACCAGGTGCCGCTGTGGTTCTTGTGGGATGGGCGAGCAGTGTGGATGTGCACCAGCGCCACTTCCGTGACTGCGCGCAACGTCCGCAAAGAGCCGCGCGTGCGCCTGTCGCTACCGGACACCTTCGACGTGGTGCTCCTCCAGGGTGAGGCGGAGTGCTTCCCGGACCACGAGGTGCCCGAAGTCGCAGTGGAGGCGTTCGCTGACAAGTTCGGGTGGGATCCACGTGTGGAAGAGGATTCCTTTCTGTATGTACGCGTGGTCCCGAGGACTGTGCGCGCTTGGCGCGGCGAGCCAGAACTACGTGGGAGAGTCATCATGCGCGACGGGATGTGGCTGGAATAACGGCCGTCCCTCGCCGACGCGCCTCTCTCGGAGCACGATCTACAGCTGGAGTATGAGCCGCCCTGCCCCGGAAACCGCGACCCTGCGATGTCACTGATGACGGTGAGAGAGGACAATTCAGGAGTGCGGAGCAGCCCAGAACGCTGAAAACCGTGATCGGCGCCGCCGGAGTCCTCGGAGACCTACGACCTTGTGCTCGATCCGATCCGCTCCACACTGGACAGCGCCGTGCGCGCGGCGAAGCTGGCAGAGGCCGCGAAGATCGTGCCTGCCGCAGCAGCACCCTGATCATCCGCACGCGCCGTGGGGTGCATCGAGGGCCATGACATCCTGTTGCGGTGCTTTTGAGTGATCACGCAACCAGTGTCGAACTCCGCCCGCTGCGTTATGAGTTCGCCGCGGCCCGAGGCAACCGCTACGACGACAACTGGCTGGTCGTCGGCGGCACGGTAGCAACTTCCGAGGGGAGATGGTCCTTTGCAGATCCGTCTCTGCTGACCCACGAGGCCCGCCAGGTCGCCGTCTGGCTGCGGGGGGTGGCCAAGGGGACAGTGGCCGTCACCCGACCTGATGCCGATGGCTATGTGTCTCCGGACACGTGGTTCAACGAGCCAGTTCTGGCCTTCAGCCTCGCCGACCGAAGCGAGGCCGGGGCGGCGATTCGCGTGCACCTCTCCCTGGAGGCGGCGCCCCTATGGCAGCAGGGAGACCACAGGGCGGACATCTACCAGTACTTCGTGACGGTGCACGTGGATGCAGCTGCACTTCTTCACGCAGCTGAGCAGTGGGATCTTGCCCTGGCTTCCTTTCCCACTCGCTGATCGGCGTCAGTCCCACCTGGACTCCCATCGATCGCCTGACACAGGCCCCCAAGCTTCACTTGGCCATGGGGAAACCACTGTGTGTCCCAGTTGGTTACTCCGGTGCTCAGCTTGGTGACAGCGCCCGCCGGCGCGGGCCGGGTCGGTCAGGGCGGCGTCGGCCGTCAAGCCCGTGACCGGTTCACTTCATCGTGGTAGGCGGTCATGATCGACCTTGGCATACTCTGCGAAATGAGGTCAATGGATCCGTTCCGCGACGAAGCCCGCAGCCGTGGCTTGCCGGAGGACGAGGTCGAGCGGTGGCTCGGCACCGTCCGTCTCTGCGCGATGCTGAGCCCCGCTGGTCAGGCGCCGTCCGACGGCCCGGTGGCCGGACGGCTCGGCGGGCTGCCGCCGATGCCCGAGGACGAGCCCGTTCCGGACCTGCCGTTCCTCGTCTCGGTCGACCTCGCAGCCATCCCACCGGGCGCGACGGACCTCCCGCTGCCGAAGGACGGCACGCTGCTCTTCTTCGCGGACACGGAGGACCCGTGGATCGGTGACGACTGGTTCCGGCTCGTCTACGTCCCGGCCGGCACGTCCGTCTCCGAACGCGGTCCGGGCGGCGAGTGGCCGCCGCAGGTCCACCCGGCCCAAGACCTATATCTGACGATCGAGTCCTCGCTGCCCAACCGCGGCTCGGACACCGAGGAGTTCCCGCACGGCAGCGAGCTGGGCTCGGTGTGGTGGGAGACCTGCGGCGAGATGCAGACGGACGGACCGGTGCAGATAGGCGGCTACCCCTGGGTCTGGAACGGAGATCCCATCACGGAGCACGACCACGGCCCGGGCGACTGGGTGCTGCTCGCGGAGGTCGGTGGCGACGACTTGACCGAAGGCGAACTGGGCATCATCTACTGGGTGATTCGCCGGGACGACCTGGCCGGCCGCCGCTTCACCCGGGCCCGGGCCTGCTTCGACATGGTCGGCTGACGCAGCCCCAGGCGAGGCGCGTACCCTCGCTGAGGCCGCGCAGCGCGGCTCCACTTGCGCGCCCGGGCCGATCAGCTGATGCAGCCCGCACGTGTGCGACCACACCCGGCCTGCAAGGCTTCAGCGCACCCTCCATGAGCCCAGCACAGAGGTCGGCCCCGGCATCGCGCCCGACTTCACCAGAACCGACATCAGCACCATGAACGCGTCGCTGTTCTCCGGCCAACTGTGATGCTCAAAGCGGCTTCCCCACGGAGAAGTCAACCCGCGAGAGTCAGGTCGCCCGGGAGGGCTTTCCCTGGCGGATGGTCTTGACAGCAAGCACTGGATTGATGGGTTCGACGAGTTGCTCGGCGGCGACGGCCACGAGGTGGGCCGGGGCATTGCCGTCCAGCAACCCGCTCACGTACTGGAGGGCGTGGGCAGGAGACAGCACCGGCAGCCCCTGCCGTAGAGTGCGCGTGGCCTGCATGCGCCCGCGTGTGGCGGCAACTTCGCATATCTCATCGTGTAGATCGTCTATCGGGGTACGGACAGCCAGGCCCCGCATGCGAACGCGGTAGTCGGCCTCCCACTCCCCGCCCCTCGCGGACACGACGCCGATCTGGTGCAGCCCCCCGTCGATGCGGTCGACCAGGTACGGCCCGTTGCCGACCAGCATGGCGCTGGGGTTCCCTGTGCGCATGAACTCCACGGACTGCCAGTAGATGATCCACACCAGCTCGTGCTCCTTGACATGCACCACAGCCGTGCGTATCGAGTCCACGCCCGCAGCCGACCACTTTTGATACTCGCGGTCGAGTTCTTCCTCAGCGATCCGAACTGCGGCTTCTCGCTCAATCACGTGTGCAGCATGCCCCATCAACCCCGAGCCGACCAGCAAGTTTCGCGCCCCAGAGAGCGCGGTAAGCGCCAATGCCCACGGGAATGTCCCTGAACGCTCCGCCTCTGCGGGCGACGGCTAGAGATCTATAACGGTGCGGGTCACGGCGGTTGGATGTGACTGAGCGCTTCAGCGGGTGGGCGGGTGAGTCGGCGACCGGAGTGTTCTGCTCCGACGGCGCGGGTGAGGCGGTTGACCTCGGCGTCGTGTGTCGGCTCTGGGCCTTGGAATGTCAGTGGCGCCGGTTATGTTGCCGAGCATGACAAGTTGGATCGGCTGCGGCGTCATAGCGTGGATGGAAGAAAAGCGGTACCGGGAAGACGAAACCGTCCTGGTCTACTTCAAGGGAACCAGTCTGGCTGCCATGGCCGATCGTCTGTCCGCGCGGCACCGGCCGCCGTTCGCCTACGGCAACGACACAGCAGCCGGCGACTGGGGCGTGATCGTGCACCACATGTTCAGCAGCGACGACTACGACGAGATCGACTACCGCGAGCTGTGCCCCCAGGGCGTTGAGCTGATGGTGTTCGTTCCCAACCCGTGCGTTGCCAAGGCCCACGGGCCCAAGGCGTACCACTACCAGGATGGCCAGGTAATGTCCTGCATCGACTACGAGGGTCCCGACTACGTCGGAGAATACTGGCCCAACAGGATGGCCCCCCTCATTACGGCGGCCGGACTTGACCATCAGAACGAGTCCTACGAGGAGCAGCTGACCCAGCTGATCTGTGACCACCTGGGGTTGCCCGCACTGGATCGCGACACCATCACGGTGGACCGCGACCTGGTGGCCTCCTATTTCTAGGAGATCTTTGACGGCCGGGGTTGTGGAGGTGGGAGGTCGAGCTCGGTTTTGGCGATGAGTCCCTCGACGGGGCGGGTGCGGTACTGCATCGGCTTGAGCAGCGTCTTCACCAGTGCGGTGAGCCGGTCGAGGCTGTGTTTGGTGAGGTTGGCCAGTGACCTCTTCAGGTGCGCCCGCACACTTCGACCGGATTGAACTCTCCGGGACGTCACGCCACGGGACGCCGATGCGGGTCCGAAAACCTTATGCCGTCGATCAGCTGACGCCTCGTCCACATCGGCGGACGTCCCGGCTCGTTGCTCCCGGGCAACAACGGTGCCAAGGGGTCCCACTGGGTGTCTGTCAGATCTCCGCGCACGCCCTGGCGATCATCGCGGAGGTTGATCGACTTCAGAGCTGGACGCCAGACCGGTCACCGACAGGATCGCGTCGACTGTCTCTTCAACCGTCTGCGCGGCGTTGTCGATCCAGATTCCCTGGTGCCGGAGCTCGGAGCGCATCGCTTCATCCAGCGGCGACCAGTCCGTGGCCAGGACCTTCTCCCGAGCCTGATTGCGCCGCCGCGCCACCGTCGGCCCGGGAGCCAGGACGACGAGGTGGAGCGGCAGGGCCGCCAGCGTCGAGCGATAGAAGTCGAGGTGGGAGCGGCGGACCACGACATCGTCGAGTACGGGGATGAAACCGGCCCGCGCGAAGCTGTCCGCCAGAAGGCACGCATTGCGGGCGCGCAGGAAGATCTGCCGGTCGGCTTCCGGGTTCGCGGCCGGCGAGGGCCATTGCCCACCGCTGACGATCATCTCCTGGAGTGCGTCCACCTCAATGTGGGCCGACATCCGCAGGCGGCCAGCCAGCGCAGCGGCCACCGTGGACTTCCCGCTCCCGGGGATGCCGGTCAGCAGAACAGCCCCGGCGGCCGGCGCGCGGTCGACGGACACCAGATCCAAACTCATACGAGCTCTCCAGGCACAAATGATCAGGGCCTTGAGAGGGTACGCGCTGCTTCATGACTCACCGAGTCGGGCACTGCTTGATCCACTGTCGACACACGCCTCAGTGCTCTGAGGAATGGTCACGCGGGGCGGTTCGGTCGCGGAGTGTGATGAGGGTCAGTAGTGCGGAGAGGAGTGCGGCTGTGCCGCAGACGGCGAAGCCGATGGAGTAGCCATGGCCGAGGGCTTGCAGGGCGAGTGGGTGCAGGTCGGCCAGTTTTGGTGAGGCTGCGGAGGCGCCGTTGACCGCGAGTGGGCCGCCTTCTTGGAGTACGGCGGTGCCTGCGTCTTTCAGCGCCCCGGGCAGGGCGGAGTCGTGCAGGGAGTCGGAGAAGTTGCTTGCCGCGCGGCTCAGGGCTACGGCGCCGATGACGGCCGGGCCGAGGGTGAAGCCGAAGTCTCGCAGGAGGTTGGTGGTGGCGCTGGCCATGCCGGCCAGGTGCACTGGCACGGTGTTGACGGCTGTTGCCGTGATCGACGAGACGGTGATCGCGAAGCCCAGGCCGACGAGGCCGAGCGGCAGGATCAGTGAGGTGAAGGCGCTGTCGGTGATCGGCAGTGTGGCCGTCCAGTAGTCTCCCGCCGCGATCAGCAGCAGCCCCGCGCCGAGCAGCAGCCCGGGTGCCACGGTTCTCAGGAGCCGCTCGGTCAGTGGCAGCATCACCAGTGTGATGCCGTTGAGCAGGACGAATGCCAGGGCTGTCCGCATCGGTGCCTGGTCCTGTACCGGGCCGAGCCGGATGCTGACGGAGTAGGCGGTGCCCAGGAAGGCGAACATGCCCACCACGGCCACGACCGAGGCCACCGCGAAGGCGCGGTTGCGGAACAGGTCCAGGCGAAGGAGCGGGGACTTGGCGTGCTTCTCGGCCAGGACGAAGGCGGCGAGGAACACGGCCGCCAGGACGAAGGCGATGACGATCGACGGTGAGGCCCAGCCGTCCGTCGGGCCCTGGATGATGGCGTAGAGCAGAGAGAACAGGCCGAGACCGATCGTCAGTTGGCCCGCTACGTCGAGTGAACGCCCTTCAGGGGCTCTGGAGTTGACGACGAACAGGGTGCTGACGGCGGCGCTTGCCGCGGCGATGGCGGTGACCACGACGAAGGACCATCGCCACGAGCCGTAGGTGGCGGTGATGCCTCCGAGCAGCGGGGCGAGGAATCCGCCGGTGGAGAGCAGGGCCGCCCACATCGCGATGACCCGGGCCCGCTGTGCGGGTGAGGTGGTGCCGGCGGCCAGGATGGCCAGTGACGTCGGGAAGAGGGCGGCGGCGCCCAGGCCTGCCAGGGCCTGTCCGGCCCAGAGTTGGTGGATGCCGGGGGCGGTGGCGCTGACCAGCTCGCCCACGGCCAGCAGTGAAGCGCCGCCGACCAGCAGCCGCTTGCGGCCGAAGAGGTCGCCGAGCAGGCCGAACGTCAGCTCCAGTACGGCGACCGGGAGCAGGAAGGCGTCGGAGATCCAGGTGAGCTGTGAGCCGACCGGGTGCAGGTCGGACTGGAACAGCCCGTTGAGGGTGGCCGGTATGGCCAGACCGATCTGGGCGAGGCAGACGGCGAGGAGACCGGCGACCAGGGTGCCGGTGGTCAGTCCGCGGCCGGTGGCGGTTCTGGCGGAGGGTTTGGTCGTCATGGACACGGAGGGCTCCTGAGGCGCGCAAGCGTGGAGTGGGGAGGGGACGCTTCGGGGTCAGCGGGTACCGGTCAGACGATTCGGCCGGTAGTCGGTGAAGGCGGCGCCGTCGAGGCCCAGTTCGTCGGCGCTGTGCTGGAGTTCGGAGGTGGTGGCGGAGTTGGCCCAGTGCCCGGTGTCCAGCCGGTGCTCCACGGCATGCAGCCCGGCGAGCACTTCGGCGGTGGTGAAGTTGCAGTGGCTCTGACGTGCCACATAGGCCTGTCGCAGCAGTGCGGAGTCTCCGGCCCTGCGCACCCGCCCGGCGAAGGCCGATTCCTGCTCGACGGGCACCAACTGGTCGGCGGTGGTGTGGATGTCCAGCAGCGGCATGTCCAGGCCCTGTCCGGCGGTGGAGGTCCGCTTCAGATGAGCCACTGCGGCCGAGTCGGCTGTGACGTCCGCACCGCGGGTGAGCCGGTTCAGGTCGGTGCGCAGGTCGAGCCCGGCGTCGCGGTAGAGCGCTTCGACCTGCTTGGCGTGGGCGGACTTGCGCAGCAGCCCGGCGTAGTCGACGCCCTTGTTCCAGGACGTGTTGCCGCCGGCGGACTGCTCCACCGACCAGCGTGCCGGGACGATGAACCCGAGCAGGCCCTGAGCGAGCCATGCGTACTGCTGCTCCTCCTGGCCCGCGAAGTCGTCGCGCGCGGGAGGCTGCTGGCCGGGAGCCCAGTCGGCCAGGTTGAGGTAGGCGGCGGCCAGGGCGATCCGGGCGCGTCCCGCCGGGGTCTGCTGTGCCGTTTCCACCGCCTTCGTGAGCCGGTCGGCGAGGGCGCCGGCGTCGGTCTGGCTGTCCAGGTTCACGAGTTTGTCGGCGTCGGCAGGGTCGAAGAACGTGGCCAGGGTGTACTCGGCGTCCAGCTGGTAGTTGTCCAGATCTACGCCGCCCGCGACCAGGCCGCACAGGCCGAGTGAGCCGTCGACGCGTCCCGCGCCGTCGCGGGCGATCTGAGCGTTGATGAGGCCGCCCATGGACTGGCCCACCGAGATGACCCGGGTCGGCGTGCCGACCTGTCGGCGGAACGCGGTGAGCGTGGCGAACTGATCCCGCTCGGCCGAGTCGAGCGCCCACATCGAGCCGTTCGGGTCGTAGGAGGAGCCGACGAGGGCGTAGCCGGCGTCCAGCAGGGCCTGGCGCACCGCGGTCGACGGGGCGTCGGCAGCGGCGGTCGGTCCGAAGCCGTGGCTGAACAGCAGCAGGCTGCCGTTCCACTGCGCGGGCTTGTCCGCGATCCAGGTGGCGCCGTCGGTCAGAGTGCCGGAGTAGTGGTCGGCGGTTGTGGCGTGCGCGCCGGTCGCCGGCCCGGTCAGGGCAGTCGCGAGGGCGGTTGCACAGGCGGCGGCGAGGGTCGAGAAACGGGGTCGGGGCATGACGGCGGCTCCGCGAGTCGAGGGGGACCGAGTGGGGGAGCGAGCTGGAAGAGCGCTGCGAATGTAGGGCTCTTTTTTGATTGCCGTCAATAGAATGCCCAATAATGAGACAGGCGGGTCCGCGTCTGGATGTGCGGGGCCGGGGTGCGGATCAGGCCAGTGTCAGGGTGTCGAGCAGTCGGGCGGCCGCGCGCGCGGCCGGGCGTTCCCAGCGGCTGGCCAGGCCGCGGAAGACGGTCTCCGCCTGAGCGGCGGGCCAGTCCCCCGGAAGGTGCTCGGCGGGCAGATGCGGATCACGTCGCACCAGGTCCAGCCAGTCGGTGTGCAGCAGGAGCTGGCCTGCGAGTTCGTCGCCGGAGACCGCTGCAGGAAGCGGGTCGGTGCGGTCCCAGCGCTCCAGGAACGCCCGGTACCGTGCACCGATGGCCGGCACGTCGAACGCCTGCTCCAGCACCTCACGGACGTCGGTCGGCGTCTCCACTTCCGCCCGGAACACCCGCAGATACGGCTCCAGACCGAGACCCGCCACCATCTCGCGGACGTCGACGCGCGCCGGGGCCACCCACAGGCCGTTCTGCAGGGGGCCGAAGCCCGCCCAGATCAGCCGCGAGCGCAGATCGTGCCGCTCGCGACTCCATGCCTCGGGCAGCGAGAAGCCCACCATCGTCCACCGGCCGTCCCAGTCCCGGTTCACCGCGCCGGTCTGCCAGATCCGGTCCCTGCCGTCCGTCAGCACCTGGACGGCGTGCGGCGTCAGGCCGAAGTAGGTCTTCCGGCCCTGGCGACGACGCTCCAGCAGGCCGCGTTTGACCATCCGGTTCAAGGTGGTCCGCACCGCCTCCTCCGTACTGCCCAACCTCCCGAGAGCAGCGATCACGCTGCCCGACGAGACGGCGATGGGCCGCCCCAGCACGTGAGCGCCGAAGAAGGTCAGCATCAGGGACTGGGTACGCGGCTCGGGACCGCTCTCGGCGGTCGGTCCTGCGGCGACATCGACACTGGTCACCGGCACAGCGTAGGCCCGGGGTGAGCGCGTGGTGCTCCCGCGACAAAAATGTGTCACTTCTGTGACGGTGATCGATAAATAGCCCTATTTTGGTGGTCGGGACACGAAGGTGGAAGGCGAGGGGAGAGCCATTCCGGCAGGCAGCCGTCAGGCCGGTGGTGCTCTCCGCGCGAGCGGAAGTCGACCAGCGGATGCCGGGCCGGCACCCGGCTGACCGCGGCTGAACTGCGAGCGGGTGTGGAACTCGGCTGGAGGGCCGCGACATCGTACGCGACAGCGCACAGTGGGACGGCCGTGCCGTCGTCAGACTGACCGTCACCGTGGACGGACGCAGTGCCTTTGACGATGTGACGCTGCGGGAGGCCCCTCTGTTGACGCACCAAGATCTGCAGTCGGCACAGCGAGTGCTGGTGGCCCGGGTCCGTGGCGACGGATTGCAGCAGACGTTCGCCGAGAACGTGGCCCGGCAGGCACGGGCTAGCGGAATACAGGTTGCGCCCGTGTATTTCACGAAGAGTGATGACATCTGGGTCCAGGACTTCGTGGAGCCGTCCTACCTGAGTGTTCCCGGCCCGGGCGGGGTA
The DNA here is from genome assembly GCF_044763085.1 of Streptomyces sp. NPDC096311. Taxonomy (NCBI): domain Bacteria; kingdom Bacillati; phylum Actinomycetota; class Actinomycetes; order Kitasatosporales; family Streptomycetaceae; genus Streptomyces; species Streptomyces sp. NPDC096311. Next base: position 53,582 of record NZ_JBIWFN010000016.1, read on the forward strand.
CCGCACACCATGCGGATCATGCTTCGCTCCGCCCAGCAGGACAGGACGTCGGGCCGGGAGCCGTACGAGAGGCTGCGCGGCCGGGACATCGGGGTGGTCATGCCCGGTGGGATGGCACGCGGCGAGGAATGGACGCTGAACTCCACCGGGAACCTGGAGACCATCCCTCCGTACCGTCACAACGGACGGGACTTGGGTAGGCCACGCCGCGCTCGCGCTGCAGGTCCTGCAGCAAGGTGAGCACCTTGGCCTGGGTGGTGACGTCGAGGGCATTGGTGGGCTCGTCGCAGATGATGAGCGCCGGGTCCAGAGCCAGCGCCCGTGCGATCGCGATTCGCTGCCGTTGCCCGCCGGAAAACTCCCGCGGGTATCGGCTGCCGGAGCAGTCCTAGACAGCTCCAGCACACCGGAGGTCTTCGCACAGCCTTCGCGGCCTGGAGGCAAGGTCGGGGGAGCGTGGCCAGTACCTCTACGGCGTTGGCGAGGCAGTCAGACCCGGGTCGGCATCCGCTAAGCCCTGGCGACTGTCGTACCCACCAGGTGAGCCGATGGGTACGACAGTCGCCAGACCTGGATGCAAGAGGGGCACCTACGGAGATCCGTAGGTGCCCCTCTTGCCTGGTGTCCCCGGCAGTATTCGAACCTGCGACCCCCGCTTTAGGAGTGGCGGCGAGTCCTTGCCGGTTGGTGCTCGATGCTGCTAGGTGGTGCCGTATCCCGTGGTCAGCAGCATGTAACTGCGTACTCGATCCCGCGCGTGATGTCCCGTGCCGAATAGTCCGCTCGCGCATCGCGCACGCGAGGATGCCGACGAATCGATACCTGACGCCTTGTCAGGATTCAGTGAGGGCTGTCGGATTGTGGGCGTGCGTCCCGGGCGAGGTCGCGCCGTCGCGGACCCACAGCGGCTTCAGCCGGTACGTCAGCAGGTACAGCACCGTTCCCGCTCCGGCGGCGACGAACATGCTCAGGTCGCCCGCGCCCGGGTACGCCTTCGAGAACGGCCCGGTGTAGAAGCTGGACTGCCAGAACGGGACCGAGGCCGCGACCCCGCCCACCCAGGCGACGAAGCCCCAGCCCAGCACCCGGCGCCGGTCGTAGAGCTCGTCGACGCGGGACGGGTCGGACCGGCCGCCGAGGTAGAAGTCGAACAGCAGGACGGCCGCGAAGGGAGCGATGAAGTACGCGGTGAGGTTGAGGAACACCTTGAACTTGTCCTCTGTGCCCGACGCGCCCCACAGGCTGATCGCATAGGCCAGAAGACAGATCACGGTGACCGCCTGCGAGCGGCTGACCGGCACCTTCAGCGTCTGGACGGAGATCGCACCGCCGTAGACGTTGAGGAAGTTCTGCGCGAGGGCGGACAGGCCGACGGCGATCAGGGCGGGGATCGCGAAGGGGCCGGCCAGTTCGTGCAGGGCGGTGATCGAGTCGGAGCTGGTCGCGCTGCCGCCGACGACCACACCCAGGATGCCGAGCCAGCAGATGGTGACGAAGTTGCCGAGGCCGGTGTACCAGGCGGTGCGGGTGACGACCTCGGGGGTGTCCGGCAGATAGCGGGAGTAGTCCGAGGCGAATGGCGCCCAGGCCACCAGGAAGGACAGGAACCAGCCGCCGAAGGTGATCCAGCCGCCCGTGGAGCCGATGTATCCGGAGGCGTGCGAGTCGGCGTGGAAGAGGCGGCCGCCGCGAACCACCGCGACCACGGTGATCAGCAGGAACAGCGGGGTCAGGACATAGGTCAGTATCTTCTGGAGGTAGTTGATCATGTTGTAGCCGTAGATCGCCACCACCAGCTGGATGGCCGTGAGCGCCCCGGCGCACAGCCAGAACGGCAGATGGGTCAGCTCCGCGAACGCCTTGCCGCCCAGGATGACGGTGACGGCCGCCCAGCCGATGCCTGCGAAGACGTTGATGTACGCCACGGGCAGGAAGTTGCCGAAGAAGCCGAGCGAACCGCGGGCCTGGATCTGCTGCGGCACGCCGAGCGCGTCATGCGTGAGCATGTCAGGGCCAGTCGGCGGGCCGTGCTGGCACGCCTGCCCATCGGCAGCCGGCACGAGGGGTCCGACGGGACTCCTTCTTGATCTCATGCCCCGGCTCGTGCCGCCGGGCGGTCGTCCGCGACTCCGCCACGCGGCACTGCCCCTGTGTGCCCCGGTCCGAGGTCGGATGGTATCGCTCCGCGGGTACTGCGGAAGAGGCGCGTGCGGGGCGCGGGGACGGGGTGGGGTCGTTGTCGGGTGGTGCTGGACGGGGAGGCCCGGTGTGGACCTGGACCGGGCGTCCCGGGAGCGTCAGGCAGTGCGGATCTCGCCGGTGGGCTCGGTGGCGCTCCAGGACACTGCGCAGGGCGGAGGCAGTTTCCTTGGCCTCGGCTCCGGTCATGATCAGCGGTGGGGAGAGCACCAGGCTGTGGGCGGAGTTGCGGACGATCACGCGGTCTCGCGGCGGATGACGTCGTGCGGCATCCGGTCCACGCGCAGCGGCAGGGGCACGCGCGTCTCGCGGTCCTCGACGAGTTCCACGGCGAGCATCATGCCGACGTTGCGGATCTGGCCGACGAACGGTGACTCGCCGAGCTGTGCCTCCAGTTCGCCGCGGAGGAAGGCGCCCATGCTCGTCGCGCGACCGAGCAGCCCCTCCTTGTCGATGATGTCGAGATGGGCGTGGGCGCCCGCCGCCGCGACCGGGTGGGCGTTGTAGATGTAGCCGCGGCTGGGCGTTCTTGGCCTGAAGGCGGCGTTCCGCGGCACCGATGGCCGCCATCAGCGGCAGGCGGGCGAGGATGTCGCGGATGCGCCGGCCGCGGTCGGTCCTGGGCGCCATGAGTCGCAGGTTCGGCCCGATCTGCTGCTTCCTGCGAAACCGTCATAACCTGACAACGAGCTCAGACGCGAAAAGCCGAACCTTGATTTTTTGCGGCTTCAATGGACACGACAACGCTGCCAGGAGGCGCCGAGCACGACCTTGCGGATCGCGGACACCAGGCCGCTGTGACTGTCGGAGATGACCAGACGGACCCCGCCCAGGCCGCGTTCGCGCAAGGAGCGCAGGAACTCGCTCCAGAACGCCTCGGTCTCGCTGTCACCGACCCTCACGCCTAGCACCTCTGTGAAGACTGCGGCAGCCCCGGCCGCATCCGCCTGCGCGACGGACAGCGGGTCTGGATAGAACACAAGCATGCACAAGGCGAGCAGAGAGCCAGTCGATACCGGCGCCCCCGCACCCGGCGCGGATCAGCGAGCTGGTGCAATACCCACGGCAGCGAATCGAATTCGGACAGTTCGGCGGGCAGGTGTAGCGGGTCGGCGTCCTCGCGGTGGCGCTGGAGAACGCCGATCGGGGAGGGCGGCGCGCGAACGCGACCCCTTGTTTTTGATCAACAGCGCCGAGAACCTTGACCATCGGGGGTCGCCTTCATCGCGTGCGGCTCGGACGAACAGGCCAACAGGGCGCATTCATACGTGAGTTACCCGCCTTGTCCACCCGGGAACGCACCCGCCCTGCCTCCGCTGGAGGCCTCGCTCGCGATCAGGGCGGCAACTCCATTCCGGGAACCGTGCGCGCTACCACTCAACTCCGCTCAGCCTGCATGAAGAGCCCACCGGCCGACTCGAAGTGGACGGCAGTCGGCGTGAACCGCGTCAACATGCCGCCATACATATCGGCGAGCATCCGGGCGTGAGCGGCTGGGTCGGGCACGTCATCGCGGTAGCGGCGGATCATCCGTTCTTGCCAGACAACAGCGTCAGGAGAGTCCGGAAAAGTCTCGACCTTTCCCTCCAGGGTTGCGAATCCGAAGGGCGCTTCGATGTCGTCGACACAAACTGCCATTCCCTCCCCTCGTTTCAACGCATAGCCAAGCAGTGAGGGAACTGCGACCACGAAGATCAGCTGGTCTTCATCTACGTCGAACCAGACCGGCTGGACCCAAGGAAGGCCGTTCTTGCGCCTGACCGATACCTTGGCGATTCGAGCGGTGCTCGTCAGGAACTCACGAAGTTCTGGCGTCAAAAGACTCATGCGTGCGCTCCCTCGTTGGACGCAGACGCCGGTGGTGGAGACACCACCGGTTCGAAGTAGACGTTGTTCAACTGGATTTGGATCAGCTTCAGGCCGTCGTCGAGGAGCGTTCGCGCGCGGCCTGCGGCGGGGGGCAAGTCGCCGCGGTACTTCCCGAGCAACTTCTCCAACCAGTGCTCGGCTTCGCTCGCGTCTTCGACCGCGGACGCGTAACCCTCAAGTACGGCGAACGCGTAGGGGATCTCGATGTCGTCGACGCATACACAGACGGCGCGTTCGCGCTCGATCGTGCGACCAAGCATGGACTCGGCGCTGATCAGCGCGATGAGATCATCACCGTCTACATCGAACCAGGCCGGCTGCAGCCACGGGTCCCCATTGTCACGGGCTACTCCGACCTTCACCACCCGGCGCACGCCAGTGATGAAGGCGCGTAGGTCGGGGCTGATCGTGACTCCACCGGCATCCGTTTGCGATGTCTCGCTCATCTGAACCCCTTACGTGTGTTGTGTGGATATCTAAAGGCAGCAGCGGTTACGTGCTGTATTGGTTGATTGAGCAGCGGTGTATGAATGTGCCCCTGGGTGGCTTTCACAGTGCAGTTGGCCCCGCCTGAATCGGCTCGACCTGCACTCACTCGCACGTTCGACTCCGGCTCGCGCTGGCCGCTTGCCACGGTTCTGCGGCAGATGCGAGGTGGGGTCAGCGGAGGCCGGAACGGATCGTGTCCGGTTGGGGCCGGTCCAAGCGAAGCCGGAGAGGTGGGGCCGCCCAGGAGCGTTAAAGCCACCTGGGAGGGATACCGGCGCTGACCTCGATTCCGACAATCTGGATTGCCTTTGTGGTGAGTCACGTGAATGGGGTCCGTGAGCAGGCGGCTGGTATGTGAAGGGCAGGGGAGCCCGAGGCCGTCTTGTACCTCGGCCAGATCGCGCGCCTAGGTCAACACCCGCTGAAAAGTCAGATGTTGGGGGCCGCCACTGGGATGCGGACAGGCTTCATCAGGTGGGGCTCAAGGGCCTTCTCGATGGAAGCGGCCACGCGGAGCACTTCCGCGTCCGCATGATGTCTTCCCACGATCTGGAGACCAACCGGCAGCCCCTCGGCGGTAAGACCGCAGGGAATGGTGATCGCCGGGTAGCCGGCATTGCTGATGGGGTCGGTCAGTCGGGCGAAGTCTATGGCGGGCATCGAGACCTCGACACCTGCGACAACTGCTGGACCGAGGAGGTCTGGATCGGGGTGGGGGAACGCAGTCTGCGGTGTAGTCGGGGTGATCAGGACGTCGTGCTCTTCAAGCACATCGGCAAGGGCTTCATGGATCTCCGCGCGTCGGACCTGCGCGGTGCGGATATGGTCCACGGCTGAGACCTTCGACCCGCGCGCGATCCCCTCGACCAACGGCTTGTATCTGCCGAGGTCGTATCGCTCCTCGTACTTCATGTAGAGGGCGAAGTACGGTTCCCAGTAGTCCCGGTAGTAGTCGGCAAAGTCCGGCAGCGCGATGTCCACCGGGCTGACGGAGCAGCCCAAGACCTGCTCGATGATGTTCGCAGTTGTTGTGACTGCGGCCGCTACGTCGCGCTCGACTGGTCCGCGCCCCAGGTCCATCGACAGCGCAATCCGGACGTCCCGAACGTCGAGATTCTCGATGACTGCCATGTAGTCGGTGTTGTCGGCGGGGAGGCTGAAGGGGTCCCGGGGGTGGGGTCCTGACATGATCGCGAGCATCTGCGCGACGTCTTCGACGCACCTGGCCATCGGTCCGACGACATCGACCGTCTCGTAGATCTCGCCCTCGGAGTACAGCGGAATCCGACCGAGTGACGGCTTCAATCCGACCACGCCGCAGTAGGACGCGGGCACCCGGATCGAGCCGCCACCGTCACTGCCGATCGCCATGGGGCCCAGCCCGACCGCCAGGGCGGCGGCGGCTCCGCCGCTGGAGCCCCCGACCGTACGCCCCAGGTCGAAGGGGTTATTGGTACGTCCGATCAGGTCGTTCTCGGTAATGCACAGACTTCCCAGAGGCGGGGTTGAGGTCTTCCCCAGAAGTATGGCGCCTGCCGCCTTGAGTCGCGCCCATGTCACTCCATCCTCGTGTGGGATGTGATCTCTCAATGGCACGACACCCAGGGTGGTCCGCACACCGGCGGTCGGCGTCAGGTCCTTCACCGTTACGGGGACACCGTGCAGTGGACCAAGGCTGTCGGCATCGAGTGTCATCACCTCCCGCTCCGCACGCTTGGCGGCATCCCTGGCGAAGTCGTGAGCCACGGTGATGAACGCGTTGATCTGCGGGTTGACCTGGTCGATCCGTTCGAGCAGGGAGTTGACGATCTCCACCGGCGACAGCACTCGCTGACGGACGGCACGAGCCAGCTCGACCCCGGACATGTCGGTTATACGTTCAGAACGCTCCAGTGCTCCTTGCGTGAACATGCCTTTATATAAACGCTGTTCCACATCGCTGGCAAGCGATCGTGGCGCCCTCCTTCCGAGGGGGAGAACCCGGCCGGCCCCGCTTGCTGCGGCCAAGGTGGCCTGATCGCCGGTGTGTGTGCTCGTCCTGTAGTCCCGCGCCTGGCAGTCGTCACCGCATCGAGTGCCGCGGGGCAGTTGACAAGGCCGAAACCCTGCGCCCTGCCTGCACGCGACAGGAGGTGCGCACACCCATTGCCACGCGGGACGCCCGTCGTATAGCGTCCCGTCCACGTTGTAGAAACCCTGTTGTATGACGGGCTTCGCAATAACGTTGCTGTGCAGGTGCATTGATGCCCGGAGGGTGCGTAATGGCTATGCGAGCACAAAATCCCTTTGCCTGTCGGCCACCGCTGGTGGGCTCGCCCCAGTGAGCGCCAGGTGGCAGTACGTCCGGCGCCTGGACGGTTCGCTTCGTGCGCTGTTCGGGCCAGTGGTTACGATCGTGGTCGCCACGTTCTTGGTCCAGGTGGCCCTCGCGTCTGCCCCTGGGGACCCCGCCGCGTCCCTGGCGGGCAGCCACGCAACACCGAAGCAGATTGCGGTCGTTCGTCATGAACTAGGGCTCGACGAACCGCTCCTAGTGCGCTACTGGGATTGGCTGAGCGGCGCAATGCGCGGCGACTTCGGCGTGTCGATCCTCTCTCATGACAATGTCTCCTCACTGATCTCTGCGCGCGTAGGCACGACGCTCTTCCTTGTCGTCTACGCCGCGATCCTGATCCTCGCCTTTGGGATCGGCTCCGGCATCCTCGGTGGAATCTCCCGCGCCATGGGGCCGGTCGTGGCGTCACTGAGTGGCCTCGCGGTCGCAGTACCTGCGTTCGTCGTGGCCCAGCTGCTCATCAACTACCTTTCCCTCGAGCTTGGTTGGTTCCCGGTGGTCGGAGCCGGTGACGGCTTCGCTGACCGCATCTGGCACCTCACGCTGCCCGCGATTGCGCTGTCGCTGGCACTCTGTGCCTACGCGGCACAGATCACTCGAACAGCTATCCGCGAGGAGGCCTCGCGAGAACACGTCGAGACGGCTCGTGGACGCGGCCTCCCTCCAGGGCATGTCTTCCGTCGGCACGTGCTACGCAACGCCGCGCTCCCCATCCTCACGATCTCGGGTATCTCCATCGCGGGACTGATCGCCGGCACGGTGGTCGTGGAGAGCGCCTTCGGGCTCGACGGCATCGGCTCCCTGCTGGTCAAGGGCGTGGAGGCAAAGGACTACAACGTCGTGCAGGCCATCACCCTCATACTCGTCGTCGTCTTCGTCATCGCGACATCGCTCGTCGACCTGCTGCAACGAGTACTCGATCCGCGGACGCGCCTGCGGAAGGCTGTCCGATGACCAGTCTCCAGGCAACAACCACCGCACTTGATGCAGCAGTTGAGACGCCACGGCGTGGTCGGATACGCAGGGCCGACAAGCTGCTGCTGGGTGCGGGGGGCGTGTGCGTCCTCCTTGTCCTCCTCGCGATGGTGGGCCCGGTGTTCGCACCTCATTCGCCGAGCGCCACGGACATCCTCGGTGCGAACCTGACGGCCTCGGGGGACCACCTGCTCGGCACCGACCCGTTGGGCCGTGACATTTACTCCCGCCTGTTGTACGGCGCCCGTCTGAGTCTGCTCGGTCCGGCGATCGTGGTCTGTGCGGCCACGCTGTTCGGCACGAGTCTCGCCATAGCGTCGGCATGGTGGGGCGGACGCCTCGACCGCGTGATCGCGCGAGGAGTCGACGTACTGTTCGCGTTCCCCGCGCTGCTGGTCGCCATACTCGCCGTTGCCATCTTCGGGCACGGCCTGTGGGCGCCGGTCGTCGCACTGGCGATCGCCTACACGCCCTACCTCGCCCGTGTCGTCCGAACCGTGGCGGTGAGGGAGCGATCGCTCCCCTACATCGACGCCCTCCACCTTGCCGGCCTATCGGGCTGGCGTATCTGCACTCGCCACATCCTGCCGAACGTGCTGCCGATGGTGCGAGCTCAGGCGACCATCGGCTTCGGCTCAGCCCTTGTCGACCTTGCCGGGATCTCGTTCCTCGGGCTTGGCGTGCAGGCGCCGGATGCGGAGTGGGGACTGATGGTCTCCGACGGACGCTCAGCACTTCTCAACGGCTATCCGATGGAGTCGATCTCGGCCGGGTTCATGATCATCGTCACCGTCGTCGCCTTCAACGTGCTCGGAGAGCGACTCGCCCAACGATCGGAGGTCGACCGATGAGTCCACTCGGACACAGCCTGCTCGAAGTCGAGAGACTTCAGGTCGACTTGAAGAAGGACGGCCAGCTGCGTCGTGTCATCCACGACGTCAGCCTCGCCGTCGACTCCGGAGAGGTGCTCGGAGTCGTCGGTGAGTCCGGATCCGGCAAATCCATGACGGCGCGCGCCATCATGCGCTTGCTGATGCGCGGCGCGCGGGTCACGGGCGACATCCGTTTCGACGGCGTCTCGGTATCCGCCATGGACGCGCGTGCTCTGCGGCGGCACCGTTCCAGGGATGTGTCGATGATCTATCAGGATCCGCGAGCGCACATCAATCCGGTACGAACTGTGGGCGACTTCCTTGTCGAGGCGCTCTGCGCAACCGGTGGGGCCTCGTCACGCGAGGCGCGTGACCGCGCGATCGAGATCCTGCGTGAGGTCGGGATCCACGACGCGCCTCGCCGGATGCATCAATATCCCCATCAGCTCTCCGGTGGCTTGTTGCAGCGCGTCATGATCGCGACCGGGTTGATCTGCGGCCCGCGGCTCCTCCTCGCCGACGAGCCCACGACGGCACTCGACGTCACCACACAAGAGGAGGTGATGGCGATCCTTGACGAGCAGCGCGTCGAGCGCGACCTGGCAATGATCATCATCACCCACGACCTGGACCTCGCGGCAGCGGTCGCCGACCGACTTGCGGTGATGTACGCCGGCGTGATCGTCGAGTCCGCGCCATCCGCTTCGCTGCGTACGAGGGCGCTGCACCCGTACACCGTCGGTCTGCTCGCCTCACGTCCGAGCGGTACCCGGGTACGGCGCCTGGCGACGATCCCCGGCCGCCCTGTCTCTGCCTTTGAGGCGGGTCCCGGATGCGTGTTCGCGAGCCGATGTCCCTTCGCCGAGCAGCAGTGCCACAGGGAACGCCCCGTGTTGCGCCAGCTCGCCGGTCATGACGTCGCCTGCCACCGCGCGGAGGAACTGCAAGGAGCCATCGACTACCCGGTGGAGGCGAAGGCATGACCGCACTGCTGCGAGTGACGGGTCTGCGCAAGGTCTTCAATGTTCGTGGTGCCGAGGGCGAACGCGAGGAACTCGTAGCGGTCGACTCGGTGAGTTTCGATGTTCCGCCTCGCGGCTCGCTGGCGGTGGTCGGCGAGTCCGGCTCAGGCAAGACCACCGTCGCACGGCTGGTCGCCGGGCTGGAAGAAGCGACTTCCGGGACGGTGCACTTCTCGGGAGAGCCCCTGGCCAGGACAGCACGCGGCAAGAACGAGCGACTTCGGCGGGCACGGAAGATCCAGATGGTGTTCCAGGACCCTTATCAGTCGCTCGATCCCCGGCAGACAATCGCCCAGCTGCTCGATGAGTTGCTGCGAGAGCACTTCGACTGGGCGCCGGAGCGCCGAAGGCGCCGGATCGAGGAGCTACTGGAACAAGTCGGCCTTGACGCGCGGCATGCCGCTTCCAGGCCGCGCGGCCTGTCAGGTGGTCAACGCCAGCGCGTGGCGATCGCCCGCGCGCTTGCCTTGGAGCCGCAGCTGCTCATCCTCGACGAAGCTGTGTCGGCATTGGACGTGAGCGTCCAGGCGCAGGTCCTGAATCTGCTCGCCGACCTGCGGGAGTCGATGGACATCGCGTTCCTGTTCATCTCTCACGACCTGGCCGTCGTGCGGCAGGTCACCGACGACTGCATCGTCATGCACCGCGGTCAGATCGTCGAGCAAGGCACCACCAGCGACATTCTCGACAATCCGACAGCCGATTACACGCGGCGGCTACTCGACGCGATCCCTCGCCAAGGGTGGAAGCCGAAACGAAGAAATGGACTCAAAGGCTCTGCCGCAGTAGCGGCAGAGTGATCACCCCGTCTGAGTCGGATCCGCGGAACCACACGCTGCCGAACCGCGATCCGAAAGTTCACCGCCGAGCGGCACAACGACGGTTCGCCGCTCAAGGCCCGGGCTACTCATGCGGCAAGGTGCGCTTCGGGTTCAGCAGACACCGAACATCCCGGTCAGATTGGCCAGTTGAGCTGATCCATATACGAGCGAGTCACCGTCAAGCAGCCATAGCCGTCCTCTTGGAATTTCGAAGAAGGGCCATCACATGACGCACGAACCCGACTACGACGTGATCGTCGTGGGTGCTGGATTTGCTGGAGCCACAGCCACGCGTGACCTGCGCGACCGAGGGCTTTCCGTCCTGTTGCTGGAGGCCGGCGACCGCCTTGGCGGTCGCGCCTACTCGCGGCGGTTCGAGGGCCGTGACGACATCGTCATCGAGTGCGGTGGGGGCTGGGTCAATCCCGACCTTCACCACAACGTCGCCGCCGAGTTGGACCGTTACGGGATCGCTCTGACTTCTGATGAAGAGGAAGATCCTGCCCGTGCGGTCTTCTTCACCGGGGGTGAGCTGCGGCCGCTGCCCGTCCCGGTCGGCGAGTTCGGGGATCTCGAAGGCGCCTGGATCCGGCTCTACGAGGCAGCCAAACGCTTCTCGGTGGGTTACCGCGTCCACCAGCAACAACTCGCCGACCTGGATGTCTCCGCGCACGACTTCTTCGCGCCCCTCGGTCTGCCTGACGCGACCAGAGACTTCCTCTACGCGCTGCTGGCGTCATTCGCCGGCACGCACCCGGACGAGTCATCCATCCTCTGGCCGATCAGCAAGATCGCCGCCTACGGGTACGGCCCGTACGGTCTCCTGTCCGGTCAGACCGTCAAGTCGGGCTGCTCGCAGATGTTCGCCAAGGGAACCGGCGAACTCGTCCACGCGATGGTCGAAGGCTCCGGCGCCGAGGTGCAGCTCTCCAGCAGGGTGACACACATCACCAGGCGAGCACGCGGTGTCGACGTCACGACGACCAGCGGTGAACGCTTCACCGCCAGGGGATGTGTTGTTGCAGTTCCCAGCAACGTGATCCGGAGGATCGAGTTCAATCCGCCGCTGCACGAGGACAAGGTCGCGGCGACGAGTGCGGGACACCCTGGGCGCGCCTACAAGACTTTCATGATCGTCGAAGGGGTTTCCCAAGCACCCATCTGCTTCGGACTGGCTGGACTGCAAATGGTGCTGCCGCTCAAGGAACTTGAGGACGGCAGGTGGCTGCTGGTCGGCTTCGGTGCGGATGGCGTGCAGTCGCTGGATCCATGCGACGAGAAAAGCGTCGAAGCCGCGTTGCGCACTTACCTACCCGAGGCCCGCGTGGTGGCCTGTGACGGACACGACTGGAACCAGGACCCCTTCTACGAAGGCACCTATCACGTCGATTCTCCTGGTCACGCGCTGGGCTTCCCGCACATCATGAACCAGCCCGAGGGACCCGTCGTGTTCGCCGGCGCGGACATCGACGACAGCATCTGGCGCAACTCGTTCGAAAGCGCCATCCACACCGGTCACCAAGCGGCCCGCTACATCACCAGCTTGGTCCAACGCCAACGCGCCGCCTGACAAGGGAAACTGGTTTCTGATGGTGCATCGGTTCTCGACTTCATCTTCTCGACGGTGGACTTCGCTCCGCCGCATCACCGGAGTAGCCCTGATCAGCGCGACGGTTGTGCTGTCAGGCTGTAGCCGTTCTCCCTCAGGCGGAGTCGTGTCGTCTGAATCGCAGATGGAAGATCGGCTTCCATCGGCCAAGGGCGACGTCGCCCACATTGACTGGGGTTTGCCGCAGGGGGAACCGAACACCTTGGATCCGGCGTCGGCACAGGACTACGGCGAGATCCAGGTGATGTCGAACCTCTGCGACACGTTGCTTCGGATGAACCCGGACTTCTCCATCTCGCCGAACCTGGCCAGCTTCAAGCAGCCTGACCCGAAGACGATCGTGTACCGGCTGAAGCACGGCGTGAAGTTCTGGGATGGAACCGAGATGACGTCAGCGGACGTTGCGTACAGCATCAACCGCGCGCGTTCCCCCAAGTCGACACTTGGGGAGTTGATCTCCTCGATCAAGTCCGTCAAGGCGACCGGGAAATACGAGGTGACGGTCAGGCTGTCCCGAGCCGACAAGCTCGTCAGCAAGCAAATGGCCGGGATCGCGGGTGCAGTTTACGAGGCCGACTACGCGAAGAGGGCCGGTAGCAAATTCGGCAGCGCCAGCGGCGGGGTCATGTGTTCAGGGCCTTTCAAACTCGCCAAGTGGAAGGCGGGAAGTGGAATCGAGCTCACACGCAATGAAGTCTATTGGAACCCGACCTACAGGGCCCATGCGAAAACGGTCTCGTTCAAGTTCCTGTCCGACTCCGTAGCACTCGCACAGACAATTGCTGCCCGTGAGATCGACGGTGCCTACGAGGTCCCGCCAGCGATTCTCCCGCGACTCTCCCAGATCTCCAGCGGGTCTCTCCACTACGGCCGGTCCTTCGGATTCGTCGAGCTCAACGTCATGCGGCCTGATGGGCCGCTGGCCAACCTCGCCCTACGCAAGGCGCTCTTCGGGGTCATAGAGCGAGAAGGGATCGCGCGATCCATTTATCACGGGAGCGCCGAGGCCAACTACACCCTCGCGGCGAAGAATACCTGGGACCCTGAAGCGAAGGAATTGTGGGAGGCCGCGTACCCCAAGTGGGTCAGAGAGAACAAGCTTGACGTTGACACAGCAAAAGCTTTGGTCAAGCAGGCGGGCGGGGGCGCCAAGCCCATCGTGCTGGTCATCGAGCAGGGAAATGAGACGATGTCGCTGATGGCTCAGTTGATCCAGCAGGATGCCGAGGGCATCGGCCTCAATGTGGAGATTCGCCCGATGACGCAGGTGCAGATCGCTGAGCTGCGCGACAGTCCTGGAGCACGCAAAGGCATCGACCTTCTGATCGGCGCCGCGGCGGGCATTGTCGGGGACACCCAGGAGAACGTCCCCTACTACGTCGGGAGCGGCTCCTACTACAACTACACCCACTACAAGAATCCTCGAGTCGACAAGCTCATGGCTCAGGCTCAGGATTCTCTTGATCCAAAGCGGCGCGCGAGGCTGTTGATCGAAGCGCAGGATCTGTACGAGCCGGCGCGGGTGACGACTGATCTGCTCACCACGTCGACGATCTTGTATCTCGACAAGAGGCTCACCGGCGCCACCGTCTCGTATTCCTACGTGTACGAACCGTCGCTCGCGCTCATCGGCTCAGCTGAATGAGGTGACCGCACCCCGAAGGGGCCGGTAGTCGAGTCTGTGCGCCGTGGTCACCGGCCGTAAGGCGTCCCGGTTCATGGACTGCGGAGCATGCGAGTCTTTCACCGCTGCCCAAGTCCTCCGCTGTGAGCATGCCGACGATGCCGTTCTGCCGAACGGCATCGTCGAGCTCGCACGCGTGGGACCGCGATGTCACGCACCGCCCAGGAGCCTCCCCGGGCGTCCCATGCGGCGGCGGTCCACGAAACCGGGGCCGACGTCTTCCAAATGAAACAGCTTTTGTATAACGTGCCACTCATAACGCAGGTCGGCCCTCCCGTCGCTGATGCCCGGGTTCAGGGACCGGCATCGAGGCCTGCAGAGGAGCCCTGCATGAGCACGAACCCGGCGCAGCGGAGTGTCGCCTCGGACGTCACGTCCGAGGACGACCTCTGCTTCACCCCGGCCACAGAGCTGGCGGCCGCAATCCGCCGACGCGCCATCTCACCGGTCGAACTTGTCACCGCAGTACTGTCCCGCATCGAACGCCTGCAGCCGGACCTCAACTGCTTCGTCACCGTCGTACCGGAGCAGGCCCTCGCGGCAGCCCGGCAGGCCGAAAAGCTCGTCCTCTCGACGCCTGCCGACCAACTCCCGCTCCTGCACGGCATCCCGGCCACGGTGAAGGACCTGGAGGAGACGGCCGGCGTCCGGACCACCTTCGGGGCTCGCCACTATGCGGAGCACGTCCCCGACCGCAGCGCGCCGATCTGGGAACGGCTGGCGGGTGCCGGAGCGATTCTCGTCGGCAAGACGACCACTCCGGAATTCGGCATGGCCGGTATCACCGAGAGTGGACTGACGGGGATCACCAACAACCCGTGGGACCTCTCCCGTACCACCGGCGGCAGCAGCGGCGGTGCGGCCGCGGCGGTGGCCAGCGGTCTGGCGCCTCTGGCCACCGGCAGCGACGGGGGCGGGTCCATCCGTGTACCGGCCTCGATGTGCGGGACGGTCGGGCTCAAGGCCACCAGCGGCCGGATCCCCTTCGCCTCGGCGGCCACGGGCGCGTACGACACGGTGAACGTCACCGGCCCGCTCACGCGGACGGTCGCGGATGCCGCCCTCATGCTCGATGTGGTGGCCGGACCGCACGCCGATGACGCCGTCTGTCTGCTGGAGCACGGAGACGACTACCTGGCGTCTCTGCGGACGGCCTCACTGCGAGGCAAGAGGGTGGCCTTCAGCCCGGACCTCGGCTCGGGTCCGGTCGACACCGAGACCGCCCGCGTGGTGGCCGCAGCGGTCAAGCGTCTGGCCTCCGATGGCGGAGCGCACGTCGAACAGGTCGCACTGGACCTGCCCGACCCCATCGACTACTTCGAGAAGTGGTGGGGTCCCCTCCTGGCCCAGGAGGTCGACGCCCTGATCGAGGAAGGCTTTGCCTTCACCGACTTCCCAGGGCCCATGCGGGAGTTCTACACGCGCGTCTTGGACATGAGCGCGCGGGAGTTCGCGTACACGCAGATGGTGACCCGGACCAAGATCTACCGGGAGTTCGCCGGCCTGTTCTCCGAGTACGACCTTCTGGTGTGGCCGACGACTCCGATGCCCGCGTTCCCCCATCCCGGCCCGCTTGGCGGCCCGACGGAGATCAACGGTGTACCGACCCGCTGGCCCGCCATCGAGAACCAGCGGCTGACGGAAGCCATCGCGCACGCGGGCTGCCCTGCCATCAGCGTGCCGGCCGGGTTCACACGGGACGGCCTGCCCGTCGGGCTGCAGATCGCGGCGGCCCGCGGCGCGGACGCTGCCGTACTGCAGGCTGCCGCCGCCTTCGAGACCATCGCGCCGTGGGCGCACCACCGGCCCCAGTTCTAGGAGAGTCATGCCGACCGAAGCAACGATCGCCGCGGGCCAGGTCACCTGGCCCGCGGACATGCCCGAGGCCTGGACGGCCGTTCCCCGCACCACCCTGTCCACCTTCACCGCCCGCTGTTTCGACGCGGGCGGTGACGCACCGGCACTGATCTTCGACGACGGCGCCACGTTCACCTTCGCCCAACTGCGCGAGCGTATCGAGAAGTTCGCCGGATTCCTCGCTCCTCGTGTGTCCGTGGGGGAGCGCGTGGCGCTGGCCGTGGGGAACCGTGCCGAATACCTCATCGCCTACTTCGGCATCGTCCTGGCCCGCGCCACCGTCGTCACGATGGGCCCCGACATCGGGCCTGTGGACGCCGCCCTCATGGTCGACGACGCGGGCTGCCGATGGGCGGTGGCGGAAGGCCGGGCCGCCCGCGTGCTGGGAGACCTGGTCGGCAGGGGGCCCCTGGAGGACGTACTGGAGGTGCTCGACGGCGAGCCGGACGGCCTTGAGCACCACTGCCGCGATGCCACCCCGCTGCCCCTCGCCGACGCGGCGTGCGAGATCGACGACGTGATCGACATCGGCTACACCTCGGGGACGACAGGGATGCCGAAGGCACTCGGCGGCGACCACTCCGAACCGCTGCGCTACGTCGACCTGATTCTCCGCACGCGCCCGCTCGGGCCGGACGATCGCATCCTGGTGTCGGTGCAGTTCCACTACGGGGACGGCTTCTACCTGACCCTCGCGTCCTGGCACTCGGGCGTCCCCGTCGTGGTGATGCGCAAGTTCAGCGTCTCCCGGTTCTGGGCTGTGGCCAAGGAGTTCGCCATCACGCAGATCTACACCATCGGCGCCATCCCCGACCTGCTGCTGACCGCGCCCCCGAGCGCCGCCGAGCGCGACCACCGGATCACCTGCGCGCAGGCGGTGGGTGTTCCGGCCGACCGGCATCGCGAGCTCAACGAACGCTTCGGATTTCCCTGGCGCGAGATCTACGGATCCTCCGAGTCGGGACCGGCACTGTCGATGCCCGACCATGTGGCGGAGCGGTATGTCGGCACCGGAGCCATCGGAGTGCCGTACCCCGACATCGAGGCCCGCCTGGTCCACGTCCACGGGGTTGTCGTCGAAGGGGCGGGCCAGGGCGAGCTGCAGATGCGCGGTGCCATCGTCTTCACCGGCTACCTCGCCAATCCGGACGCCACGCGGGAGGTCCTGGACGACGGTTGGCTGCGCTCCGGCGACCTGGTGCGCCGCGACGAGGACGGTATGTACTACTTCGTCGGCCGGCTCAAGGAGTTGATTCGCCGCGGAGGACAGAACATCGCCCCCGCCGAGGTCGAGGCGGTCCTGCGGCTGCATCCCGCGGTCGTCGACACGGCTGTCGTGCCTGTCGAGGACACCTTGCGCGGGGAAGAAGTTCTTGCGTACGTGCAGGTGCATGAGGACGCGGAGGTCGAGGCGGCGGAGCTGGTCGCGTTCTGCGAGGAGCGGCTGGCCCGGTTCAAGGTTCCCCGCTACATCCACCTGCGTACCGAGCCGTTCCCGCGTACGGCCAGTCAGCGCATACCGAAGAACCAGCTGAAGGTGGATGGCAAGCACCGGACAAACGGGAGTTGGGATGCGACCGTCCCGGGAATGGGGCTGGTCCTTCCCTATGACCAACTGCCCGCGGCGGTCGGACAGATATTCCTGAGCGACTGGCTGTCGATCAGCGCGGACCAGGCCGACGCCTTCGAGGAGACGACCCTAGTGGCCCGCAATCCCCACGATTACGAACATGCGAGCCAGGGCGATGGCCTCATCCCGGGCCTGCATCTCCTGAGCCTGCTGGATCACCTCACGAACCCGCTGCTCGTGGTCACCGGAGCGAGGCTCATGCCCTGGATGTACGGCATCGACCGAGCCCGGTTCATCACCCCCGTCCACGTCGGCGACCGGTTCCGGGCCCGAGGGACGGTAGCGGACGTCAGGCCCAGAGAAGGAGGGTTGCTCGTGCGCACCTCGGTCACGGTCGAGTTGGAGGGTGCGGAGCGCCCTGCGTACGTGGCCGACAGCTGGGTCTTCTGGCAGGCGGTGGACTGACGCCGAGGCTGGTGAGCGGGCATGGAGGGGCAGCGAGTCGGCGGGGAAGCTTGGGGCGGTGACGCCGGTGGGCGGGCCGGGTAAGATCGGCGCGGCCAGGGCAGTGGACCGCACAGTTGCGGACGGCAAGGACAGCAACAGGGAGAGGGCGGCGAAGACTGATGCCACGCTTCGTCGACTCCGATGTCCGCCGCCAGGAGATCCTGGAAGCCGCCATCGTCGTGCTCGCCGAGTCGGGGCTGCAGGGACTCTCCTTCCGTACCGTCGCCCAGCGTCTTGGTGGGTCCGCCACGCTCGTGACCCATTACTACCGGTCGCGCCGGGACATGCTGGTCGGCCTCACCAGCTATTCGATCGCCAAGGGCCGGGACCAGCTCTCAGTCCTTGAACACGACGTCGAGGACCCGCTTGCGCGCCTGCGGGCTCTGCTCTGCTGGCTCGTCCCCGATGATGCGGAGAGCCTGCGCGAGGAGCACGCGCGCCTGAACCTCATGCCGGCGCGCGACAGTGACGCCGACATCGCGCACTTCTTCGACGAGTGGGAGCGGGAGGTACGCCAGTTGCTCCGCTCCCACCTCATCCCTCTGGTGCCGGACTCCGAGCTCGACGGCATCACGGACTTCCTGCGGGCCCTCACCAACGGTGTGTGCCTCAGCGCCATCGAACATCCGGACACCTGGACGGCATCGCGGCAGCACAGCGTGATCACCCGGGCGCTCACAGTGGTGCGCAGCTCCGCGATCTGAACTACCGCTGATGAAGCGGTGGTCAATCCGCGATTGCATCCCGTTCAACTTCTTGCGCCTTCAGGGATACGCATCTAGGTTACGCAACACCCGATGTATTACGGGCTTTTCATAACGCTGGTGATGCGTCCCGGCCACGCCCCTGGAGGCCCTCGTGCCTGATACACCCGCCGCGCCGCGCCTGGGCGCAGTCGCCATCATGTTCATGGTCATTGCAGCAGCCGCCCCTCTGTCGATCATGGCGGGTACCGCTCCGTTCGCTCTCGCTGTCGGCGGCCTGGCGGCCCCGGCGACGTTCCTCGTCGCCGGAGCCGTCCTCACGGTCTTCGCCTACGCCTTCAACCGCATGACCCGAGCAACGCGAGGGACGGGGGCCTTCTACACGTACATCACCCTCGGTCTCGGCCGTCGCTGCGGTGCCGCGGCCGGCATCCTCGCTCTTGTTTCCTACAACGCTGTGCAGTTCGGCGGATACGGACTCCTTGGCGCCCAGTTCAGCACCGCCTGTGAGCAGTTCACCGGTCTCAAGGTGCCGTGGTGGGCCTTCGCGCTCGCCGGCGTTGTCGCCGTCTGGTTCCTGGGGCGCCGGGGCGCCGAGTTGAGCGCCCGCGTGTTGGGCTGCCTGCTCGTGATCGAGACGCTGCTGCTCGGTGTACTGATGGTCGCCGTGCTCAGCCGGGGCGGCCATGAAGGCCTGTCCTTCACCAGCTTCACCCCCCAGGCCTGGCACGGCTCGGGCACCTACGCCGCGCTCGGCATCGCCTTCGTGTGCTTCATGGGCTTCGAGTCCACCGCCTTGTACCGGGCCGAGGCCGCCAGGCCCGACCGGACCATTCCTCGTGCCACTTACGCGGCCGTCGCATGTCTCGCGGTGTTCTACGCGCTTGTGCTGTGGGTCTTGGTGCAGGCCGCCGGGGAGTCGCGGGCAGTGGCCGTTGCGGGGAGCGACCCGACCGCGATGCTCACATCCCTGATGAACGAGTACCTGGGCAAGTCGGCCCTCGACATTACCTACATCTTCCTGCTGACCAGCATCTTCGCGTCACAAGTCGCCTTCCATAATGCAATCAACCGCTATGCCAAGGCGCTGTCTTCCGACCGTCTCCTTCCTCGCGTACTCGCCCGGACCCACCCGAAGTACGGTTCGCCGGCCCTGGCCGGGGCGGTCCAGAGCGCGCTCGCGGTAGTGGTGATCATCGGCTTCGCCCTGGCGCAGGCCGATCCCTATCTGCAGATGACTATCTGGGTCAGTACGCCGGGCACGGTCGGGATCCTTGCGCTCCAATGTCTGGCCTCGGCGGCCATCGCTGTGTTCTTCCGGCGCCGTCTCGCCGAGCGGACCACGGCATGGGTAGCAGCCGTCGCCACCGTCCTCCTTGTCGCGCTCGTCGCGCTCGTCGTCGACAACATCGCGCTGACGACGGCTGCCGGGAGCACGACGAACGACATCCTGCTCGCCGTGCCCGTCGCCGCGTTCCTCGTCGGGCTCGCCGTTGCCGGCTTGTTCAAGCGCACGCGGCTGAATACCCACCAGCGAATCGGTGGAAGCGAGACGCAGCGTGTCGAAACCGAAGCGATGGTCGAGGCATGAGGTGACGGTGAGGAGGACGCTTCTCGCCTCAGACGAAGCTGAGTACATGACAGGTGTTGTCCTGCCCTTGGATGGAGGGGTCACGATATGACTGATTTGGAACATCCCATGCACTACTCGACCAATCCGCTGTTCGATCTGACTGGCCGGACAGCCGTCGTCACCGGAGGGAGCCGCGGTATCGGCTTCATGGCCGCGCGGGGCCTGCTTCAGGCAGGTGCCACTGTCGTTCTCTCGTCACGTAAGGCCGATGCGTGCGAGAAGGCGTGCGTAGAACTGCGAGACTTCGGCGAGGTGTACGCGATCCCCGCGGACCTCGCGCGCGAGGACGAGTGCCTTCGGCTGGCCGCGGCTGTGGGCGCACAATGGGAGCAGGTCGACATTCTGGTGAACAATGCCGGCGCTGCCTGGGGCGCACCGCTGGAAGAGTTCCCCGCCTCGGGCTGGGACAAGGTCCTCGACCTGAACCTCAAGTCGCCCTTCTTCCTGACCCGCGCGCTGCTTCCTCAACTGGAGCGGGCCGCCACAGATGACCACCCCGCCCGTGTGATCAATGTCGGCTCCATCGACGGAATCCGGGTCCCGGAGCAATCGAGCTATTCCTATTCGGCAAGCAAAGCCGCACTGCACCATCTGACGAGGGTCCTCGCCGCCGAACTCGGCCGTCGACGCATCACGGTGAACGCGGTGGCCCCGGGGCCGTTCGAGTCGAAGATGATGGCCGCGACGCTCGAAGCGCACGGCGACCAGATTGCTGCGTCCTCGCCACTGGGCCGGATCGGGCGTTCTGATGACATCGCTGGCGTCACTGTCTTCTTGGCCTCCCGCGCTGGTTCCTACGTCACTGGTGCGGTCGTTCCTGTCGACGGCGGCATTGCCACAACTCGCTGAGCCTCCTGGTGATGAGGACTTGGTTGCTCCTGCCGGCGACCCAGGGCGCGTGCATTCTCACGCCGCGAGATGTGTAACTCACGTATGAATGCGCCTTGTTGGCCTGCTTGTCTGAACTGGACACGGTGAACGCGACCCCTGATGATCAAGGTTCTCTATGCTGTTGATCAAGAACAAGGGGTCGCGTTCGCGCGCCATCCTCCCCGATCGACGTTCTCCAGCGCCACCGCGAGGGCGCCGACACGGACCGGCTCGGGCGGCACGAAGGAGGGCCTGATCAGGCCATGGGCGCCCAGCTGGGCGAGCCAGGCCGCGTCCGAGACGTCCGTCTTGCGGCCGGACAGGTTCTTGACCTGCCGCGCGTTGACGAGGATCACGTTCAGGCCTTCGGCCGGCACGTAGTAGAACGGCTTCCAGTAGTCCGAGGTCGCCTCGATCACCACCAGCGTCACCCGTGCGGTGAGCAGATGGTCGCGCAGGGCGAGGACCGCGTTCGTCGTTGATCCCCACGTCGTGGTCTCGGTCGTGAAGGACTCCCCACTCCACGGTTCCCGTGCCCCCGGCGCGCACCGAAGGTGCGCTGGGTCGCTGACCTGTGATGCCACAGATGATTGGTACAGGAGGGTGGCCAATGTCCCGCTCAACTGTAGTTACGGTGATGGATCACCCGCGGAGCCAGGCAGCAGCGTTGGGCAGACCCCGCAGACAGGACATGGAGAACCAGGTCACCACCTGGCGCGCAGCACCCGCCTGGACGCCATCCAAGGTCTCGTGCACCTGGGCCGCGAACCAGGTGAGCTCCGCCGGCCCACAGCTCTTGACAGGTACTCCAACGTTCGAAGACGCAGGCCATTGTCGCCATCCGCCACGATGTGCCCCGTGATCAATTTCTGATCGACGATGGTGCGGGAGTGGAGGGTCCGGGACGGTGGGCGTCGATCTCGCAGGCGCGTCAGTGGCGGCGCCAGGTCACCAGGGCGTCCATGGCTTCCACGGTGGAGCCGTCCACCCGCAGCGGGTTGATCTCCAGCGCCTCCAGGTCCTCGGCGAGCGCGAGCGCGAGATTGCCGAGAGCCGCCACGGCGTTCGCGACCGCGTCGAGGTCGGCCGGGACCGACCCGCGTGCGCCCAGCAGCAGGGGTGCGCCGCGCAGGCCGAGCAGCAGTTCGCGTACCTGGGCCGGGGTGACGGGGAGCGGGGCGAGCGCGGTGTCCTTGAGGACCTCGGTGAGGACGCCGCCGAGTCCGACCGCGAGAACCGGACCCCAGTGCTCGTCGCGGACGACGCCCGCGAGGAGCTCCGTGCCGCCGCGCCGCATCGGCGAGACGAGCACTCCCTCGACCGTGGCACCCGGCACCCGGCGGGCCGCGTCGCGTACCGCGTCGTGCGCATGGCGCACCGCGTCGAGGCCGTGGACGTCCAGGCGTACCCCGCCGATGTCGCTCTTGTGCGCGATCTGCGGGGAGACGACTTTCAACGCGACGGGCCCGTTGAACCCCTCCGCGGCGGCGACGGCCTCGGTGGCCGAGGTGGCCAGGGTCGCGGGGACCAAGGGGACCCCTGCCGCCGTCAGCAGACCCCGAGCCGCCGACTCGGACCAAGCGCCGTGCCGATCGGCGCGGGCCGGAACCGTGAACGCGGTCCCGGCCGGGGCCGGTTCACCCTTCGCGGCCGCGAGATCGTGGTGGGCGCGAGACCAGCGGACGAGGCCCGCGAGCGCGGTCGCGGCGTGTTTGAGTCCTGGCAGCGCGTACGGCAGCCCCGCGTGGTCCAGCGCGGCGCGCGTGTAGGCGGTGACGGGCTGGAGGATCTGGCTGACCGGGATGACGGGCCGGGACGCCCGCGCCGCACCCTCGCCGACCGCGTCCAGGAAGCGCTGCCCGGTCCAGGGGCCTTCACCGAAGGACGGCAGACCGTTGATGACGACGACGGCACCGACGGCCGGATCGTCGGCCACCGTGGTGATCGACTTGGGGAAGAGCGAGGGGTCGATGATGGCGGCGCCGGTGAGGTCGAGCGGGTTCTGCACGGTGCCGTACGCCGGCATGACGGCGGCCAACGCCTGTTCGGTGTCCGGGTGCAGAGCGGGCAGCGACAGTCCGGCGTCCGCGGCGCGGTCGGCAATGATCCCGCAGGCGCCGCCCGAGATCGAGACCACGCCGATGCCCGTGGCGTCCGCGTCGAGCGGTCCGGTGCGGGCGGTGAGGCCGGAGGTCAGGAGCATCTCCTCGATGGTGTCGACGCGGATCACCCCGCACTGGCGGAACACGGCGTCCACGATCCGGTCGTCCCCGACCAGGGCGCCGGTGTGCGCGGCGGCGGAGCGGCCCGCCAGTTCGCTGGTGCCGGTCTTGAGGACCACCACCGCCTTGCCCGCCGCAGTCGCGCGCGCGGCGGCGCGCCGGAACGTCTCCGGTTCGCGCACGGACTCCATGTAGACGGCGACGGCGCGGGTCGCCTCGTCGTCGACGAGGTAGTCGAGGACATGCCCCGCGGTGATCATCGCCTCGTTTCCGAGGGTGACCAGATGGCTCAGACCGGTGTCGCTGAGAGCGGCGAAGTCGAGCATCGCGCCCGTGCTGGCGCCGCTCTGCGACAGGAGGGCGATCTCGCCCGACGTGCGGGGCAGGCCGGGAATCGAGGTGACCGGGATCCCGTCGACGAAATTGGCGAACCCCAGGTGGTTGGGGCCAAGGAGCAGCAGATCCAACTCCCTTGCGTGGGCCACGAGTTCGGCCTGCGCCGCGCGGCCGGTGGCGCCGGTCTCCGCGTACCCCGCCGACAGGATCACGGCGTTCCGGATGCCGGCCGCCGCCGCGTCCGAGAGGGCGTCGTGCATGCCCGCCTGCGGGACCATCACGAAGGCGACGTCGATCTCCTCGCCGATAGCCGTGCACGAGGTGACGGCGCTCTGGCCGTGCACGGTGCCGCCGCGCCGGTTGACGACGTGGGTGTGGGCGCCGTGGCCGAAGGCGTGCAGGTTGCGGTGGACGGAGGCGGAGAAGTGCGACTTCTCGCTGGCCCCGACGAGCGCCACGCCGCGTGGCCGGAACAGGGTGCGCAGACGGGCGGGTGTGACAGAGGAGGTCATTCACAGCTCCTACGTGGGCTCTTGCTTCGGCTCGTACGGGGCTTCGCGCGGAAGTTCAGCGCGGCAGGCCCAGACCGCGGGCGATGAGACCGCGCTGGATGTCGTTGGTGCCGCCGCCGACGACGTACATGACCGACAGGCGCAGGCCGTACTCGAAGGCCCCGCCGCCGGGCACGTCGGTCACCGGGGCGGCGGCGGCCGACAGCGCCGCGTCGCAGCCGAGGATCTCCAGGACGCTCTCGCCGAACTGCTCGGCGAGTTCGCCGCCCATGACGCCGGCCATCGGCGCCTCGAGCCGGGCGCCCGTCCCGGCGGCGGTGGCGCGGATCGCCGACGCGACCAGGGCACGGTTGGCCTGGACGCCTACGGCGAGCGCGCCGAGGCGTTCACGCCGGGCGGAGCCGCGCGGCCCCACGGTGGTGTCGGGGTCGGCACGCACCACTGCCAGGAGGTCGTCGAGCTGGCGGTGCAGGGCCGCGGCGATGTTGCCCATGGTGATGCGCTCGCCGGCGAGCGCATCGGTGATGACCCGCCAGCCGCCGTCGACCTCGCCGACGCGCAGGTCGTCGTGCACCCGTACGTCGTCGTAGAACACGGTGCAGGAGACGCCGCCGGACAGGGACGTGTGCTGCTGCACCGTGATTCCGGGTGTGTCCATGGGGACGAGGAAGACGGTGATGCCGGCCTGGCGCGGGGTGGCATCGGTGTCCGTACGCACCGCCAGCCACACCCAGTTGGAGAGATGGCCGCCGGTGGTCCACAGCTTCTGCCCGTTGATCACCCAGCCGTCCCCGTCGCGTACGGCACGCGTACGCAGAGAGGCGAGGTCGGAACCCGCCTCGGGTTCGCTGTAGCCCAGGCAGAAGGCCATCTCGCCGCGGCGGATGAGAGGCAGGAAGCGGTCTTTCTGGGCCTCGGTGCCGTGCTTGAGGATGGAGTTGCCGAGCAGTGTCACCGCGCCCAGGGCCCGGCCGACGGGGGCGCGGTGATAGGCCGCCTCCTCGTGGAGGACCACCTGTTCGGCCAGGGTGGCCTCGCGTCCGCCCGCCTCCTTGGGCCAGGCGAAGCCGAGCCAGCCCCGGTCGGCGAGCGCGCCGACCACGTCCGGGTCGAGGTTGGCCCCGTGGAGGGTGGCACGATCCGCGAACTGCTCGAACAGGGCGCGGACTTCGTCGCGGAAGGCCTCACCCTGCGCGCCCAGGTCGGCCGCGGGCAGCGACCCGGACCCCTCGACGAGGACATCGCAGACGGAGCCCGCCGCGCGCGGCAGATCCCGCAGGCGCGCGAGGTCACCGTGGACACGGCGGAACAGCCAGGGCGCGGCGTGCTCCTCGAAGTAGCCGACCGCCGCCAGGGTGTGGTGGGCGCCGAGCTGGATGCCCGGCGCGCCGGTGCGGATGTGCTCCGTGGCGATCTCGGCCGTGAGCAGCCGGTCGGCGGTGTTCTGCTCGAACGCCCGTATCGCGTCGTCGACGAGGAGCGTGCCGGACGCGACTGCGATCTGGCAGTCGGCCGTGCGCTGCTGGACGGCGCCGAAGGAGCCGATCACCTTGCCGAACTGCCGCCGGTTCATGGCGTGTTCGACGGCCATTTCGTGCGCCCGACCGGCGGCGGCCAGGGCGCGCACGGCGAGTTGGAGCCGCAGCAGGACGACGGTCTCGTCGGCGCTCTCCGGGTCGACGGGAGTGGCGGCCTCCGCGGCGCCCGTGGTGACCTCGGACCAGGCGGGGACCGCGAGTCCCGGAGTCGGGCACGTCGACAGCACCGGGAGCAGCAGCGCCTGGCCGCCGGTCGGCGGGATCGCGAGCAGGTGCGTCGCGGCCGGCGCGGCGTCCATGTGCCGTACAGGAGCCGCCTCTTGATCCCGCAGCGTCGCGACGACCCGGATCTCGCCGGCGGCGATCCGGTCGGTGACGTCGCTGTCGTGGGCGAAGAGAAGTCCGGCCACATAGCCGTCGAGCAGCGGCAAAGGGCAGCTGACACGGCCGAGTTCGCGCACGGCGGCCAGCGCCGCGGCCAGTGCGCCGTCCGCCGCGAGCCCGAACCAGCCGTGCTCGACGGCGTCCGACCACAGCAGCCTCAGTTCGGCGTCGGCGTCGGCGGCGGCGGTGGGGTCCGGCCAATGCCGGATGAGGGTGCCGCGCACGCTGTCGGCGAAGGCGGCGACGTCTTGGGCGGACATCGAGGTGACGGCGGTGACCACGGGCAGGGGTCTCCTCTCGGGCGAACCGGTGCGGTGACCGGAAGGCATGTCGAGACGCGGGAGATGGGGGAGATGGGGACGACGGAAGCGTCGTCGAACGGTGCGGCGGATGGTGTCCGCGTGCCGACCATAAAACCGACGGGTCCCGTTCAGCAATAGGGCGCGCAGCGGCTCGGATCTATTGCTGAACGGATTCCGTCAGATTTACGGTGCCGGGTGGCTGCACCCCCTCGGGATCCAGTCCGCAGCCGTCAGAGAAGGAGATCGTCATGAAGACCCCCATCTGCGACATGCTCGGAATCGACCTGCCCCTGCTTGCCTTCAGTCACTGCCGTGACGTGGTCGCGGCCGTCACCAACGCCGGTGGTTTCGGTGTCCTCGGTGCGTCGTCGCACACGCCGGAGGACCTGGAGCACGAACTCGCCTGGATCGACGAGCAGGTGGACGGCAAGCCCTACGGGGCGGACCTGGTCATCCCCGAGAAGTTTGAGGGCAAGGGGCAGCGCCTCACGGCCGAGGAGCTGGCCGCCCGGGTGCCCACCGGACACCACGCGTTCGTCGACGGCCTGCTCAAGGAGCACGGCCTGGAGACCGGAGGCCGCGACAGGTGGCCGGCCATGGCCAATGTGCCGGCCGACGGGATCGGCGAGAAACTGCTCGACGTGGCACTGCGCCACCCGATCAAGCTGATCGCCAACGCGCTCGGCGTGCCGCCCCGTTACATGATCGACCGGGCCAAGGAGGCGGGCGTCCCGGTCGCCGCCCTGGTCGGGGCCAAGGAGCACGCGATCAAGCAGGTCAGGGCCGGTGTGGACGTGCTGATCGCCCAGGGCACGGAGGCCGGCGGACACTGCGGCGAGGTCACCACCATGGTCCTCGTCCCCGAGGTCGTCGAGGCGATCCGCCCGATCCGTGAGGTGCCGGTGCTCGCTGCGGGAGGCATCGTGACGGGTCGCCAGATGGCGGCCGCGGTCGCCCTGGGTGCGGCCGGAGTGTGGACCGGTTCGGTGTGGCTGACCACTGAGGAGGCGGACACCGCGCCGTACACGGTGCAGAAGATGCTCGCGGCCTCGTCCCGCGACACCGTGCGCTCCAAGGGGCGCACGGGCAAGTCGTGCCGGCAGCTCAAGTCCGCCTGGACCGACGCCTGGGAGCGGCCCGGCAATCCGGAGCCACTGCCGATGCCGCTCCAGTCGCTGGTCTCCGAGCGGGCGCTGCGCTACGTCGACATGCAGGCCGAGAAGGGAAATCCGGGCGCGCGGGAGCTGGCGACCTACTTCGTCGGCCAGGGGGTCGGGCTCATCGACCGGGTCCGGTCGACCCGCGACGTGGTCTATGGCATGGCCGAGGACTTCGCGGAGGCGGCCGAGCGGCTCGCGGACGCGATGGGGGAGTGAGACTGAGGTGACGGTCCCTCAGTGTCGTGATCGTTGCGCGCGTGGACGCCACGATCAGTGCACGCATTTTCTGTCCGGGTGACGCCGTCGTCTCTGGGACACCCGTCTGACATCGCTTGATCGTCAATTTCTCACCCGTCGCCACGCATTGACGACCCTTCGGTGGATTAATACAGTGCACTCAATTCCTAGGTGCACTTCGTCTGACATGCCCGAAAAGGTCATATCCCCCGAGGTGCGAGCGACGACGCTCGCCCAAAGTGAGGTGGCACGATGCTGCTAGGCAAGCGACTTCAGCGCCAGAGGAGACGGCGGAGGCTTCGAGGTGTCTGCGCCTCCGTCTGTCTCCTCCTCACGGCGGCGTGCTCGGTCCAGGCGAGCGGCGCCGAACAGGCGCCGCGGAGCGCCTCTCCGCAGGCCGCGGACAACCCGAAGCTGAGCGGCGACCCGGTCGTCATCGGCTCGATGTTCCCGGTGTCGGCGCCGCTCTCGACCTTTCCCCAGCTCCCGTACATCGCGCAGGTCGCCGTCAAGGCCGTCAACGCGGCGGGCGGCATCAACGGTCGCCCGCTCAAGTGGGTACATTGCGACGACAAGGGCGACCCCAACGTCGCGGCCAAGTGTGCGGACGAACTGCTCAACCAGACGAAGGTCAGGGCCCTCGTCGAATCGGTCGGCGTGCAGGGCAACATCGCCTGGCCGTTCATCAAGAAGGCCGACGTCATCAACTGGTTCAATGTGCCGATCTGGCCGGACGACACCACCAGCCCGCTCTCGTACCCCGCCGGCCTCGGCATCTTCGCCCACCAGAACATCGGACTCCTCGTCAAGCAGCACGAGTTCAAGAAGGTCGCCTGCCTGACGGCCGAGGGCGCCGTGTCCACGAAACTCTGCAACTTCGCCAAGGAGTCCCTCGCTGCCAAGGGCATCACCGACTTCAAGAAAGTCAGCTGGCCGTCCGACACGACCACCTTCCTGCCCTACGCGGCCAAGGTCCTGGCGGACGACTACGACGCCGTCGTCATGGGCGTGGGCGACGCGATCACAGCGCCCGTGCTCCAGGCGCTCGCCGACATGGGCGTCGACGTCCCCGTGCTCGCCGCGAGCACCTCGATCGGCAGCCAGTCCATCAAGGCGGCCAGAGAGACCGGCATGACACTACGGGTGGCGACCAGTTGGGCCACCGACCCGACCGAGAACGCGGCTCGCGCGCAGATGCTCGAAGCCATCCAGAAGTACGGTCCGTCCGTCGGGGCGCCGCCGCACCTCGACACCGTCAGTGACAACGCCTTCAACATGTACGAGGGCATCCTCTCGCTG
Organism: Streptomyces sp. NPDC096311; assembly: GCF_044763085.1. Taxonomy (NCBI): domain Bacteria; kingdom Bacillati; phylum Actinomycetota; class Actinomycetes; order Kitasatosporales; family Streptomycetaceae; genus Streptomyces; species Streptomyces sp. NPDC096311. Next base: position 82,588 of record NZ_JBIWFN010000016.1, read on the forward strand.
GCCGATGTCATGAACGGCGCCAAGTCCCTCAAGACCGCCGACCTTCAGACCTATATCGCCGAGCACCCGGTCCTCACCGGGGCGACGCCACCGCTGGACTGGACCAAGCCGGGGCCAGTGCCAGGATCCCCGCGCGTCGTGCAGGTCTATGCGGAGTCCTCACGACTCTCCAAGGACGGGGTGCTGACCGCGCCCTCCGACCTCTGGGGGTCCGTCTTCCCCGGAGTCGACGACATCAAGTGCTGCGCGGCCTCAACTACCGCTAAAGGGAGGTGAGTCGGAGTGTTCCAGCTGTGGACCTTCATCATCGTCGGCCTCTCGGCCGGCGGCGCGTACGCTCTGACCGCGATCGGCGTGGTCACGATCTACCGTGGTTCCGGCGTGCTCAACTTCGCGCACGGCGCCATCGGCATGGCGGGCACGTACGTCTTCTGGGAGCTGTACGAGGACGGCGCCGCCACGCATGGACTGCGGGCCCTGGCCCGGTGGCCGGTCGGCCTCGCCATGGCGGCGGGGATCGGGGCCGGCGCGCTCCTCGGGCTCGCCGTCTACCTCCTGGTGATGTATCCGCTGCGCAACGCCTCCGAGTTGGCGCGGGTCATCGCCACCCTCGGCGTGCTGCTCATCATCCAGAACGCCGCGCTGATGATGTACTCCTCGGAGACCGTCGTCATCCCACGGTTCCTGGGGCGCGGCAACTTCCCCGTCTTCGGCGTGCCCTTGCGCTACGACTCCGCGATCGTGCTCGGCGTCGTCCTCGTGCTCGCCGTCGGCCTCACGTTGTTGTTCCGCCACACCCGCCTCGGGCTCTCCGCGAGCGCACTGCAGAGCCGCCCGGTGGCGGCCGCCACGCTCGGCATCTCACCGCACCCCGTCGGGATCATCACCTGGACCCTGGGCGGGTCGCTCGCCGCGGCCGCAGGCATCCTCGTCGTCCCCACCATCGGGCTCTCGCCGACCCAGCTCACCCTGCTCATCAACTACGCCCTGGCCGCGAGCCTCGTGGGCAAGTTCCGCAACTACGGCGTCGCCGTCGCGGCCGCCCTGCTCATGGGCATCGCCGAAGCGGTGATGATCCTCTACGACGTGCCGACGTGGATCCGCCTGATGACACCGTTCGTGGTGATCCTGGTCGCCCTCGTGGCAGGCGGCACCGCTGTGCCGGGCCGCGGGTTCGCCGAGAGCCGGCTGCCCAAGGTCGGCGCCGGGCTGCTGCGCCCCGTCCCGGCCGCGATCGGGTTCGGCGTGGCCGTCTTCCTCGCGCTCGGCCTGGGCAGCGGCTGGTCCGGGGCGGTCGCCAACGCGGCGATCGCCGCGCTCGTCAGCCTCGCCATCGTCATCGTCACCGGATACGCCGGGCAGATCAGCCTCGCGACGTACGCGCTGATGGGCGTCGGCGCGATGGTGGGGGCCCATGCGGCCGGGTCGTGGGGGCTCGGCTATGCGATGACTCTCGTCCTCGGCACTGCCGCGGGGGCCGCCGTCGGCTGGCTCATCGGGCTGCCGGCGATCCGGGTGCGCGGCATCGACCTGACCGTCGGGACGATGGTGTTCGGCGTCGTCATCGCCAACACCGTGTTCATCTCACCCACGTTCATCGGCAACGACAGCTTCGGCGGGATCATCGTGCCGGAGCCGACTCTGTTCGGTCTCGATCTCGATCCCAGCCGGCATCCGGGCCGGTTCGCGCTGCTGTGCCTGGCGGCGCTCCTGGTGGTGGGGATCGGGACCGCGAACCTGCGCCGGTCCGTGGCGGGGCGGCGGCTGCTCGCGGTGCGCGCCAACGAGCGGGGGGCCGCCGCGCTCGGCATCTCCGTCGGTGGGGTGAAGGTCGCCGCCTTCGCGCTCGGCGGAGCGGTCGCGGGTCTCGCGGGATCGCTCACCGTCTTCCTGAGCCGGACCATCACGCTCACCAACTTCGACGTCTTCAAGTCGATCTTCGCCCTCGCCTTCACCATCGTCAGCGGTGTCGGCTACGTCGCCGGGGCACTGTACGCCGGGCTCATCAGCTCGGGCGGCCCGCTCTCGTACCTCTTCAGAAACCTGTCCGCGAAGATCGACCTGATCTTCGCTGTCGCGTCGGGCCTGCTCGTCATCCAGATCATGCTGCAGGACCCGGACGGCATGATTCCCATGCTGCGGCGGCGGTTGAGCCCGGTGACGGACCGGGTGCGGCGACGCGTGCGGCGTGGCCCGCGAGGCGGGGTGCAGTCTTCCAAGGACGTCCTCACCGCGGAACTGGTGCCCGAGGTCGGGCCCGCGCCACGTCTCGACGAACCTCTCCTCCGCGTCGACGGCCTCGGCCTCGCCTACGGCCCCGTGCGCGCGGTCGACGACGTCACCCTCCAGATCCGCCCAGGCGAGGTCGTGGGCGTGATCGGGCCCAACGGCGCGGGCAAGACGAGCCTCATCGACACCCTCACCGGTTTCGCCCGCCGCAGCTCAGGCACCGTCCGTCTCGGCGACCTCGACGTCTCCGAGTGGACCATCCGCCGCCGCGCCCGCGCCGGGCTCGGCAGGACGTTCCAGAACCTCGAGCTCTTCTCGGACATGACGGTGCGGGAGAACCTCCTCGCCGCCCAGGACCCGCGTGGCGTCGGCGCGTACCTCAGCGGATGGGTGCGCCCCGGCTCCGCACGTCTGGACGGCGTCGCCACCCAGGCGGTCGCGCTCCTCGGGCTTGAGGAGTGGCTCGACAGCGAGATCCGCACCCTGCCCCAGGGAACACGCCAACTGGTCGCCCTCGCGAGGGCGTTGGCGGCCCGGCCCCGGATCCTGTGCCTCGACGAACCCGCTGCCGGGCTCGACGAGAGTGAGCGCGAGGCGATGGCCGCGGCGCTGCGGCTCGTCGTGGACCGGCTGGGCATCGGGGTGCTGCTCGTCGAGCACAACATCGATGTCGTCGCGGGACTGTGCGACCACGTCCTCGTCCTCGACTTCGGCGCGGTCGTCGCGAGCGGCACCCCGGCGCGGGTGCTCGCCTCGGACGTCGTACGGCACGCCTACCTGGGGACCGGGGGAATGCCGCAGAAGGTGGAAGTGCTGGCCGGCGAGGACGAGGTGAACTGATGGCGACACAGACCGGGACCGCCACGGCGTCGGGCACGCGCGGCCTCGACGTACGCGACCTGGCAGCCGGGTACGGCTCGGCGCCCGTGATCTCCGGCCTCGACCTGACGGTCGGGGCGGGCGAGGTCGTCGCTGTGCTCGGGCGCAACGGCGTCGGGAAGACGACCGCGCTCATGGCGATCGGCGGATTCCTGAAACGGGTCACGGGCACCGTGACCGTGAACGGGACTTCGGTCGTGGGCCCGTCCCACCGGCGGATGCGCCGCCAGGTGGGACTCGTCCTGGAAGGCCGCAGCGTCTTCCCCGCGCTGACGACTGCGCAGAACCTCAAGGTCGGCCAGGTGGACGTGTCCGACGCGCTGGGAGTGTTCCCCGAGCTCGGAGCGCGGCTGCACGTACGGGCCGGCAACCTCTCCGGCGGCGAGCAGCAGATGCTCAGTCTCGCCCGCGCCATGTGCAGGCGCCCGCGCGTGCTCCTGCTGGACGAGCTGTCCTTCGGACTCGCCCCCGTGATGTGCGACCAGTTGTTCTCCGGAATACGGAGGTTCGCGACGGACCACGGCATCGCGGTGGTTGTGGTCGAACAGCATCTGCACTACGCGGCGATGGTCGCGGACCGGTCGGTGGTCATGCACCAGGGTCGCCTGGCCCTGGAACTCCCGTCGTCCGAACTCCTCGCCCGTAGCGCGGAGATAGAACAGTTCTACCTGGGCGGGCCGGACACGAGCGCAGCCTGACCAGCCTCTGGGAACCGGCGTGGCGGAGTCACTCGGCCTCGGGGGTGAAGCTGAGCTTGGCCTGCATCGTCGCGAGCATGACCCGCTCGGTGTCGGTGACCTGCGGGGCGATCCCCACGGCCGGCAGCCACGGCGCGAGATGCGGTGAGGCCGTCAACAGGCCGTCGGTCTTCACATAGAGTGCGGTTGCGAGGGAGTCCAGCTCTGTCTTCACACACTGACGTTGGACTCCCTTCTCGCCCTCGCGCAGCCGATCCCTTGGGATCGATCATCTCGGCAAGGTCGCGGAGCTGGTCGGCTTCCCCGTCTTCGAGTCGGACGTCACGGTCGCCCCGCAGCTGCTGCGCCGGCGCTCCACCGACCCCGTGACGGACGCCGGATACCTGTCCGGCCACACCAGCCTTCCGCCTCGCCGCCCTCGCGTCCGGGGCCGTCCGTGCTGCGAGCGGGGCGCGACCCTTGAGGTGTCCGTTCCGGCGCGCACCCCTAAGGGCGGAGGCAGATTAAGTGCCCTTAATTCGGTAATGCTCACTCACTTTCGAACGAGAAATTCCAGAAAAGTGCACTGAATTACAGTACTGTCGAACTGGCTGGCCACAGGAGGGCAGATGCCGGACGCCGAGGTATGTCGTGAGCGATGATTCCGACTGGCGGACAACGTGGCGGGGCGATCTCGCCCGGCTGCTGACACCGCGGAACGTGGCGATCGTCGGGGCGAAGGACGCGTCCCCGTCGTCCTACGGGGTGGTCGAGGCCCTGGCGCGCGTGGGCTTCGCGGGCCGGATCTTCGCGGTCAACCGATCGGCCACTCCCGCCCACGGCCTGGCGACCACGTCCACGTGCGCCGCGATCGGTGAGCCGGTGGACGCCGCCGTCCTCCTCGTACCGGCACACGCGGTACACGAGGTCCTCGACGACGTGGCCGACGCAGGTGCCCGTAGCGCGGTCCTGCTCTCCTCCGGCTGGGCGGAGGCCGGTTCAGCGGGCGAGACCCGGCAGCGCGCGATCGTGGCGCGGGCCCGCGAGCTCGGCGTCACGCTCGTCGGACCCAACTGCCTCGGCTTCCTGAACGTGGCGGCCCGCACCGGCGCTTGGATCGCGAGCGTTCCGCCCGGTATCCGGCCGGGTCCGGTCGCGATCGTGTCCCAGAGCGGCGGGATGGGCAACGCCCTTGCAGATCTGGCCGCCGAGTTCGGCGTCGGCCTCAGCTGCGTCGTCACCACGGGCAACGAGGCGATGTTGACGACCACCGACGTGATCGAGTACCTGGTTGAGGACGAGAGCACCCGCAGCATCGCGCTGTTCGCCGAGGCCATCGCGGATCCGGCGCGGTTCCTGGCAGCCGCGGACAGGGCCCGCGAGCTCGGCAAGGCCATCATCGTCCTGAAGGCGGGCGCCAGCGAGATCGCCGCGCGCAACGCCGTCTCCCACACGGGCAGTCTGGTCGGTGACGACCGCGTCGTCGACGCCGCGCTGCGCCAATGCTGTGCGCTCCGCGTCCGTTCGCCGGAGGAACTGGTGATCACCGCCGGCGTCCTCGCCACCGCAGGACCGCTGCGGGCACCCGGCATCGCCGTCGTGTCGATCAGCGGCGGTTCCGTGGACGTCGTCGCCGACGAGGCCGAGCGACTCGGCCTGCAGCTACCGGAGTTCGACGAGTCGGCGACGCGGGAGATCGAAGCCGTGCTGCCCGCGTTCGCCGGCGTCGGCAACCCGCTCGACATCACCGGTGCGGCGCTCGGTGACGAGTTCGAGCGGGTGCTGCGGATCGTGGACCGGCAGGAGGAGTTCGGCGCCGTCGCGATCCTCAGCAACGTGCCGGCCTACGACTCCTGCAAGACGACCGGCATCGGCGGCCTCCTCAAGGCCATCGGCAGGGGAACAGAGGCGATCGACCTGCCCGCCTTCCTGCTGTCCCAGACCGTCGCGCACCTGAACGACACGGGTCGGGCGGCCGTCGACGCCGTCGGGGTGCGTGCGCTGCCCGGCCTGGCGCTCGGCATCACCGCCCTCTCCCATCTCTCCCACTGGTCCCGGCGGTTGCCCGGGCTCGCCGCCCGGTCCGCGCTCGCCCCTCGGCCCGCGCAGCCGCTCGCCCCCGCTGACGGCGTGCTGTCGGAATGGGCCGCCCGCGCGCTGCTGGCGCGGGGCGGGGTGACCTTCGTTCCGGCAGGCCTGGCACGTAGCGCCGACGAGGCGGTCGAGATCGCCTCGGGGTTCGGCGGTCCGGTCGCGGTCAAACTCGTATCGCCCGACGTGCCGCACAAGAGCGATGTGGGTGCGGTGATCCTCGACGTCACCGGCGATGACGCCGTCCGGCGCGCCTACGAGGAGGTGCGCGCCGCCGGCGTCGTCGCGCGCGACGGCATCCGGGTCGAGGGCGTGCAGGTCTCGCCCATGCGCCGTGGCGGTGTGGAACTGGTGGCCGGTGTGACCCGGGATCCCCAATGGGGCCCGGTGCTCGCGGTCGGGCTGGGCGGAGTGTTCGTGGAAGTGCTGGCGGACGTGGCGCTGCGACTGCTGCCTGTCACCGCGAGGGACGTCGAGGAGATGCTCGGCGAGCTGCGTGGCCGCGCGGTGCTCGACGGGGCGCGGGGCCGGCCACCGGTCGACCGATCCGCCCTCGTGGCCGCGATCTGCCGCATCGCCGGCGTGGCTTGGCAACTCGGTAACGAGCTCGACTCGGTCGAGGTGAACCCGTTGCGTGCCACCGCCACGGGAGCCGAGGCCCTGGACGCGCTCGTCGTATTCCGCTCACGCCGAAGCGCCGCCGAAGGGGGGCGCCACGAGCACAGTGCTCCGACCGCGCCTGTGACGAAGGAGGAGTCATGAGTTGGCACAACGAGGTCGAGGCGATCCGTGCGCGGCGCGGGATCGCGCTCGGCATGGGCGGGCCGGAGCGGATAGCCCGCCAGCACGAGCGCGGCCGCCTGACGATCCGTGAGCGGATCGACGGCCTGGTCGACCCCGGCTCGTTCGTCGAGTTCGGGCAGCTCGCCGGTACCGGCACCTATGAGCAGAGCACGCTCACGTCGTTCGTCCCCGACCCGTACGTGGCCGGCCTGGCCACCGTGAACGGCCGGAACACGGTCGTCGGCGGCGAGGACTTCACCGTCCGGGGCGGTTCCGGCGGCGGGCCGGGCAACCGCAACAAGCGTGACCTGGCCTACGCGATGGCCAAGGAGTACCGGGTCCCGATGGTGCAGTTCTTCGACGGAGCCGGGGCGAGCATCCGCACGATGGAGAGCCTCGGGCGCTCGTACCTGCCGAACAGCAAGGACTGGACCGACCCGCTGCAACTGCTGGGGGAGGTGCCGGTCATCGGCGGGATCGCGGGCGCGGTCGCCGGTGGCATCGCGGCGTACGCCCTGCTGACGCACTGGACGTGCATGGTTCAGGGAGCGGAGCTCTTCGCTGCCGGACCCGCGATCGTGAAGCGGGCGATCGGCGTGGACGTCACGAAACAGGAGCTCGGCGGCACGGGAGTGCACGTGCACAGGAGCGGTGTCGCAGACAACGAGGCAGTCGACGAGAAGGACTGCTTCACCCAGATGGCAACGTTCCTGTCCTATCTGCCCCAGAGCGTGTGGGAGTTGCCGCCCTACATCCAGCCCGACGACCGCCCCGACCGGCGTGAGGAGGAGCTGCTGACGATCGTTCCGCATGAGCGCCGCGGCTACGACATGCGCCGACTGGTCGAGCTGGTGGTCGACGAAGGCTCGATGTTCGAGATCAAGCCCTACTTCGGCCGGTGCGTCATCACCGCGTTCGCCCGTCTCGACGGTCACGTCGTCGGCGTCGTGGCCAACGACCCGCTGTACCAGGCCGGTGCGGTCGACGCGGAGGGAGCCGACAAGACGACGCGGTTCATGGAGCTGTGCGACACGTTCCGCATCCCGCTCGTCCACTTCGTCGACGTCCCCGGCTTCATGGTCGGCCCGGAGGCCGAGGCGTCGGGCACGCTACGGGCCGGGATGCGGACCCTGTGGCTGGCGCACCAGATCACCGTGCCCTCGGTGGCCGTGCACGTCCGCCGCTGCTTCGGCATGGCCGGCGTGGCCACGAGCACCCCGGCGCGTCTCGGTCTCCGGTTGGGCTGGCCATCGGGGGAGTGGGGCTCGCTGCCCGTCGAAGGCGGGGTCGAGACCGCCTACCGGAGCCTGATCGCCGCAGCGCCCGACCCCGAGCAGGCGCGCAAGGAGATCGAGGCCCGTCTCGTACGGATGAAGAGTGTGTTCCCCATCGCGGAGGCGTTCGGCGTGGAGGACGTCATCGATCCGCGCGACACCCGGCCGCTGCTGATCCGCTACCTGGAGGCGGCCATTGCGCGCTTGGGGCACGACCTCGGCCCCAAGCCCCGGTACGGCATCCGGCCCTAACGACCGTCCGGGCGCCCTGCCTGCTCTCGCAGCTCGCGCCGCAACAGCTTGCCCGCCTGGGAGTACGGCAGCGCCGCGCGGAACTCGATCTGCTTCGGCACCTTGAACCTGGCGAGCCTCCCGCCGACGAAGGCGCGAAGCTCGTCGACGAGAGCGGCGGTGGGGGCCACTCCCGGGGCCGGCACGACGACCGCGTGGACGCGCTGATGCCATTCGGGGTCGGGCATGCCGATGACCGCCACATCGGCGACCGCCGGGTGCCGGCGCAGGGCGTCCTCCACCTCGGCGGGGTAGACGTTGACCGCCCCGGAGAGGATCAGATCGGTACGCCGGTCGACGATGTAGAGCCAGCCCTCGGCATCCAGGTAGGCGATGTCGCCGACGGTGAAGTACTCCCCGCGCCGGTTGGCCGCGGTGCGCTCCGGGTCTCCCAGGTACTCGGAGTTCACCCCGGTCGGGTTGCGCACCCAGAGCGTTCCCGGTTCGCCCGGTGGCAGTTCCCTTCCGGAGTCGTCGAGGATCTTCATCCGCGCACCTTCGGCGTCGTGGCGCCCCGCGCTGCCGGGGTGCTCGAGCCAGTCGGACGGCGAGATCGTGGTGCCCCAGCCCTCCGCCGCTCCGTAGTACTCCCACAGGATCGGGCCCAGCCAGTCCATCATCTGCCGCTTGACGGCGACCGGAGTCGGCGAACCCGCGTGACTGACGATCCGCAGCGAACTCAGGTCGTACGACGCGCGCACCCGCGAAGTCAGCTGCAGCAGGCGGTAGAAGTGGATCGGCGCCAGTTGGGCGACGGTGACCCGGTACTCCTCGACGAGGCGCAGGAACTGCTCGCTGTCCCACTTGCCGCTCAACGCGATGGTGTGCCCCCGGTGCAGTCCGGCCAGCGCCCAGGAGCCCGGCGCCCCGTGGTGCAGCGGTCCTGAGATCAGGTTCACGGCCGTGGGGTCGTGCCGCATCCCCCGCTGTTCCATGATCCAATCCAGCGCGGCAACCCCCGCCTCGGGGGTGACGCTCGTGTCGACCGGCCAGACAACGCCCTTGGGACGCCCCGTCGTTCCCGACGTGTACATCGACCGCATGGCGTGGACACGGTGCGCCGGCTCGATCTCGGGACGACCGGCGACAAACGTGTCCAGGGACCGCGGACCGCCCGGGGCGTCGATCGTGATGAGGTCGTCGGCGGACCGGTCGAGCGCGGACAGGCCGGCGCGGACCCGGTGGACGAACGACTCCTCGGTGAAGACCAGCCTGCTCTCGCTGTTGCCCAGGATGTACGTCACCTCGTCCTGGGCGAGGTGTGTGTTGACCGCCACCATCCGGACTCCGATCTGCGAAGCGCCAAGTTCCAGCGCGAGAAAGTGAGCGTTGTTCGAGGCGAGGACGGCGATCTTCGCACCCGTTTCGACCCCGGAGGCGCGCAGGGCGTGCGAGACGCGGTTCGCCTGCCGATGAAGTTCGCCGTACGTGATCCTGCGCCCGTCCGACTCGATGACAGCGGTCCGCTGCGGAAGCGCTTGCGCGTAGCGGTAGAAGCTTGCGGGTCGTGCGTTCCTCATCCGCGTCCTTCTCGTCGTCCGTGGCGCCGACAGGGGGTAACTGCCAAGTATAGGCCACTGATTACGTCGTGATGCCTGTAATTAGCGTTTCTATTCACACAAGTTGGACGCATTGACTCGCTAAAAAGTGTGAGGATAACGTCCCCTTCTTGGATGGACCCAGTCGGCAGGAGGCAACTCGATGCTCGAATTCGATCGGCTGTTCATCGGCGGCCAGTGGCGTGCGCCCGCCGGACCAGGGAGGTGTGAGGTGGTCTCACCGGCCACCGAGCAGGTGATGGGGCGGCTTCCGGCCGCTGAGAAGGCCGACATGGACGCGGCCGTGGCGGCGGCCCGGGCCGCGTTCGACACCGGGCCCTGGCCGCGCATGTCGTTCGAGGAACGGGCCGAGATCACCCTCCGCCTCGCCGACCACCTCGTCCCCCGGGCCGAGGAGCTGGCGCTGCTGCAGACCGACGAGATGGGCGCGCCGGTCCGGTTCACCAGGCCGAGCACCGCCCATGTCGTGCGCGGGCTGATCGAGCGCTACATCGAGACGGTACGCGCGGTGGAACTCCGCGAACTGCGGCAGGGCGGCGGTGGCCCCTCTCTGGTGATCCGTGAGCCGGTCGGCGTCGTCGCCGCGGTGATCCCGTGGAACGCGCCGCTCGGACTGATCCTGTCCAAGATGCTCCCGGCCACGCTCACCGGCTGCACGGTGGTCGTGAAGCCGGCACCGGAGACTCCGCTCGACGGCTATGCCGTCGGCGAGGCGGTACGGCAGGCGGGCTATCCGGACGGCGTGGTCAGCATCGTGCCGGCGGACCGCGAGGTGGGCGAGCATCTCGTCGCGCACCCGGATGTCGACATGGTGACCTTCACCGGCAGTACGGCCGCGGGCCGGCGCATCGGCGCCATCTGCGGTGAGCAGGTCAAGCGGGTGAGCCTCGAACTCGGCGGCAAGTCCGCCGCGCTCGTGCTGGAGGACGCCGACCTGGAACGCGACATCCCCAAGATGGTCAACGGCGCGATGCAGAACAACGGGCAGATCTGTGCCGCGATCACCCGGGTTCTCGCGCCGGTGAGCCGCTACCAGGAGGTGGCCGACCGCTACTGCGCCGCCGTGTCCGAGCTGACCGTCGGCGATCCGCGGGCGGACGCGACCGACATCGGCCCGCTCGTCTCCGCGCGCCAGCGGGACCGGGTGGAGGGCTATCTGGCGTCCGGCCGGGAACAGGGTGCCGAGGTGGCCGTCGGCGGCGGCCGTCCGGCCGGCCTGTCGCGGGGCTGGTTCGTGGAACCCACCGTGTTCGTCGACGTGGACAACGCGATGCGGATCGCCCGGGAGGAGATCTTCGGCCCGGTCTCGGTGATCATTCCGTACGCGACCGAGGCGGACGCGGTACGCATCGCCAACGACTCGCCGTACGGGTTGTCCGGATCGGTGTTCACGGCGGATGTCGAGAGGGGCATCGACGTGGCCGGGCGGATCCGCACCGGCCAGGTCACCGTGAACGACTTCCGCATCTCCTCGCACGCCCCCTTCGGCGGTTTCAAGTGCTCCGGCATCGGGCGCGAGGGCGGGCCCGAGGGCGTCGGCGCCTACCTGGAGTACAAGTCGGTGAACCTCCCGGAGGATGCCGCCGGGACACGGAGCGAACGCGCGGGAACGGTACGCCGTCCGGGAGCGTGATCCCTGCCTCACCCCGTATCGATCGGCCGCCGTTTCGTCTCGCGCGACCGCCTGCGTCTGGGCGGCGGGACCTGCACCGCCAGCCCCCTCCGAACAGCCTGAACACCCCTCCACGAACCTACGCGGAGCAGTACTGGCCCCTGGGTGCGCGACGGAGTCATTGCTCTGTCGCGCACCCAGGGGCACGGGCCCTGGCCCTCAGTCCTCGCCGTCACTGTCGCCGTACACGACCACGGACCGGGTGCCGCGGCCGTGGCGCATGTCCTCGAAGGCGGCGTCGATCTGGTCGAGGCGAATGGTCCGCGACACCATCGACGCGAGGTCGAGGCGGCCGGCCTCGGCGAGGCGGACGATTTCCGGGATCAGCTTCCTGGCGGCGCCACCCGCGAAGATCGAACCCTTCAGCGTCTTCCTGCTGTGGATGATGTCGTCGGCGCTGAGCGTCACCTGCTGCGACTGCGCGGCCGCGCCGACCACGACCACCGTGCCGCCGCGCCGGGTGGCCCGCCAGGCGGTCATGACCGTCTCTGCCGAGCCGACCGCCTCGATGGCGACATCGGCGCCGCGCCCCTCGGTCAGCTCGGCGATTGCCTTGTCGAGGTCCGCGTCCGGTGCGAGTGCCACGGACGCGCCCACGTGCAGGGCGGAGGCCCGCCTGGACTCGACCGGGTCGATCGCCACGACGCACGCCGCCCCCGAGACCACGGCGGCCTGGACGGCCGCCTGGCCGACTCCGCCGCAGCCGATCACGGCGACCGTCGTACCCGGCTCGACCCGCGCCGTGTTCACCACTGCGCCGAAACCGGTGACGACGCCGCAGCCGACGAGGGCGAGCTGCTCGTCGGGCAGCTCGGTGCGGACGGGGACGACGGACGACTCGTGCACGGTCATCAGCTCGGCGAAGGTGCCGAGCCCCGCGAGCCCCAGGAGCTCCTGGGGCTCGGCGCCGTCCTGGGCGAGGAAGCGCGGCATGACCGTACGGGCCGCGATCTCGTCGCAGTTGTGCGTCTCGCCGCGTACGCAGTAGTAGCACTCGTCGCAGCAGCCGGCCGCTGCGGTGACCACGCGGTCCCCAGGCCGTACCCCTGTCACGGCGGATCCGACCCGCTCCACGATCCCGGCGCCCTCGTGCCCGAGCACGGCGGGGGCGGGGACGTTCAGGACCCCGTTGAGCACCGACAGGTCGGTGTGGCAGACCCCGCTCGCCGTCAGCCGCACCACGACCTCGCGCGGCCCCGGCTCCCGCGGGCTCAGTTCCCGTACGACCAACGGGCTTCCCTGGCTCTCCATCACGGCTGCGCGCATGCGGCTCCTTAGGTTGTTCGGGTTCCCTGAAGGATGAATTGAGTACACTCAACTCGCCGAGTGTTTCCCGCACGGAAGGGGTCTGGCAAGTGAACGGGCACCACGGACGCGTCGACTACATCGTCATCGGGGCTGGCTCCGCCGGCTGTGTCCTGGCCAACAGGCTGTCGCAGGACGGCCGGAGCACGGTGCTGCTCCTCGAGGCCGGGGGCGAGGACCGCAGCCCTTTCATCCACGTCCCGGCCGGCTTCGCACTCCTGGACGCCGAGAAGTACAACTGGCGGTACACGGCCGAACCCGACCCCAGTCGCAACAACATTGTCGAACACTGGGGCGGCGGAAGGGTGCTGGGCGGATCGAGCTCCATCAACGGCGAGGTGTGGACCCGCGGCAACCCCGCCGACTACGACGAGTGGGCCGCGCTCGGGTGCGAGGGCTGGGACCACGCGAACGTCCTGCCGTACTTCATGCGCGCCGAGACGTTCCGGGGCGCGCGGGGCAACGGCGGCAGCGGGCGGCTGCGCGGCCGGCGGGGCCCGCTGCACGTGTCGTACCCACGCTTCGACCACCCGCTCACCGAGGCCTATCTCGCCGCCGCGCAGCAGGCCGGACTCCCGTTCAACGACGACTACAACGGCGCGGTCCAGGACGGCGTCGGATACGGGCAGTTGAGCCAGCGCCGCGGCTTTCGGCACAGCACCGCCCGCGCCTATCTGGCGCCCGCGCGCCGCCGCCGCAACCTCGCCGTCCGCACCGGCGCCCTGGTCGCCCGGATCCTCGTCGAGGACGGCAGGGCCACCGGCGTCGAGTACCGCAGGGACGGGAAGAGCGTGCGGGTCGGGGCCCGCCGTGAGGTGCTCCTCGCGGCGGGCGCGCTCGCCTCGCCCAAGCTCCTCATGCTGTCCGGCATCGGTCCGGTCGACGTGCTCGACGAGCACGGCATCGACGTCCTCGCCGACAGCCCGCGGGTGGGGCGGGGTCTCCAGGAGCACATCTACGCGACCATGGCGTACTCGGTCGGCGTCCCGACCCTCAACATGGAGCTGACCCCGCTCGGATTCCTGCGCCACGGGCTCGACTTCGCGCTGCGCGGGCGCGGTGCCGTGACCGTCGCGGCCGCGCACTCCATCGCCTTCGGGCGGCTGCGCGAGGACTCCGTCCGCCCCGACTACGAGATCATCTTCGCGCCGATGGGGTTGAGCGGTTCGGTGCCGGGGACCGACGCCGGTGAGGGCATCGAGTACCGGCACGACGTCAACGAACTGACGCCCATGAAGACCTCGACCTGCATGGCGATGCCATCGGTGAGTCATCCGCGGGCCCGCGGACGCGTCACCCTGCACTCCGCGCGCCCTCAGGACAAGCCACGCATCGAGCACCAGCTGCTCGCGGACCGGGATGACATCGCCGAACTGATCGCCGTGTGCCGCAAGACCCGGGAGATCTTCGCGCGGGACGCCCTGGGGCCGTATGTCGAGGGGGAGTTGCTGCCGGGGCCGAAAGTCCGCACCGACGAGGAGTGGGAGACGTATCTGCGCGGCTACGCATGGCGCGGCGAACACCCCGTCGGCACCTGCGCCATGGGGAGCGACCCGGAGTCCGTGGTCGACCCGAAGCTGCGGGTGCGGGGTGTTCAGGGGCTGCGGGTGGTGGACGCGTCGGTGATGCCCACGCTGATCACCGGGCACACCAACGCCCCCACGGTCATGATTGCCGAACGGGCGTCGGACCTCATCAGGTCCGACGCCGTCACCCCCGTCTCCTGACCGGTTCGCTCAACTCCGGTTCACCCGCCCTGAGGTGAGCCCGCCGTCGACGTAGAGGACCTGCCCGGTCACGTACTGGGCGGCGTCCGATGCCAGGTAGGCCACGGCGTCGGCTATGTCCTCGGGGCGGCCCATCCGGCCCGCGGGGATGGTCCGTTCGCGCTCCGCGCGGTCGGCGGGGGTGAGGATCCGCGCGGTGGCCTCGGTGGCGATGGAGCCGGGCGCCACCGCGTTCACCCTTACGCCCAGGGGGCCCAGCTCCACCGCGAGTTGGATGGTCAGTGCCTCGATCGCGTTCTTGGTGACCGGGTAGATGCCGGTGCCGGGGGAGTGCATGCGGGCCGCGCCGGAGGAGAGGTTGACGACGACCCCGCCGCTGCCGGACGCGGCCATGCCGGGGACGAACGCCTGCACGCACCACAGCGTGCCGAGCAGGTTGACGTGCACGACGTCCTCGATGGCTTCGCGGTCGAGGTCGAGCAGAGGGCCGAACCGCCAGACGCCCGCGTTGTTCACCAACAGGTCCACCGGGCCGACCTGTTCGGCGAGGGCCCGTACGGCGTCGCGGTCGGCGATGTCGCAGCAAAAGCCCCGGCCGCCGACCGACGCCGCCGCGTCGAGGGCGCTCTCCTCGTCGATGTCGACGGCGACGAGCGTGTGGCCGAGCTTCGCGAGCTTCTGTGTGATCCCCAGGCCGAGGCCCCGGCCTGCTCCTGTGACTACCGCGACGCCCATGTGCGTACCCCTGTCTCGCAGTTGCTGCCGACTCCTGTCGCGCCCATTTGCTGAGAGCGGCGGCCATGATACCAATAGAGTGCACTCTTAATGAATGGTGATGGGTGAGGGAAGGTGGCAGGACCATGGGGAACGCACCGTCGTCCGAGGACGAACTCCTCGTCGAACGGGACGGGCATGTCGTCGTCCTCACGATCAACAGGCCGGAGCGGCTCAACGCCTTCTCGCGCTCGGTGCGCGGCAAACTGACCGAACTGTGGCCGCAGTTGGACGCCGATCCCGAGGTGCGCGCGGTCGTGGTCACCGCTGCCGGGGACCGCGCCTTCTCCTCCGGGGGCGACGTCTCCGAACTCGACGGTCCCGAGGACTACCCGCGCTACACCGCCCGCCAGGCCGGGGTCTTCACCCCGACGATCACAGCGGTCAACGGGATGTGTGCCTCCGCGGGCCTGCACTTCGTCGCCGACGCCGACATCGTGATCTGCAGCGAGAACGCCACGTTCTTCGACACTCATGTACACGTCGGCCAGGTCAGCGCCCTGGAGCCGATCGGCCTGGCGCGCCGCGTCCCGCTCGGCGAGGTCCTTCGTATGGTCGCGCTCGGCAAGGCGTACCGCATCGACGCGCGCCGCGCCCTCGAACTCGGCCTGGTCAGCGAGGTCGTACCGGGCGAGAAGTTGCGCGAGCGCGCCGTCGAGCTCGGCCACATCATCGCGAGCGCGTCACCGGCCGCCGTGCGGGCGTCGCTGCGCGCGGTGTGGGAGAGCCTGGACCGCGGCCTCGACGACGGTCTCAAGCACGGTTACCAGATCCTCCAGGACCACTTGGACCACCCCGACGCTGCGGAGGGCCCCGCGGCCTTCATGGCCAAGCGCTCCCCGAACTGGTCTGTCCGAGGTGGTCGTTGATGCCTGACAGCGCGATGATGCCCGGCATCGACTTCACCGGGAGGGTGGCCGTCGTCACCGGAGCCGGACGGGGTCTCGGCCGTGCGTACGCCCTGCTGCTCGCCGCACGCGGCGCGGCCGTCGTCGTCAACGACCTGCCGGGGGAGCCGACGTCGGCCGCGGACGAGGTCGTCGCGGAGATCGTCGCGGCCGGTGGTCGCGGCGTCGCCGTGACCGACTCCGTGGCCACTCCCGAAGGGGGCGCGGCGATCGTGCACCGTGCCCTCGACGTCTTCGGCCGGGTCGACCTGCTCGTCCACAACGCGGGGGTGGTCAGCGCGAGCACGTTCGCCGACCAGCCGATGGAGCAGGTGCACGAGGTGCTCGGTGTGCACCTGCTCGGCGCCTGGCACGTCGGCCAGCCCGCCTGGCGGGACATGGAGAAGCGCGGCTACGGCCGGATCGTCCTGACGACGTCGATGGCCCAGTTCGGCCACTTCCGCCAGCCCGCCTACGCGGCCGCGAAGACGGGCGTGATCGGCCTGGTCAAGTCGCTCGCGCACGAGGCGCGGACCAAAGGGCTCGACATCACGGCCAACGCCATCGCCCCGCTGGCCGGCACGCGGCTCGCCCGACCGGAGGCGAAGGAGCTGTGGGGCGATCTGATGTCACCCGACAACGTCGCGGGAGTCGTCGCCTACCTGCTGAGCGAGCAGTGCCAGGTCAGCGGACAGGTGGTGCACGCCGGCGGCAGTCATGTGGCGCACGGCTTTCTCGCCCAGACGCGCGGCTGGGCCGCCCGCGCCACACCGCTCACCCCGGAACAGGTCCGCGACCACTTCGCGCAGGCCTGTGACCCGGCCGGGTACGAGACACCGGCCGACGCCAACGACCAGATGCGGATCGTCGAGCGCACGGTGCTCGGCTGACACATCCGCAGCACCCTCACTGCCCTTACGAACCAGGAGGATTCGTGCCCCTCACCGACGACATCAAGATGATCTCGATCGACGACCATCTCATCGAGCCGGCCGGACTGTGGACCGACCGCCTGCCCGCCAAGTACCACGACCGCTGCCCACACGTGGAGGAGATCGCCGAGGAGCGGATCGAGCCGTTCTACGCCAAGACGGTGCACCTCAAGCCGGGCATGCAGATCTGGCGCTACGAGGACATCCTCGAGCCCAACGTGGGCCTCACGGCGACCGCGGGCACCGACGTCAAGGACCGCAACTTCAGCCCGATCCGGTTCGACCAGATGCGGCCAGGACACTACGACCCGGTGGCCCGCCTCGCCGACATGGACGAGGACGGGGTGTGGGCGCAGGCCCCGTTCCCGAGCTTCCCGGGCTTTTGCGGCAACAAGTTCGTCTTCGCCAAGGACAAGGACCTCGCCCTGCTCTGCGTGCGGGCGTACAACGACTTTGTCCTCGACGAGTGGTGCGCGGCCGCGCCCGACCGCTACATCCCGCTCACCATCCTGCCGCTGTGGGACCAGGAGGAGTGCGTCGCCGAGATCGAGCGCTGCGCCGCCAAGGGCGCCCGCTCCATCACGTTCCCCGACAATCCGGCGGGGCTCGGCCTGCCCTCGTACCAGGGCACCGCCTGGGACCGTGTCTTCGCGGCGGCGGCCGCGCACGAGATGCCGCTGTCCATGCACTTCGGCGGGTCGAGGATCGTGCCGTTCGTGTCGCCCGAGGCACCGCAAGCCGCGGTCACCGCACTGTTCGGCATCACCCTGTTCAACTCCATGGCCGAGCTGGTCATGTCGCCGGTCTTCGTCAAGAACCCGAAGCTCAAGGTGGCCTACTCGGAGGGCGGCATCGGCTGGGTCCCGTACGCGCTGATGCGGATGGACCAAGTGTGGGAGTCCTACCGGGAGTTCCCGCTGGAGAACAATGTGGATCCGGACCGCCGCCCCTCCGACGTCGTCCGCGAGCACATCTACTCGTGCTTCATCGACGACCCGGTCGGGATCGGTCTGCGGCACGACATCGGTGTCGGCCGACTCCTGTGGGAGAGCGACTACCCGCACGCGGACTCGCTGTGGCCGAACAGCCGTGAGAACGCGAAGAAGGTGTTCGCCGACGTCCCCACGGACGAGGTCCGCAAGATCGTGGAGACCAACGCGCGCGAACTCTTCCGCTTCCGCTGAGCGTGCCGGGCCCGGTCCGGTGGCGAGCACAGTCATGCCGTACTTGTCGAGGAGGGCGCTTCGCGATGATGAACGAGGGGACCGGGCAGAGCGAGGAGACGGGCACGGCCGCGCGCCGGGCCGGATCCAGCGTGACGCGGCGGCGGGTCCTTGAGGGGGGTGCGGGGGCCGCCACGCTCGCGATGATGGGGGCGACGCGGGCGGCGGCCGACGTGCACGGTGAAGCGACCCGGCAGGGCGGGCCGCGGCGGGAGCAGTCGTTCGACGAAGGGTGGCGGTTCCACCGCGGCGACGTGGGCGGGGCACACCGGCCGTCGTTCGACGACAGTGCGTGGCGGACCCTGGACCTCCCGCACGACTGGCGGATCGAGGATCTGCCCGGGGCCACCTCCGACGACGGCGGCGCCACCGCGGATCCCGCCACGTTCGCCTTCGTCACGAGCCCGTCGCCCGACGGTGAGCCGCCGGAGCGCATCGGACCGTTCGACGTCGGCGCGGATCCCGAACCGGACGCCGACCTCACGTATCCGGGCATCGGGCACATCCTGTTTCCCGGGGGCCGGAGCCAGGGATACACGGTGGCGGGCGTGGGCTGGTACCGCAAACACTTCGCGGGGCCAGAGGCCGACGGCCCCCGCCATGTCGAGCTGTACTTCGACGGTGTCTGCGCGAACGCCGACGTCTGGCTGAACGGAGTCCACCTCGGCTCGCACCCGAACGGCTCCACGTCCTTCGCGCACGACCTCACGCCGCATCTCGATCCACGGGGCGCGAACGTGGTCGCGGTCCGGGTCGACAACCGGGGCAAGACCAGCCGCTGGTACTCCGGTTCAGGGATCAACCGGCACACCCGGCTGACGGTCACCGGGCCGGTACGGATCCCCTTGTGGGGCGTGCATGTCACGACTCCGGTGGTCGACGCGCGCCGCTCGGTGGTGCGCGTGGAGGTACGGGCCGTCAACTCCGGGACCCCGGTGAAGGCGAGCGCGCGGCTGACGGTCCTTGACGCGCGGGGTCGTACGGTCGTCACGTCGTCGACCGCGGTCAAGGCGGTCGACGACGACGCCCCCCAGGCCTTAGTGGCGGAACTCACCGTTTCTGGAGCCGAGTTGTGGTCGCCGGAGCGGCCGAATCTGTACCGGGTCCGTGCCGAGATCCTGGTGGCGGACCGCACGGTCGACGCCGTCACCACCACGTTCGGGATCCGCTCCCTGGTCTTCGACGGAACAGCCGGTTTTCTGCTCAACGGCAAGCCGTACAAGGTGCGGGGCGGCAACGTGCACCACGATCACGGCCCGCTGGGCGCCGTCGCCTTCGCGCGCGCGGAGGAACGGAAGATCGAGATTCTGAAGGCCGCCGCCTTCAACGCGGTCCGGGCGGCACACAATCCACGCTCCACGGCGATGCTCGACGCCTGCGACCGGCTCGGGATGCTCGTGCTCAATGAGTTCACCGACATGTGGGACGTCCCCAAACTCCTGCCCGACGACTACAGCCAGTACTTCACGCAGTGGTGGGAACGCGACCTGACCGCCATGCTGCTGCGTGACCGCAACCATCCCGGCGTCGTCATCTGGTCGATCGGGAACGAGATCGGCGCCGTTCCCGACCCCCATGACTACGGCCCACGGCTCGCGGCGCTCGTCCACTCGCTCGACCCGACCCGACCGGTCTCGCTCGGCGGCATGAACCCGCCGCCCAGCGGCGGCGATCCGTGGCGCTACGTCGACATCGGCGACTACCACTACCAAGCGCCCACGGCCGCCGACCACGCGGCGCACCCGGACAAGGCGTTCCTCCAGAGCGAGGACACCTCGTCGGACATCTACAACGACTGGCAGATCGCCCGTGACAACGCCTGGTACGTGGGGAGTTGGGTGTGGACGGCCTGGGACTACATCGGTGAGTCGGGTGGTGGTGCGACGCTCGTCGCGCACAGCCGGGCCGAGGCCGACGACCGGCGCCTCGACTCGTCCATCGGGAAGATCCCGTATCCCTGGTTCGTCAATTTCCAGGGCGACATCGATCTGATCGGACAGCGCAAGCCGCAGAACCACTGGCGATCCGTCGTCAACGGGCTCAGTCCGTTGGAGATGATGGTCGAGCGTCCGACCCCGCAGGGCACGCGGCAGTACCACGTCCGGTCCTGCTATTACGACGAACTCCCCAGCTGGACCTGGGATGTTCCGGAAGGCAAGGACATGGTCGTCCGCGTCTACACCGCGGGCGACCATGTGACGCTGCTGCTCGACGGACGGCGGATCGCCGCCAGGTCCGTGACGGAGGCGGATCAGCGCAGGGTCGCGTTCGACGTGCCCTACCGGCAGGGGACGTTGACCGCTGTCGCTCGCCGCGACGGCCACGAGATAGGCCGCAGGACGCTCACCACCACCGGCGAGCCCGCCGGGCTCCGGCTCACGTCCGACGTGCACTCGCTCACCACCGGCCGGGGAGACCTGGCGCATGTGCTGGTCGAGGTGGTCGACGCGCACGGCCGTCCGGTCCCCGACGCCGTGGTCAAGGTGTCCTTCCGCGTCGAGGGCGCCGGTGACCTCGTGGCCGCCGGAAACGGCAATCCGCACAACGTCGACAGCTTCCGGCGCCCCCGGCACTGGACCTGGCACGGCAAAGCCCTGGTCGTCCTGCGGTCCGCGAAGGAGCCCGGTGAGGTCATGCTCACCGCCACCGCAGAGGGGCTTGAGCCGGCCGTCCTGCGTCTCGGGGTCTTGACGGCGAGGTCGTCCTTGTCGCCCCTCGGGTAAAAGAGTATCCTCTATTATCCGAGAGGTTCCGGCGAACAGAGGCAGCGGATGGATCTGGCGTATGGACCCGAGTACGAGCAGTTCCGCGAGGAGGTACGGGCCTTCCTCCGGCAGCACTGGGAACGGGGCCCGGACGGTGGCCACGGCGTCGATCCGGCGGAGGTGGCGGCCTTCCGTAAACTGGCCGTCGACGCGGGCTATCTCTACCGGTCCGTCCCGCGCCGTTACGGTGGCAGCGAGCAGCCCTCCGACGTCCTGAGGGCGCGCGTGGTGCGCGAGGAGTTCACGGCGGCCCGCGCACCGATGGAGATCCGGTCGCTCGGCACTCAACTCCTCGTCCCCACCCTGCTGGAGGCGGGCACCGAGTGGCAGAAGGAGCGCTTCGTCGAACCGACCGTCAACGGGCGGATCACCTGGTGCCAGGGTTACAGCGAACCCGGCGCGGGCAGCGACCTCGCGTCCCTGCGCACCCGGGCCGACCGCGTCGGCGACCGCTGGGTGATCAACGGCCAGAAGGTGTGGACGAGCTTCGCCCACGAGGCCGACTACATGTTCCTGCTCGCCCGCACCGATCCCGACGTCCCCAAGCGCAAAGGGCTGACGTACTTCCTCGTCCCGATGGACCAGGCCGGGATCGAGGTGCGCCCGCTGCGCCAGATCACCGGCGAGTCCGAGTTCAACGAGGTCTTCCTGACCGACGTCACCACCCCCGCCGACTGGGTGCTCGGCGCGGTGGGCGACGGCTGGCGCGTCGCCAACACCACGCTCAAGCACGAGCGTGCCTGGGTCGGCGACGTGGCCGAACCCGAGCGCTTGATGAGCAGCCTGATCCGCCTCGCCCGCCGCACCCCGGGTCCCGACGGGCGGCCCTGGATCGAGGACACCGGCATGCGCACCCGGCTCGTCGAGGTCCAAGGCTATCTGGAGGCGCAGCGCTACTCCGGCTACCACCAGCTGTCCCGGACGCTCAAGGGCGAGAGCGCGGGCCTGCTCGGCCTCACCAACAAGATCTCCAGTACGAACATCGCCGCCCGCGTCGCCGCCATCGCGCTCGACATCATCGGAGACGCCGCCCTGCTGCCCCACACCGGCGCGGGCGGCGGGGCGCGGGTCGGGCCCGAGCGGTGGATGAACCAGTACTTCGGTTCGCTCGGCAGCGCCATAGCCGGCGGCGCCTCCAATATTCAGCGCAACATCATCGCCCAGCGCGGCCTCGGACTGCCGCGCGACGAGGACAAATGACGAGGAAAAGCAGGGGAGCGGGCGGGCCATGAACTTCGATCTGACCGACGAACAGCGACTGCTCGCGGAGTCGGTCGACTCCTTCGCCGCGAGCCGTTGTCCGCTCACGCGCGTACGGGAGTGCTACGACCCGGAAGGCGGGTTGGGCCCGGTCGACGCCTTCGACGAGCTCGGCCTCTGCGAGATGCTGATTCCGCAGGAGTACGGGGGCGGCGGCGCGAGCGCCCTCGACGCGGCGGTCGCCGCCGAGCGGCTCGGTGCGGCCGCCGCGCCGGGACCCTTCCTCGGCCGCGCCCTCGCCGGATACGCGATCGCGCTCGCCGGCAGCCCGGCCCAACGAGCCCACTGGTTGCCGCAGTTGGCGGCCGGGACCCGACGCGCCACCCTCGCCGTCGGCGAGCCGGGCCGACGCTGGGAGCTGGAGACACTGGGCATGCGAGGCGAGCGGCTCACCGGCGAGAAGCACGGCGTCCTGGTGGGCGGCGGTGTGGATCTGGCCGTGGTGGTCCTCGCCGACGGGCTCGCCCTGGTCGACCTGGCCGCCGACGGACTCACCGTCACGCCGTGCGAGGCGCTCGACCGCACCAGGCCGGGGGCCACCCTCACGTTCGCGGACCCCGAGCACGAACGCCTTCCGGGCGGTGTCGAGGCCGCGGCCCGCGTGCTCGACCTGGGCGCCGTACTCCTGGCCGCCGACGCCTACGGCGGCGCGGCCACCTGCCTCGACCTGGCCGTCGGCCACGCCCGGATGCGCGAGCAGTTCGGCACGACGATCGCCCACTTCCAGGCGATCCAGCACCAGCTCGCCGACCTGGCCGTCGACGTGCTGCCCGCGCGCGGCATGTACTGGTACGCCGCCCACGCCCTCGACAACCGTCAGAGCGACGCGAGCGGCTTCGCTTCGCTCACCAAGGCCCATCTGACGGAGCGTTACGTGGCGGCGGCGCGGCGCGCCATCGAGGTGCACGGCGGTATCGGCTACACCTGGGAGTGCGACCTGCACCTCTATCTGCGTCGTGCCGTCTTCGACCGTACGTATCTGGGCGCGCCCGAACTGCACCGTCTGCGGCGGGCACACAGCCAGTTCGACCTGGTCGGCTGATCGAATCAGGGGAGGGCAGGACGCATGTGGGACTTCGCCACCGAGCCCGAGTACCAGAAGAAGTTGGACTGGGCACGGGAGTTCGTCACGACCGAGGTGCGTGACCTGGAAGTGCTCGACGCGGACCGTCAGGCGCTGACCCGGCTCCAGGAACCCCTCAAGCAGAAGGTCAAGGAGGCGGGCCTGTGGGCCGCGCACCTGCCGCCGGAACTCGGCGGCGGCGGCCTCGGCCAGGTCAAGCTGGCACTGCTGCACGAGATACTCGGCCAGGCCTTCTACGCCTCCGAGGTGTTCGGCAACATGGCCCCCGACTCGGGCAACGCCGAACTGATCGCCGTCGGCGCGAGCGACGAGCAGAAGGAACGGTGGCTGTACCCGCTCCTCGCCGGTGAGCTCCGCTCGGCCTTCTCCATGACCGAACCGGGCGCCGGTGCCGACCCGACCCTGCTCACCACCCGGGCCGTACGGGACGGCGACGACTGGGTGCTCAACGGGCACAAGTGGTACACCTCCAACGGCCCGAGCGCCGACTTCCTCATCGTCATGGCGGTGACGGACCCGGATGCCCCGCCGCATCGGCGCGCCTCCATGTTCATCGTGCCCAAGGGCACCCCCGGCGTCCGCATGCTGCGCACCATCGGCACCATGGCCGAGCCCTGCGAGCACCACCTCAACTGGTCCACCGGCGACTCCGAGATACGCTACGAGGATGTCCGCGTGCCTGGCGACCACCTCATCGGCGGTCCGGGGGAGGGCTTCCTGCTCGCTCAGAAGAGGCTCGGGCCAGGCCGTATCCACCACTGCATGCGCTGGATCGGCATGATGCGGCGCGCCTTCGACATGATGTGCGAGCGCGCGGTGTCCCGGTTCACGCACGGCTCGCTGCTGTCCGAGAAGCAGTCCGTGCAGAACTACATCGCGGACTCGGCGGCCCAGATGCACGCGGCCCGCCTGATGACCCTGCACGCGGCCTGGAAGATCGACCAGGTCGGCGCCAAGGAGGCGCGGACCGAGATCGCCATGATCAAGTACTTCGGCTCGCGGGTCCTCTTCGACGTCGTGGACAAGGCGATCCAGGTCCACGGATCGCTCGGCTACTCCACCGATCTGCCACTGGAGCTGATGTTCCGTCAGGCCAGGTCGTTCTCCATCGTGGACGGCCCGGACGAGGTCCACCGGGTCACCGTCGCCCGCCGGACGCTGCGCGGATATGAGCCGCGCGAGGTCCCGAGCGAGCACATCCCCGCGCGCGCGGCGGCCGCGAAGGAGCGATTCGCGGCAGCCATCGAGGCACTGAGCCTGAACCACTGATCCTCAACCGTGGAGAGGCGGTCGCCAGACCATGGCGGACCTGGACAGCTTCGTCGATGAGCGCTCCCTGCTGCCCTACCTGGACCGCGAGGTCCCCGAGATCGGCGCCGTGCGCGAGATCCGGCGCATCACCTCGGGCAGCTCCAACGAGATCTTCGAACTCTCCACGGCGGACAGCCCGGACCCGGTGATCCTGCGCACCCCACCGCGCCGCCGCCTGTCCGCATCCGCGCACGACGTGGCCCGCGAGTACCGCGTCCTGCGCGCGCTGCGCGGCACCCCCGTGCCCTGCCCCCAGGCGCTCCACCTGTGCACCGACGAGAGCGTGCTCGGCCGGCCGTTCCTGCTGATGTCCCAGGTCAAGGGGTTCCACCTCAAGGCCCCCTATCCCGAGCACGCTCTTGCGGACGGGGCGATGCGCGCGATGATGTACGACTTCATCGAGGTCATCGCCCATCTGTCGCGGGTGGACTGGGAGGCGGCGGGGCTCGCCGGGTTCGGCCGCCCGGCCGGTTATCTGGAACGCCAAGTAGAGCGCTGGCTGGGCCAGTTGGCCCACTACCGCACCCGCGACCTGCCGTACCTCGACGAGGTCGCGCGGTGGCTCCGTACCCACCAGCCGGTCTCCGGGGAGCCGGGGATCATCCACGGCGACTACCAGTTCCTCAACGTCCTGTTCGCGCACGATCTGCCGCCGCGCGTCGCCGGCGTCCTTGACTGGGAGCAGTCCACCGTCGGCGACCCGCTCGTGGACCTGGGCTGGGTGCTCGGCCTGTGGACCGAACCCGGCGAACAGTCGCCGCTCAACGCCTTCTACGGCAACGCGAGCCAGCACCCCGGAGCGCCCACCCGCGCCGAACTCGCGGCACGGTACGCGGAGGTCTGCGGCCGCGACGTCACGCACCGCCGCTACTACGAGGTGCTCGCGCTCTTCAAACTCGGCTGCATCGCCGAGGGCTCGTACCACCGGCACATCACCGGCCGCAGCGACACCGCGCTGCACGCCGACTTCGCGTGGATCGTGCCGAAGCTCATCGCCACCGCCCACGCCATCACCCGAGGGGAGCGAGAGTGATGAACCGCTGGGGCCTTACCGTCCCCCTGGACGGCATCCCGCTCGACCAACACCCGTTGCTCTACCAACAGTTGGCGGACCTCGGATACACCGACGCCTGGTCCACCGAGTCGAACGCGGCCGACGGTTTCACGCCGCTCGCGCTCGCCGCGGCCGCCGAACCGAGGCTGCGGCTCGGCACCGCGATCGTCTCCTCGTTCACCCGCGGCCCCGCCACGCTCGCCCAGTCCGCCGCCGCGCTCGCCTGCGCCGCGCCCGGCCGGTTCACGCTCGGGCTCGGCGCCTCGTCGAACGTCATCGTGCGCAAGTGGAACGACATCCCGTACGAGTCCCCGTACGCGCGCACCCGCGACCTGGTCGCCTTTCTGCGTGCCGCGTTCACCGGCGAGCGGATCAAGCAGCGGTACGACACCTTCTCCGTCGACGGCTTCCGGCTCGGACTGCTGCCGCCGACGCCCCCGAAGATCCTTGTCGCGGCGCTGCGCGAGCGGATGCTGCGGCTCGGTGCGCGGGAGGCGGACGGGGTGATCCTCAACTGGGTGTCCCCACACGACGTGCGCCGTATCGCGACGATCGTCCACGAGGAGAACCCGCAGGCCGAGATCGTCGCCCGGATCATGGTGTGCCCCTCCGAGGACGCCGAGGCGGTCCGGGCCGCCGTGCGCACCCTGGTCACCGGCTACCTCACCGTCCCGGTCTACCGCGCCTACTACTCCTGGCTCGGCCACGGCGAGGCGCTCGCCGACATGTGGGCCGCCTGGGACGCGGGGGATCGCAGGGCCGCTGTGGCCGCCGTGCCGGACGAGGTGGTGGACGCGGTGTGCGTGCACGGCTCCCCGGCCGAGTGCCGCCGCCGCGTCGAGGACTATGTGCGGGCCGGTGTCACGACGCCGGTGTGGGCGCTGCTCCCGAGCGGTCTCGACGTGCGTGAGGCCGCCGCGGCTCTCGCCCCGACGGCCTGACGCCACCGCCCTTTACCGCAACACGAATCCCTCATAGCCGCGCCCGGCCACCTCGTCGCACTTCCTGCGGTAGGCGCCGACCCCCGCCACATACGGCATGAACACCCGTGGTTTTCCAGGGATGTTGTCGCCCAGGTACCAGGAGTTCGCCTTCACGTGGAGCGTGGCGTCGGCCGCTTCCGTGACATGGGCCACCCACGCGTCCTGGGCCCCGGTCTCTGGTTCCATCGACTCGATGCCGTGGTCCCGCAGGTGCACGAGGGCATCGGTCACGAAGTCGACGTGCTGCTCGATCGACACCACCATGTTGCTGAGCACCGAGGGGCTGCCGGGTCCGGTGATGGTGAACAGGTTGGGGAACCCGGCCACCTGGATCCCGAGGTAGGCACGCGGCCCCTGCGCCCAGACCTCCTTGAGCTCCCGGCCGCCCCGCCCGCGGATGCCGAGCCTGAGCAGCGGCCCGGTCATCGCGTCGTAGCCGGTGGCGAAGACGAGCGCGTCGAGCGCGAACTCCCGCTCCCCGGTGGCGATGCCGCTCGGGGTGATCTTCTCGATGGGGGAGTGGTGCACATCGACGAGGGTGACGTTGTCGCGGTTGTACGTCTCGAAGTAGTCGGTGTCGACACAGAGCCGCTTGGCGCCGAACGCGTAGCCGGTCGGGCACAGCTTCTCCGCCGTGTCGGGGTCCTTGACCGTCTCCCGGATCTTGTCCCGGACGAATTCGGCGATCGTGTCGTTGGCCGCCTCGCTCAGCATCAGGTCGTTGTAGCACTGCTGCATCAGCGGCGCCCCGCCGAGCCGCCAGCGCTTCTCGTACTCGCCGCGCCGCTCCGACTCGCCCGCCTCCAGGGCCGACTTGACGGGCGGGATCGCCGAGTGCCCACCGCCCGAGTACTTGGCACGCTCCCGGTACTCGCGGTACGTGCCCTTGCGGTCCGCCCGGTACTCGGCGGTCAGCGGATGGTTGCGGGCCGGCACGCTGAAGTTGGGGGTGCGCTGGAAGACGTACAGCTCGGCGGCCTGCTCGGCGATCCGGGGTATCGACTGGATGCCGCTGGACCCGGTGCCGACGACACCGACCCGCAGACCGGTGAAGTCCACCGACTCCTTGGGCCAATTGCCGGTGTGGTACGTCTTCCCCTGGTACGACTCCAGGCCCTCGAAGTCCGGCACCTGCCACGCCGACAGGCACCCTGTCGCGGCGATCAGGAAGCGGGCGTCGACGGTGTCGCCGCCGTCGGTGGTGACCGTCCAGCGCAGCGTCTCCTCGTCGAGGACGGCAGAGGTGACCCGGGTGTCGAAGCGGATCATCGGCCGCAGCGCGAACCGGTCGGCCACGTGCTCCAGGTAGCGCAGGATCTCCGGCTGGGCGGGGAAGCGCTCGGTCCACTCCCACTCCTGCTCCAGCTCCTCGGAGAACGAGTACGAGTAGTCCATGCTCTCCACGTCGCAGCGGGCGCCGGGGTAGCGGTTCCAGTACCAGGTGCCGCCGACGCCGCCGCCGGCCTCGAAACCCTGGGTGGTGAAGCCGAGTTCGCGCAGCCTGTGCAGCTGATAGAGGCCTGCGAACCCGGCGCCGATCACCACTGCGTCGACCTGTTGTGCCATCCGTGCCTCCCGAAGTGAGCCGGTCCGGCTGTTGCTCCGCGGTACACCGCGCGAGCTATTTAAGGATACTCTATTAGTTCCTGATCTGGTCGGAGGGATGTCGTGTGAAGGATCTTCAGGGCAAGGTCGTCGTCGTCACCGGAGCGGCCGACGGGATCGGCCGGGCACTCGCCGAGGCGTTCGCGGCCGGGGGCGCCAGGCTCGTGCTCGCCGATGTCGACGGTCCGCGGGTGGAGGTGGTCGGGCGCGAACTCGCTGACAGTGGGACGGACGTGATCGCCGTCCGCACCGATGTGTCGGACCGGGAGCAGGTGCTGTGCCTGCGGGACGCGGCCCTGGACCGGTTCGGCGCGGTGGACGTGCTGTGCAACAACGCCGGAGTGATGGGCCCGGTCGGTGATCCGCTGTGGGAGCTGCCCGTGGCCGAGTGGCGGCGCGTGATGGAGGTGAACCTGTGGGGCGTCCTCCACGGCATCCAGGCGTTCGTGCCGGCGATGCTCGCGGCGGGCCACCCGGGTCATGTCCTCAACACCGCGTCGATGCAGGGCGTGACCTC
Source organism: Streptomyces sp. NPDC096311 (assembly GCF_044763085.1). Lineage (NCBI taxonomy): Bacteria > Bacillati > Actinomycetota > Actinomycetes > Kitasatosporales > Streptomycetaceae > Streptomyces > Streptomyces sp. NPDC096311. The sequence goes on from NZ_JBIWFN010000016.1 coordinate 111,470, forward strand.
GGGGACGTTGATCCCCGAGTACACGGTGAGCAAGCACGCGGTCGTCGCGCTCTCCGAGAGCCTGCGGGCCCAACTGGCCGCACGTCAGGCGCCCGTGGGGGTGTCCGTCCTGTGCCCCGGCGCGGTGAGCACCGGGCTTCCGGCGAAGGAGGAGCGCCGCCTCGCGGCTTTCGGGCGCCAGGAGCCGTGGGCCCTGGCGCCCGGTTCCGGAAGCCAGGACCGTAACTGGGGGACGACGCTGACACCGGCTCAGGTGGCACGAGCGGCCGTGGCCGCGGTCCGGGACGGGCGCTTCTATGTGTTCACCCATCCCGGCTCCACGGACCGGGTGCGGGCCAGGACAGGACCGCTCCTGGAGGCCGCCGACCAAGCCGCTGATCAGACCGGCTACGAGACCGCCGACCGGATCAGCCGCCCAGCATCAGCCGGGCGATCATCTCGCGGTTGAGTGTCGGATCGACGAGGTAGTTCTCGTCGAACTTGGCCCGCTTGAACAGGCGGTGGCAGTCGTGCTCCCAGGTGTAGCCGATGCCGCCGTGCACCTGGATGGCGTCCCCGGTGACCTTCGCCGCCGCGTCCTTCGCGTACGAGCCCGCCACCGCGACAAGACGGCGGGTGTCGCGTCCCTCGTCCAGGGCGGCCGCGGCGGCCTCGACCGCCAGCGAGGCGCCCCGGACGAGCAGATACATGTCCGCGAGCTTGTGCTTGATCGCCTGGAAGGACCCGATGGGGCGGCCGAACTGCTCGCGCTGTTTGGCGTACTCGACCGCCATGTCCAAGGCCCGTCGCGCCGCGCCCACCGAGTCGGCGGCGAACGCCACCGTGGACCTCTGGGTGAGCACCGGCCACGCCTCCGAGCTGTACGGCAGACGAGCCGAGGGGTCCAAGCGGACATCGCGCAGGACCAGCGTGCCCATCCTGCGGGTTCGGTCGACGCTCAGCAGATCCGTGATCTCCAGGCCCGGCGTCCCGCGCTCCACCACGTACAGATCGGCCCTCGGCCGGTCGGCCCGGCGCGCCGCGACGACGAGCAGGTCGGCGCCGGCGGCGTCCAGGACGAACCCGGCCGTGCCGTCGAGGACGGGCCGCCCGTCCTCGATCCGCGCCCGCACGTCGAGCAGTTCGGGATCGGGGCGCCCGCACGGCCCCGTCAGCGCCACCGCCCCACGCAGCCGCCCGGCGGCGAGACCGGGCAGCCAGCGCGCCCCCGTCTCCGCGTCACCGCCCACGGCGAGAGCGGTGCACGTGAGCACGGAGCTGGAGAGAAACGGGACGACCGCCAGATGCGCGCCCAATTCCTCCGCGACGACGGCCACTTCACGCATTCCGGCGCCTGCACCGCCCCAGCGTTCGGTGACCAGGAGGCCCAACCAGCCGAGCTGTGCGGCCTGTTGGAACGCTGCCGCGTTGTCGTCCTCCGCCGACCAGACGGGACGTATCCCGCGCTCGGCCGTCGTGTCACGCAGGACGGCACGGACCGAGCGGCGGAACTCCTCGCGCACATCGTCCTGTTCCGGATCCAGCGGGGAGAGGGTGGGCGTAGGGGTCTGGGTGAGGGTCATTGCTGCGGCTCCCGGGGCAGGCCGAGGACGCGCTCGCCGATGATGGTGCGCTGGATCTCATTGCTTCCGGCGGCGATCGTCCAGTTCCACGATTTGAGATGGTCGATCATCCAGTGACCCGAGGTCCACGTCGTGGCGAACTCGCGTCGCTGGTCGAGCAAGGCCGACATGCCCTGCATGCGCAGGGCGAGGCCGGTCAGTTTCTGCAGGGTCTCGCTGTAGAGGAGCTTGACGAGCGAGCCCTCCACGCCGACCTCACCGGTGCGCTCCACACCGCGGGCCAGGTGCTGCCCGAGGAGGCCGAGCACCTCGATCTCCGCGGCCCGCGCGGCCAGGTCCTGGCGGAACGCCGTGTCGTCGGCGGCCGCCCTGCCGCCGTCCGCTCCGACCGGTGTGTGCCGCGCCTGCGCGGCGATCTCCTCGGCCGCCATGGCGAGCCGGGCCTGCAACTCCAGGGTGTTGAAGACGCGTTCGGCGGCGAGCGTGGTCTGCGCCATGCGCCACCCCGCGTTCTCCTCGCCGAGCCGGTGCGCCACCGGGATCTCGACATCGGTGAGGAAGATCTCGCTGAACTCCTCGGTGCCCGTCGCCTGCCGGATCGGCCGCAGCTCGACCCCGGGCGCGTCGAGGTCGAGCATCAGCAGCGACAGTCCGCGGTGCTTGGGGGCGTCGGGATCGGTGCGGGCAAGGAGCAGGCACCACGACGCGTGGTCGGCGTAACTGGACCAGATCTTCTGTCCGTTGACGACATACACATCGCCTCTGTGCTCCGCGCGGGTGCGCAGCGACGCCAGGTCGGAGCCTGCGTCCGGCTCAGAGAACCCCTGGCACCAGATCTCCCCGTCCAAAATGGCCGGCAGGTGCGCACGCTGCTCCTCGTTGCCGTGTGCGATGAGGGTGGCCGCGATGTGCGCGAGCGAGATCTCCAGGAGGCGGGGCTGCGGGAAGTCGGCGCGAACCAACTCCTCCTGGATCAGGATCTGTTCACGGAAGCTGAAGCCGCCGCCCCCGTGCACGGCCGGCCAGTGTGCGGCGAGCAGCCCGGCCGCGCGCAGGGTACGGGCCTGACGGATGTTGAAGGCGCGGAACTGCTCCTTGGTGGCGGTGCGCAGCTCCTCGTGCCAGCCGTCCGGTGTGTGAACGGCGAGCCAGTCGCGCAGGTCGCGGCGGAGTTGTTCGTGGTCGTCCGTGGGGGCGAAGACAGACGTGGGCTCAGAGGTCATGGGGCTCAGCTCCGCAGCAGGTCGAGGAGTTGACGTTGAGCGATCTTCATGGTGGGTGTGCGCGGCAGCGCCTGAACGGCCCGGATCCGTACGGGCACGGCGTAGGGGACGAGACGCTCGCGCACCCAGTCCTGCAGCGCGCCCTCCAGTTCCTCGCCCGGCCGCTCCTGCCGTGACGGGCGGAGCACCACGGCTGCGACGGGGACCTGGCCCAGACGCGGGTCGGACAGCGGGACCACCGCGGCATCGGCCACGTCCGGGTGCAGCCGCAACACGTCCGCGACCGCGCTCGGGTCCACCTTGAAGCCGCCGCGGATGATGACGTCGTCCACCCGGCCCTCGATGAACAGGAAGCCGTCTGCGTCCAGACGGGCCAGGTCGTTGGTGCGGGCCCAGCCGCCGGGCTCGGTCCCCGCGATCTGCGGGGCGCGCGCGAGCAGCACGCCCACCTGCCCCGCCTCCAGTTCGTGCCCGTCGTCAGGGTCGAGGATGCGCAGCTCGACACCCGGGTGCGGCCGCCCGACGCTGCCCCGCTTCGCCGAGCCCCAGCGCCGCCGGTCGGCCATGGTGAGCCCGGCGAGCGCACCGGAGAACTCGGTCGCGCCGTACGAGACGATCAACGGAATCCCGTACCGCTCCTCGAACTCCTCGGCGACCTTCGGATCGAGGGGCGCGGAGCCCGAGCGCACGACCTTGAGGCTGGTCAGCCACTCCTCGGGGATCCGCGCGTCGAGGACCATGCGCAGCGCGGCGGGCACGAGCAGCGACACGACGACCCGATGCCCGCGCACCGCACGCGCCCACGCCCAGGGCTCGAACCGGCGCATCAGACAGATGCGCCGTCCGGCCGCGACGGTCATGGCGATGTCGAGATACGAGGTGATGTTGAACAGGGGCAGGTCGATGATGGACGTGGCATCGCGCAGTCGGGGCGCCGCGTCCGCGCGTGCGCCCTCGTGGTGCCGGTTGGCGCTGTGCACGGCGTGGGCGAGCCCTTCGTACGTCAGCGCCACGCGCTTGGGCGGGCCCGTCGTGCCGCTGGTGAGCATGACGGCGACGGTGCCCGCGGACGGGATGAAGTGATCGGCGTCGGTGTCGTGCCGTGTGCCCGGAAGGACGCTCGGGTCGTCCACAGCACGGATACCGACGCCGCCGACCGCAGCGAGCGCGTCGGCGAGCCCCGCGCGGTCCGCGTCGGCGGGCGGGACCACCAGGGCGGCCGGGCGGGTGCCCCGTATGTCGGCGGCGAGCGCCGCGTCCGGCAGCAGGCCGCTGAAGGTGAGCACGGGACGCCGGGCGCGCAGCGCGGCGAGGAGCACGGCCACGCACAGCGGTTCGTTGCGCAGGAGCACGCCCACGGCACGGTCGGGCGGCACGTCCGAGCCCGCGACCAGGCCGAGTACCCCGTCGCCGTACGCGGTCAACTCGCCCCAGGTGTACCAGTGTTCCTCGAAGCACAGAGCCCGCGCCCCGGCGTCGAGACGCATGACCGCGTCGACGGTCTCGACCAGATCCATCTCGCCCGGTTCCCTTCGTGTGGTGGTGGTCATCGCCCGTCCCTGTCGTCGAGGCGCACGGAGACCGGGGCGTCCGTGCGGTCCAGCACGTCGGTGACGCCCACGCCCGGCGCGAGTTCACGCAGGACGAAGCTGTCCTCGGTCACGTCAAGGACGCCGAGCTCGGTGATCACCCGATGAACCACGCCCTGGCCGGTGAGCGGCAGGGTGCACTTCTCGACGAGTTTGGCCGTGCCGTCGCGGGTCGTGTGCTCCATGAGGATCACGACGCGGCGCGCCCCGCGGACGATGTCCATGGCGCCGCCCATGCCTTTGATGAGGCGGCCTGCCGTCCGCCAGTTGGCGAGGTCGCCACCGGCGGAGACCTGCATGCCGCCGAGGAGCGCCAGGTCGAGATGGCCGCCGCGCACCATGGCGAAGGAGAGTCCGGAGTCGAAGACCGACGCCCCTGCCGTCAGCGTCACCGGCTCCTTGCCCGCGTTGACGGTGTCGGGGTCCTCGTCCGTCGTCGAGGGGAAACCACCCACGCCGAGCAGCCCGTTCTCGCTGTGCAGGACGACACGCAGGGCCGGGTCGAGGAAGGAGGGCACGGACGTCGGGATGCCGATGCCCAGATTGACGTACATCCCATCGGTCAGTTCACGGGCGCCGCGGGCGGCGATGAGGGACCGGGTCTGCCGGCTCATCCGACGGCCACCCCCCGTCGTTCGACCCGCTTGGGCGTCGTGGCCCGCGCCTGTACCACGCGCTGGACGAAGATGCCCGGCAGATGGATGTGGTCCGGGTCGAGGGCGCCGCTCGGCACGATGGTCTCGGCCTCGGCGACAGTGATCCGGCCCGCCATCGCGCACAGCGGGTTGAAGTTGCGGGCGCTGGAGTGGAAGACGAGATTGCCGTCGGTGTCCGCGACGGCGGCGTGCACGAGCGCGAAGTCGCAGGTGATGGCGTGTTCGAGGATCACTTCGAGGCCGTCGATGACCCGTGTCTCGCGGGCCGGTGCCCAGGCCGCGACCGAGCCGTCCGGGGCGTGGCGCAGTGGCATCCTTCCGGTGGCCAGGTCCGTTCCGGCGCCGACCGGTGTGTAGAAGGCGGGAATTCCGGCGCCGCCCGCCCGCAGCCGCTCGGCGAGCGTGCCCTGCGGCACCAGCTCGACCTCCAGCTCACCGCTCAGGAACCGGCGCCCGAACTCGGCGTGTTCGCCGAGGTAGGAGGAGGTCATCCGGGCGATGCGGCCGGCGGCGAGCAGGATGCCGAGCCCCCAGTCGTCCACCCCGCAGTTGTTCGAGACGACGCGCAGTGCGCCCGCGCCGTGCTCGGCCAGGGCCTGGATGAGATCCATCGGGATGCCGCACAGCCCGAAGCCGCCCACGGCGAGGCTCGCGCCGTCGCCGATGTCGGCCACGGCTTCTTGAGTCCCCGTCACTTTGCCGACCGTGTCCGCTGTGGTCACCGTGTTCACCGGGCCACGTCGAAACCGGCGCGGTCACGGTCCCATACGTCGTCGGCGAGTGGCCGGGAACGCAGGGTGACTTTGTCGGTCTTGAACTGGGCGTTGCGCGGCAGGTCGTCGACGATCTCGATGTAGCGCGGCACGAAGTAGTACGGCGCGTGGTCATTGACGTACCGGGCCAGGTCCTCGGCGTCCGGCTTCGTCCCGGCCGTGGCGACCACCGCGAGCGCCAGCTCGGCCTCCGACTCCAGTTCCGCCGACTGCCGCCCGAAAGCGGCGACTTCGGCCACGTCCGGGTGCCCGGCCACCACGGCCTCCACCTCGGCCATGGAGATGTTGCGGCCCTTGTATCGGATGTAGTCCTTCTTGCGGTCCGCGAAGAAGTACTGCCCGTCCGGCTCGGCGCGCGCGAGGTCCCCGGTGTGGTGCCACAGGTTGCGCCAGGTGCGAGCGGTGGTCTCGGGCGCGTTGAAGTACCCGGCGAAGAGGGTGAACGGCTCCTTCGGGCGGACGATGATCTCGCCCGCCTCGCCGACGGGCACGTCCTCGTCGTGCTCGTCCACGAGCCGTACGTCGAGCCAGGGCACGGGCCTGCCGATCGCGTTGTCCCGCCACGGCGTGCCGTCGTCGGGCGCCGCGAAGATCCGGCACGGCACCTCGCTCTGCCCGTACGCCTGCTGGACGTCGGGGATCGCGAACCGCTCCTTGAACGCGGGCACCTGACTCCACGGCATCGGCACCGGGACGGCGCAGCGCACCGTGTTGTCCCGGTCGTCGGGGCGCTCGGGAGCCTGCATCAGGAACATGTGCATCGCGCCGAGTGTGAAGATCTGCGTGGCCTTGTAGTGCCGTACGCGATCCCAGAACCGCGACACGGAAAGGCGTGGATCGATCGCGGCCGTCGTCCCGCTGACCAGGGATGGCCACAGCGCGGTGGTCCATGCGCCGCCCAGGTACATCGGCAGGCAGGAGTACCAGACCTCGTCCTCGCGGATGTCCCGGTCACCGATCCAGCGGACGGCGGAGTGCATCAGTCCGGCGTGCGTCTGCATGATGCCCTTCGGGGCGCCGGTGGTGCCCGATGACCACCACATCATCAGGACGTCGTCGTAGCGGGCGGCGGAGGGCAGGGGGAGCGGGTCGCTCGCGACCAACTCGTCGAAGGTGTGCACCTCCAGGCCGGGACGCCGCAGCGCGTCGAGGTCCGCGCCGCCCGCGACGACGAGGTGCCCGACCTGGCCGATGTCGGCGAGCGTCGCGTACTGCTCGGCGTGCTGGGCGTCGGTCATCAGGACCCGGGCGGTGGAGGAGGTGATGTTCCGGCTGAGGAACTCGCCGTGGTAGTCGGTGCTCATCGGCGCGAACCTGGCGCCCAGTTCGGACGCTGCGACGCCGGCCAGGACGAGGTCGATGGAGGCGTCCATGTGGACGGCCACCACGTCACCGCGGCCGACGCCGAAGCCGGACAGGGAGGTGGCGACGCGCGAGACCGTGTCGCGGGCCTCGCCGAAGGTGACCACGCGGTCGTCGGAGACCAACCAGCGGTGGTCGCCCTGGATTTCGGCCTGCTCGGTCAGGACGCGACCGACGACCCGGTCGGTCGGGCGGGGGAGATCGACGATGTGCACGGGATGCTCCACGGTGTCGAAGGCGCGGGAGGGGAAGAGCCGCCAGGATGTATTCAGTACACTCTAATTCGCCGTCGAGGGTGCAGCAATGGCCGCCCGGTCGATGGCACCGTAAATCTGACGGGTGCCGTACAGCAATGGTCGTGCCGTCGCGTCCCGTGACGGGGCGGAATAGTGCAGAGGTATTGCTGAACGGAGTCCGTCCGATTTAGTGTCCTCGCAGAGGAGATCCATGACCAAGAGAGAGACCCCCACTGGAACCGAGCCCGACGCGCGGCCCCCCTGGGTGCGTGCCTGGGATCCCATGGTGGCGCTCGTCGGCACCGACCTGTCCGACCGGCAGATCCACTGGGGAGCCGACCGCATTGAGGCCGGAACGGTCCGCCGCTTCCTCGAACCCATCGAATTGGGTTCACTCATCCACTACGACGAGAGCGTCGCGCGCCACCACGGCTACGACGGTCTCGTTGCCCCGAGCACCAGCCTGATCAGCTACTCCCTGCCGCCCATGTGGAGCCCCGGGGAACCCCCCCTGTTCTCGGCAGCGGACGGGGACCGTGACGCCCAGCCGTCCCGCTCCCCGGTCGAGAACCCGGACGCGTCCCGGATCCCGCCGGTGCGGGGCTTCTTCGCCACCGACATGGAGCTGGACTTCCTGCGCCCGGTGATCGCGGGTGAGCGACTCGGCCGCCGCGGCCGGCGCCTGCTGTCCTGCACGCCCAAGGAGACACGGGTGGGCCGTGGAGCGTTCTGCACGTACGAGTCCGAGATCGTCTCCGACCGTGGCGACGTCGTCGCGCGGATACGCAACGGCTCGTACGCCTACGAACCGCACCCACGGCACGGAGGAGCGGAATGAGCACGGCACGGACATCCGAGGTCCGTGTCGGCGACCAGATCCCCGCCGTCGCCTTCCCGCTCCCCGTCTACCGCATGGTGATGGCGGCCGGAGCCAACCGCGACTTCAACTCCATCCACCACAACACCGCCCATGCCCGCGCCACCGGCGCCCCCGACATGTACGCCAACACGCTGTTCCTGATGGGCATGTGGGAGCGCGCCGCACGCGACTGGGCAGGCCCCGACGGCCGTTTCGTCGCCATCAGGGGCTTCAGGATGCGCAGCTTCAACACGGCGGGGAGCACCGCGACCGTCCGCGGCCGGGTCACCGCCGTCGACGAACGGAGCGGCCTCGTCACCCTGAGCCTGCGCACCGAGGACAGCGACGGCGCCACGACGGTGGGACCGGGCGAGGTCGACGTACGCCTTCCCGTGTCGGGCCGCAAGGCACCGCACGATTCGATGAGGGGATGACCATGACGACCGTGCCTCACGCCCAGTTGATGGCCGAATGCGCTTACAGGATGCGAGTGTTGGACGCCGGCTTCGAGGGCAGCGTCACGATCGACGCCGGACAGTTCCTCTACGACCCGATTCTCGGCTGGGTCGAGGACGACGGCACGCTCTACTTCAGCGACCACGGACCGCAGAAGGATCCCGACGTCTGGGTCCCGTTCGCGGGCCACGGCACCATCCACCGCCTGACCCGGGACGGGAAGCACTCGCGGCTCTTCGAGCCGGGCGCCGTGCCCGGCATGCCGTATCTGATCCGCCGCGCACCAGCCGAGTTCGGGCCCTACGGCGGAGACATCTTCTTCCCCGGCCAGGCCAAGGGCGGTCGCGAGGGCGCGCTGAGCGGACACCGCCTCTACCGGATCACCGAAGGCGACAGCGAGCCGGAGACGTTCGTCGACATCCCGCACGCGGGCACCACCGGGGGCGGTACGCCGGGGGCGATGATGATCGGCGGCTTCGGCCGCGAGGGCACCGCGCACGAGGGCACGTACCTGTGCCAGACGATGATGAACTGCGTGATCTACCAGATCACCCCGGACCGCGAGTGCCGCCCGCTGTTCGTCCTCGAAGAGGTCTTCGGCCGCCCCGTCATGCCGTACTTCCTCTTCTACGCCACCGCGGTCTGGGGACCCGAACTGGACGGCAAGCTGCTGCTCGGCGGGATGCCCGACACCAGCTTCGAGACCGACGACCCGGGCCACAACACCCTCGAGTACTACGTCATCGACGGCGACCGCATCGACACCGAGCCGGTGTCCCGGCGCGACATCGGCTGGGCGATGGCCGAGGTCGCCCCGCCGGAGTTCGGGCCGTACGGCGGGCACACGTTCCTCTTCGACTTCGGCGCCACCAACTTCATGCACGTCTCCAAAGCGGAGCCGGGACCGCTGCCGTACGACTCGAAGATCCTTCGTGTCGACCCGGCGGGACAGGTGCACGTCTTCGCGGAGGGTCTGCAGGGCGGCTGGAACGAGCTGCGTTTCGACCGGGACCGGATGTACATCTCCTGCCTGCGGCGCAGCTTCTCGACCGGCGAGTACCACGAGCCGGACGGGTCCCTCTACGAGATCAGGGCACGGAGCTAGGGGTCACTCCTCCAGCGCGCTGGCCAGCGCGTTGAGGTGGCGCACCGTGCGGTGCTGGGCGAGCCCGGCGTCCCCGGCGATGATGGCGTCGGCGATGGCCTCGTGCGTACGGTGCACCTCCTCGACCTGGTGCGAGGCCTGGACGCTGCGGGCCGCCTTCTTGTCGAACATCGCGGTGGCGCCGAGGAACCCGGCCGCGCTCAGCTGGGTCAGCACGTTGACGAACAGGTGCAGCGCCGGATTGCCGCTGAGTTCGGCGACGACGGTGTGGAAGTCGTGGATGGTGGCGTCGGACTCGCCGCCCACGAACTGCGCCTCGTGCTCCAGTGCGGCGCGCAGCTTGCGGATGCCGTCCTCGTCGATGTGCTCGCAGGCGCTGCGTACCGCGGCGACCTCAAGGGCGGTGCGCGCCTCGAACAGCGCCTTCGGGGTGACCTTGCGGTAGCGCAGATAGACGGCCGCGGCGTGCGCCATGGCGTCCGGGTCCGGCTCGGCGACGACCAGACCGCCGCCGGGGCCGCGGCGCATGTACGCGACATTGTGGTGCTCGAGCAGACGGATGGCCTCGCGCAGTGCCGCGCGGCTCACCCCGTACTCCGCGAGCAGGTCGGCCTCCGAGCCGATCACTTCGCCCACCGGCCAGTTCATCTCGATGATCTTCATCTCGATCTTCTCGCAGGTGAGCTCGGCCAGCTTCTTGGTGTGGCTGCGGCTGGCGGCTGTCGTCGTCCCGGAGGGCTCTGCCGCCACCGACTTGCTTGCCATGCGTGTAACTCCACCCTCGCCGGAAAAAAGCTTCCTCAACACATGCCTGGAGCGGGAATTTTACCCTAGCAGGCCAAGAACGGTGCCCTCTTTGATCACGGCCAGGGGGGTGCCGGGGGCGACATGGTCACCGGGGGCGACGAGGAGTTCGGCGACGTGACCGGCCATCGGGGTGCGGACCGTGGTCTCCATTTTCATCGCCTCTACGTGGCACACGGGGTCGTCGGCGCGCACGGGGTCGCCGAGCGCGACGGCCAGGCCGACCACGGTGCCCGCGAGCGGTGCGACGATGTTGCCGAGGTCCTCGGCGTGGGCGCCGTTCACCCCGTCCGCGCGCGGGGGCCAGGTGGAGAGCGCGGGGACGCCGCGGCGTGGACGCCGGCCGCTCGACGCCTCCGGCTCCTGCGGCGCCGACGGTGGTGCCGGAGCAGGTGGTGTCTGCAGGCCGGACAGGTCGAGCTCCTCGTCGACCCAGTTGGTGCAGTGTCGTACGCCGGTGAAGTCCGGGTGGCCGAGCAGGAACCGCTGCGCCGCCAGGCCGGTGGCCGGGCCCTCGATCCGGGTCTCGTCGAGCGTCCGGGTCAGGCGTGCGCGGGCCCGGTCGCGGTCCGGCGCCCACGCTGCGGCCTTCGCGAGCAGGCTGTCGTAGTACGGCCCGATCGTGTCCCCGGCCGCGTAACCCGTGTCGCAGCGCACCCCGGGCCCCGACGGCAGGTCGAAGCGGGTGAGCCGGCCGGTGGCGGGAGTGAACCGGCCGCCTGTGGGGTCCTCGGCATTGAGCCGGACCTCGATGGCGTGCCCGGTGACGGCGATGTCGCCCTGCCCGAAGGTCAGACGCTCTCCCGCCGCCACCCGTAGCTGCCACTCGACCAGGTCGAGCCCCGTGACCAGCTCCGTCACCGGATGCTCGACCTGCAGGCGGGTGTTCATCTCCAGGAAGTGGAACGCCCCGTCCTGGTAAAGGAATTCGACGGTGCCCACTCCCGTGTAACCGCAGTCTCGGGCGAGGCGGACGCTCGCCTCGCCCATCGCGCGGCGCACCTCGTCGGGCAGGTCGGGGGCCGGGCACTCCTCGATGAGCTTTTGGTGACGCCGCTGCACCGTGCAGTCGCGTTCGCCGAGCCAGAGCACTTGGCCGTGGGTGTCGGCGAGCACCTGCATCTCGATGTGGCGTGGCCGGTCGAGGAACCGCTCGGCGTACAGCTCGGGGCGCCCGCAGGACGCGAGGGCCTCGCGCCGAGCCGCGGCTACCGCCTCGCGGACCTCGGTCGCAGAGGCGATGATCCGGATGCCGCGGCCGCCGCCACCGAAGGCGGCCTTGACGGCGATGGGCCAGCCGTGCTCGGCGCCGAACGCTGTCAACTCACCTTCGTTCTGCAGGGGCTGGTCCCCGCCGGGCAGGACCGGTATCCCGGCCGCGCGTGCGGCCCGCCGGGCGCTGATCTTGTCGCCCATGGTGGCGATCGCGGCAGGGGGTGGCCCTATGAACGTGACGCCGCGGTCGATGACGGCCTGGGCGAACGTCGGATCCTCGGACAGGAAGCCGTACCCGGGGTGGACGCCTTCCGCGCCCGAGCGGTCGAGGACGGCAAGGAGCCCCGCCGCGTCGAGATAGGTCTCGGCCGCGGTCGTGCCGTCGAGCGCGTACGCCTCGTCGGCGTACCGCACGGCGAGCGAGTCGCGGTCCGGCGCGGAGTGCACGGCGACCGTCCGCACGCCCAGCTCCCGGCAGGTGCGGATGATGCGGAGCGCGATCTCGCCCCGGTTGGCGATCAGTACCTTCTTCAGCATGCGGACGCTCCCCTGAGTGCGATGCACCTGTGACCGTATGAGGAAAATCAGGATACTTAATTATGGCAGTGTGGCTATACTCCTGCGCATGGCCGACTTGGATGAACTCCGTCGCAGGCCCACCGATGCCGCACGCCCGGACGCCGTCGCCCGGCAGCGGGCCCGGGGGGCGCGGACCGCGCGCGAGCGCATCGACGCGCTCGCCGACCCCGGTTCTTTCCGTGAGTACGGGGTACTGGCCCGGGCCCCGGAGGCCGGGAGTGACACCCCGGCCGACGGTCTTGTCACCGGCATCGTCCGGGTGCGCGGCCTGCCCGTCGTCGTCGCGTCGTACGACTACACGGTGCTGGCGGGCAGTCAGAGCGAGGTCAACAACACCAAGCTCGCCCGCGTCCTCCAACTCGCCGAGGAGCGCGCACTGCCCGTGGTGCTCTTCTCCGAGGGCGCGGGGCACCGTGTGCAGGAGGCGTCGCTGCGATCGCGCGGTGGTGGCGAGGCCGTCTTCCCGACCCTTGCCCGACTCTCCGGGAAGGTACCCACGGTGTGCGCGGTGCCGGGGCGGGCGTTCGCGGGGAATGCGGTTCTCGCCGGGCTCTGCGACTGCGTGGTGGCCACGCGGAACGCGGCGGCCGGCATGGCGGGTCCACCGCTCGTCGAGGCCGCGCTCGGCGAGCGCTTCACACCGGAGCAGATCGGCGCCGCCGACGTGCACGCCACCTCCGGCGCCGTCGAGGCGCTCGCCGGCGACGAGGCCGAGATGACCGAGCTGATCTCGGCTTACCTTTCCTACTTCGAAGGACGCCTGGAGTCCGCCGCCCCGCTCGCCGACGCCCGAACCCTGCGCGACGTCGTACCCTCCGACCCGCGTCGGCCCTATGACGTACGACAGGTCATCGCGCACCTCGCCGACCTCGGTGAACTCCTGGAACTGCGCTCGGAGTTCGCCCCCAACCTGGTCACCGCGCTCACCCGGGTCGACGGCTGGTCGGTCGGCTGTGTGGCGAGCCAGCCGACGGCGCTCGCCGGGGCCATCGACGCCGACGCGGCGGACAAGGCCGCACGCTTCGTGCGGCTGTGCGACGCGTTCGGCCTGCCGGTCGTGTTCCTCGTCGACTCGCCCGGGTTCGCCGTCGGCCCGGCCGCCGAGCGTACGGCGCTGATGCGTCACAGCACCCATCTGATCCACACCCTGACCCATGCCCAAGTGCCGTTCTTCACCGTGACACTGCGCAAGTCCTACGGCCTCGCCCACGTCGCCATGGGCGGGCGGCCGCTCGGCGCCTCGATGGTCCTCGCCTGGCCCACCGCGGAGTTCGGGGCGATGGGGCCCGAAGGCGCGGCCAATGTCCTGGGCCGGACGAACGGCACCGACCCCGCCACGGCGCTGCGGCGTCAGGGCGCCCCCCTGCGCATGGCCGAACTCTTCGCCGTCGACGACATGATCGACCCGGCGGACACTCGAGGCGCGCTCACGGACTGGCTGGCCGCGGTGATGCCGGGCACCCGGCCGAGCCACCGGCCCGTGCCGCCGTGGTGACCGGCCCCACCCGAGCAACGCTTGCTACAGAACGGGACAGTTGATGGCTCTGCTCAGCGGCTACCGCGTCGTGGAAGTGTCGATGCTGCTCAACGGCGCCTCGACGAGCATGATGCTCGCCGACCTCGGCGCGGACGTGGTCAAGGTCGAGAGCCCGCGCCTCGGCGACTATCTGCGCATCGACGAGACCCGCTATCTGCACGAGCAGGCCAATCGCAACAAACGCAGCGTCAGCGTCGACCTCACCACCGAGTCAGGGCAGGGGATCCTCGGGCGGCTTCTCGCCGGCGCGGACGTCTTCGTCACCAACGCGACCGGGAACCGCCCGGCGCGCCTCGGACTCTCGTACGAGCAGGTGCGCGTCCACCGGCCCGACATCGTCTACTGCCAGAACACCGGCTTCGGCGCGAGCGGCCCGTACGCCGATCTGCCGGTGCACGGGCAGATGATGGACGCCCTCGCCGGAGCACGCCCCGTCGAGCTGGACGAGGAGGGATTGACCCGGCCCGCCGATGGCGCGGTCAGCTGGCCGAGCCTGCGGATCGGCGGCGAGGGCACCGCCACCGGTGCCATCTACGCGGCCTTCCACATCGCCGCCGCCCTGGCCCGGCGTGAGCGGACAGGGCTCGGTTGCCTGCTGGACGTGTCCGCGGCGACCGCGGTGCTCGCCGACGCGTGGACGGCGGTCGCCGCCCACCTCAACCAGCCCGAGGTCGCCGCGGCCGTCGCGGACCCGGCCCAGCGCCGTGGCGTCGCCCGATACCAGTGGTACGAGACCGCCGACGGGAAGTTCGTCCTCTTCTGTCCGGAGGAACGGAAGTTCTGGTCCGCCTTCTGCGCGCTCGTCGACCGTCCCGACCTCGTCGACCAGGTGCACGGCGAGCCGCTGCGCCGCGAAGTGCAGGCGATCATGCGCACCAGGACGCAGGACGAGTGGATGCGGGTCGCGGTCGAGCACCGGCTGCCCATCGGCCCCGCGCACGACGGCATCGAGGACGTGGTGGCCGATCCGCAGATCGCCGCACGCCGCGTCCTGGTCGAGGGGCGGGATGCGGGCGGGCGTCCGGTCGTCCACGTCGGGCAGCCCGTCCTCGTCGACGGCGAGGCCACGCCCGTGCCCCGGCCCGCGCCCGCCCACGGGGCGGACACGGCGGAGGTGCTGCGCGAACTCGGTTACGGAGAGGACGAGATCGGCGCGTTCGCCGCCGGGCACGTCACTGTGGCCGAACAGGTCGACGACGACTTCATCGCGCTCAACGTCCATGCCCGTACGGAGAGTTGATCCCCGTCCGCGCACCCTACAGACCGGGAACCGCCACCACGGACACCGTGCAGTCGCCGGGCGGGGTGCCGACCATGATGTCGGCGACCATCAGCGCCGGTTCGCCGTCCAGACACGTCGGGTAGACGACGTTGAGGTCGGACGGCATACGGGTCGGCAGCCCCTTGGCGATGACGACGCCGTGCGCGCCGTCTGTGGTGAAGGCGTGGATCTCGTTCTTCATGGGCGCCGTGACGAACACCGTGCCGCGCCGGCTCACGCACACACCGTCCATCTCCCCGATGTCGCGCCAGCGGGGCGGCGGCTGCACCCCCGACTCGAAGGCGCTCAGGGGCAGTTCGTACACTCCGCCGCCCACCGGGTCGAGGGGGGAGCAGCTGACGGCCCAGCACACGCCGTCGATCGGCGAGACCGCACAGCCGTTGACGTAGCCAGGCATCACGACCCGGGTCACCGCGTCGGCGGCGCCCGGATCCTGACGGACCAGCGCCCCGAGCGACTCGACGGGGATGCGGTAGACGGCCGGTGACACGGGCGGCGGGGCGGCGGGGTCGGTGGACGGGTTGGTGTGCGGGCAGTCGGCCACGTAGAAGTTGCCGACGGCGTCGATGGCGAGCCCGTTCGGCATCTCGAGCGGCTCGAACCTGTCGCCGATCGCCGAGCCTTCCCACAGCGGGATCCGGCCGCGGATCGTCCCCGTCATAGGGTCGAACCCGATCAGCTGGGGCCGCGAGGGGACAGGCCCGGACCCGTCGGGGCGGGCGACCGGCCTGCCGTCGGCGACGGTGAAGGCGGTACCGCTCGGGAACACCTCCGTGTCCGTACGCAGGATGTCGCAGCCGAGGGTCGTGGTGAGACCGTCGATCAGCTTGCGTTCCTCGACCGACACCTTGCCTTCCGGGCTGATCCGGGCGCGGGTGATGAACGCCTCGCCCTGCAGGTAGACCAGGCCCTGGCTCTCCCGGAACCACGGAAAGCCGACGTCGAGACGGCAGTTGCCGAAGACGAATGTCTCGCCGTCGTCGAGGAGTTCCGCGCTCTCCGGATTCGTACAGCCTTCGACGATGCCCAGAATGGTTCCCTCGAACCGGTCGTCCGGCATGGACGTGCCTCCCACGATCACTAGTTGGGTGTCCTGAAACAGGCGCTGATGTGCGCTGGTCGCAGGGCGCGTCGCAGCGCGCCGGTGATGTCGGCGTCGCAGCGCCGTGACACGTCGGCCGTCGGGACCAGGACCTCGAAGCCGTGCGGCACGCCGGGATAGACGTGGAGTTCGGTCTCGACGCCCGCGGCGAGCAGGCGTGCCGCGTACGCGACGCTCTCGTCGCGGAAGAGGTCCGCGCCGCCGACCACGACGCACGCGGGCGGGAGCCCGGTCAGGTCCTGCGCGCGGGCGGGAGCCGCGTACCCCGGCACGTCCGCGCCCTCGGCCCCGAGCGGGCCGAGGTAGGCGCGCCAGCCGAGCGCATTCGCCGGCCTGCCCCACACCGCGGCGCCTTCCCTGCGGCTCGAAGGGGTGCTCTGCCGGTCGTCCAGCATCGGGTAGATGAGCAACTGCAGGCCGAGGCGCGGGCCTTCGCGGTCGCGGGCGAACAGCGTGAGCGCGGCCGCGAGACCGGCTCCCGCGCTGGATCCGGCGACCAGGATGTGGCCGGTGTCGATGCCGAGCCGGTCCGCGTGCTCGACCGTCCACTCCATACCTGCGTAGCAGTCCAGGAGTGGTGCGGGATACGGGTGTTCGGGGGCGAGACGGTAGTCGACCGACACGACGACACAGTCGAGTGCCTGCGCCCAGCGGTTGAGCCGCGCGTCGACCGTGAGCCCGGACCCGGAGATGTAGCCACCGCCGTGGATCCAGTACACGCAGGGACGCGCGGCGGCGGGAGCCGGCGGGCTGTACACCCGAACCCGAACGTCGTCATCGACGCGCTCCTCGTGCGACACGGTCGTCGTCTCGGGGAGGGCCGCGACGGCGTCCTGCGCCCGTGCCGCCCGCCGCTGCGCGACGGTCTCCAGGGTCCACTCGTCGAAGTCGAAGACGCCCGGCGGGAGTTGGGACATGAAGGCAGAGATCTCAGGGTCGTGGATATCCGCGCGATCCTCCATCGTGGTCATGAATTAAGGATACTCTATACATTGTAGGGTCACCAGAGTCGTGATCCGATGAGCCGAGGAGGATGAGGGTGAAGATCTACGCCTTCGAGGAACCGGGCGGTCCCGCACGGGAGTTGACGGTGCGGACCCCGAAGCCGTCCGGGCACGAGGTGCTGGTACGGCTGACGCACAGCGGCGTCTGCCACTCCGATGTCCACCTCAGGGACGGGGCCGCGACAGGAACGTTCACGTACCCCCTTGTCGCGGGACACGAGATGGCGGGCGAGGTCGTCGCCGTCGGCCCCGACGTCACCACGGCAGCCGTCGGGGACGCCCGTCTCGTCTATCCGTGGATCGGCTGCGGCAGCTGCGCGCGCTGCGCCTCGGACGGCGACCACCGCTGCGCCGAGCGGCGCTTCCTCGGGATACACGGATTCGGCGGTTACGCCGAGGCCGTCCTGGTGCCGCACGAGCGCTACCTCCACGACATCGAGGGGCTCGATCCGGCCTGGGCCGCGACGCTGGCGTGCTCCGGGCTCACCGCCTACTCGGCGGTCGCCAAGGTTGTGGCTCCCGGTCCGGACGGCGCCGACGATCCGGTCGTGGTCATCGGCGCGGGCGGAGTGGGCCTGACGGCCGTCGCCGTGCTGCACGCGCGGGGCCGGCGAAGGATCGTCGCCGTCGACGTGAACGACGAGCGCCTGGCCCTCGCTCGCGGCCTCGGCGCCTCGGACACCGTCAACAGCGCGGCCGGATCCGACGCAGCACGGGCCGCGCTCCTGGCCGCGACGGACGGCGGGGCGACGGCCGTGATCGACCTGGTCAACTCCGGGACCACGGCCCGGCTCGGCTTCGACGTCCTGCGCGAGGACGGAAAGCTCGTGCATGTCGGCCTGTTCCGCGGTGAGATGGTCCTGCCGACGGCGCTGATGCCGGCCAAACGGCTCACCCTGCAGGGCAGTTTCATCGGATCGCCCCAGGAGATGCGGGAGGTCGTGACTCTCGCGCGGTCCGGCCGACTGCCGCAGACCCCGCTTGTCAGCCGTCCGCTCACGGCCGAGGGTGTCAATGAGGCGCTGCGGGCGCTGACCGAAGGGACGGTGCCGGGGCGCGTGGTGCTGACGGCAACCTGAGTGACGTACAGGCGCGGCCCCTTGACCGGCGTGAGGGGCCGCCGCCCTCCTCAGCCGGTGCGTTCCGGCAGCCGGATTGCGCGCTCCGGGTCGTGCGCCGCCCGCAGCCGCTTCTTGTCGACCTTGGCGCCGTTGACCGGCAGCGCCTCCACGAACTCGTACCAGCGGGGCCGCTTGTACGCGGCGAGACGATCGAGGCACCACCGGTCCAGGGCCTCGGCATCGG
Organism: Streptomyces sp. NPDC096311; assembly: GCF_044763085.1. Taxonomy (NCBI): domain Bacteria; kingdom Bacillati; phylum Actinomycetota; class Actinomycetes; order Kitasatosporales; family Streptomycetaceae; genus Streptomyces; species Streptomyces sp. NPDC096311. The sequence continues at coordinate 130,119 of NZ_JBIWFN010000016.1, forward strand.
CGCCGCCGGCGGCGCCCCCGGTGAGGACGAGCACCGCCTTGACGCCCTCGCCCCACCGCTGGTCGGGCACGCCGATCACTGCGCAGTCGCGGACCGCCGGGTGGCGCCGCAGGGCCCGCTCGACCTCGACGCTGTAGACGTTCTCACCGCCGGACTTGACCATGTCCTTGAGCCGGTCGAGCAGGTAGAGGTAGCCGTCCTCGTCGGCGCGCATCACGTCGCCGGTGTGCAGCCAGCCGCCGAGCAGGGTCCGCGACGTCGCCTCCCGCATGCCCCAGTACTGCGACATGACGCTGGCGCCGCGCACGACGAGCTCGCCCGGCTCGCCGGCGGCGACCGGGCGGTCCTGCGCGTCGACGACCGCGGTGCGGAACCCGATGAGCGGCCGCCCCACCGTGCCGGGACGGGCCAGCTCGTCGGCACGGCTCGTGGTGGTGGTGAAGTTGCCGGCCTCGGTCGATCCGTAGATCCCGACGAAGGAGGCATGGGGGAGCAGCGTGCCCAGCTCCCGGTGCTCTTCGGGCGTGTGCTTGCCCGCCTGACCGGTGACGATGCGCAGCGAACTGCCATGGGTGGCACGCAGCGGATGCCGCGCGGCGGCCAGCAGATTGCCGCCCACGAACGATCCGATGGTGACGCCGTGCCGCGCGATCAGCTCCCAGGAATCCTCCAGGGAGCGGCTCGCGCCGAAGACCACCCGCCCTCCCACGGACAGCACCGACATCGCCGTGCCCAGGCCCGCCACATGGAAGAACGGGCCCGCCCCGACATGCACGTCACGCTCGCTCAGGCCGAGGCCCGTCACCAGGTTCGTCGCCGACGCCACCCAGGCTCGCTGGGAGAGCACGCACCCCTTGGAGCGGCCCGTCGTCCCCGAGGTGTACAGCAGGATGTACGGGCTGCCGGGGTCAGGGCGCGGAGCGGCCAGGGGGGCGGGTTCGAGGGCGGCGAACCGGCGCCGGTGATCCTCGTCAAGCACCACCGTCGCCAGGCCGAACGCACCCGCGTCCGAAGCCAGTTGACGGTGCGCGGGGTCCACGACGACCAGGCGGCTGCCGGAGTCCTCCAGTTGGAAGCGGACCGACGCCGCGTCGAGCCGCGTGTTGAGCAGAACTACGACGACGCCGCCGAGCGAGGCCCCGTACAGCAGACCCAGATAGTCGGGCCCGTTGGGCGCGAGCACGGCCACCCGGTCGCCGCCGCGCACCCCGGCGTCATGCAGCAGGCGCTGCCAGCGGCGCGCGTCCTCGGTGAGCCGTCCGTAAGAGACGGTCGACTCCTCGGTCACGAGGGCCGGCCGGCGCGCACGGTTCGGTGGTGTCCCCGAGACGACCAGGTCCGCGACGAGCAGACCGGCGTTCATGCCGCGCCGCCGACGGGGCTGCCCGGCGTGAAGCGCGCCGGTAGATGGTGCCAGCCGTTGACCGTGCCGATGTTGGTGTAGTGCTCGGCGCCCGGGGCGAGGGTGTAGTCCGGCATGCGGCGCAGCACCTCGCGTACGACGATCCCGAACTCGGCGCGGGCCACCGGTGCGCCGATACAGCGGTGCGGGCCGATCCCGAACGCGGCGTGCCGGTTCGGTGAGCGGTCCGGGACGACCTCCTCGGGACGGGCGAACTCCGCCGGATCGTGGTTGGCAGCCGACCAGTTGAGGAAGATCCTGTCGCCGCGGCCGAGCGGGCAGCCGCCGAGGTCCGTGTCCTCGGTGACGGTACGGGCGAATCCCTGCACCGGGCTGTAATACCGCAGCATCTCCTCACAGAAGGAGTTCAGATACGCGTCGTCCTCGGCGATCCTGTCCCGGTGCTCGGGGTGTTCGCCGAGGTAGGAGAAGGCGTTGGCGAGCAGGGCCGTGGTGGTGTCGACGCCGCCGCCCAGCGTCGTCGCCACGATCGCGGCCACCTCCTCGTCGGTCAGTGGTCGGCCGTCGATGTCGGCCTGCGTGAGCATCGTCAGCAGGTCGTCACGCGGGTGGGCCCGGCGGTCGGCGATCTCGTCGAACACCGACCGGTCGATGGCCGCTATCGCCGTGATCGCCTCGTCGTGCCCCGGCGTTCCCGGGACGTGGGAGACGAGCCCGTGGAACGCCTTGGCGTGCTGCGGCCAGTCCTCGGGCGGAAGGCCGACGATCAGCAGGGTCGTCATCGCGGGCACCGGAGTCGCCAGATCGTCCACGAAGTCGATCGCACCGGACGCGATCACCTGGTCCACGCACCACGTGGTGAACCGCTCGACGTCCGGCAGCAGCCGGGCCACGGCCTGCGGTGAGAAGGCGGGGTTCATCACCTTGCGGTAGGCGCGCAGCTCGGGCGGGTCCACCTCGACCGGCAGCAGATGCATCGACGGCAGGGCGGGGATGACGACCCCGGTGTGGTCGAGGCCGGCGTGCCGGCCCTTCTTCGAGGAGTACGTCGCCGGGTCCCGGCCCGCCGCGAAGGTCTCGGCGTAGGTCGCGGTGACCCAGAAGCCGCTGTGGGCCTCGGTCCACACGACGGGGCACTGCTCGCGCATCGCGCGATTGACCGCCATGGGTTCGGCGGCGTACTGCGGGGAGAGGTGGTCGAACTCGAACACGGGTGGGTCCGTCGCCGTCATCAGTCGACTCCAGTCGGTTCGGCGGGGTCAGGTGGAGGAGGGGAACGGGCTGAACCCGGCGGGCAGGGAGACGGCCTTGGTCTCCAGGTACTCCTCAAGGCCCTCGGGGCCGCCCTCGCGTCCGAGTCCGGACTGCTTGTAGCCGCCGAAGGGCACGGACGGGTCGTTGTCGTAGCAGTTGACGCCGTACGTTCCCGCGCGCACCCGGCGGGCGACCGCGAAGCCGCGCGCGGGGTCGCCGGTGTAGACGGAGCCCGCGAGGCCGAAGTCGGTGTCGTTGGCGATCTCGACGGCCTCGTCGACGTCGTCGTAGGCGAGGAACGAAGTGACTGGTCCGAAAATCTCCTCGCGGGCGATGCGCATGCTGTTGTCCACGCCGGTGAAGACCGTCGGCTCCACGTACCAGCCCTTGGGCAGATGCGCGGGCCGCCCGCCGCCCATGACCAGGTGGGCGCCCTCGGCCCTGCCCGCCTCGATGTACCCCTCCACCCGGTCGCGCTGCCGCTTTGCGATCAGCGGCCCGTAGTACGTGTCGCTGTCGAACGGGTCGCCGACCTTGAGGGCCCGCACCCCCTCGCAGAACGCCTCCACCAGCTCCGCCTGACGTGAACGCGGCACCAGGACACGGGACTTGAGCAGGCACATCTGCCCCGTGAGCATCGTCGCCATCGGCAGCAGCTGCTGCACGGCGGTGGCCGGGTCGGCGTCGTCGAGGATGATCGCGGCGGACTTGCCGCCGAGTTCGAGGCTGACCCGCTTGATCCGCCGGGCGCACTCGGCCATGATCGCCTGCCCGGCGGCGCTGCTGCCCGTGAAGGAGACCTTGTCGACGCCGGGGTGCGCCACCAGCTGCTGACCCGTCTCGCGGTCGCCGGCGAGGATGCTCACCACGCCCTCGGGCAGCCCCGCCTGCTCGCAGACCTCGGCGAGGACGGTGAAGACGAGGGGCGTCTCCGGCGGCGGCTTGAGCACGAACGTGCAGCCCGCGGCGAGGGCGGGTCCGAGCTTGATCAGCGCCAGTGCGAGGGGTCCGTTCCACGGGGTGATCGCCGCGACGACGCCGACGGGCTCCTTGAGCAGTGCGGCACGTACCCGCTTGCCCTCACGTAGTTCGTCGAAGGTGAACCGCTCGGCGAGATCGGCGTAGTACCGCAGGCGTGGGATGGCCCCATGCACCTGCGCCGGGCCGCTGAGCTTGATCGGCGTACCGTTCTCGGTCGTCACGATGCGGGCCATTTCGTCTGCCCGTGCCTCAAGGCCGTCCGCGATGCGATGCATCACGGCCGCACGCTCCGCGGGCGACATCCGCGGCCAGGGACCGCGGTCGAACGCCTCGCGCGCGGCACGCACGGCACGGTCGACATCCGCGGCGGACGGCGCGGGGACGCGCCCCACGACCTCTTCGGTGGACGGCGAGACGACCTCGATGGTGGCGTCCGACTCGGGTTTGACCCACTGGCCGCCGATGAACAGCGCGTCCTGGGTGATCACGTCCTGTGCGGTCATGCTCCCTGCCCTTTCTGCGTGGGGTCGCCGAGCGTCCAGAGGAGCCGGCAGGTGTGCGCGGCGATCCGCCAGCCCTGCGCCGTGCGTACGGCGTCGAAGGTGAAGGTCCCGCCGTGGGTGTACGAGGCGCCGTCCTTCGGGATGTGGTGCGAGACGAAGTGACTGGAGGCGCTCGCGGTGTCGCCCTGCACGCGCACGGCGACATTGGTGACGAAGTGCTGGAGCGTGGCGAAGTCCGTGAGCCGGGGCGCGATGTCGGCGACCAGCGCGTCGCAGGACTCGTACGTGCCGACCGTCTCCATCGTGGTGCGGGCGTCGGGGGCGAAGGTGGACCGCAGAAGGTCCCAGTCCTGGGTGTCGAGCGCCCGCGCGTAGTCGGTGATCAGGTCCTCGACGGCCTGGCGGTCCTCGCGCGGCGGCCCGACCAGGGTGGTCTTGGTGCGTACGGGGATGCCCCACACGAAATCGCGCTCCGCGGTCGCGGCGTTGAGCTCGTCCAGGTCGTGGCCGGCGAGGGAGCGGGCGCGGTGGGCGTCGAAGTCGGCGCGCGAGCGGAAGAGTTCGAAGCAGAAGAACAGATCCGGGTCGTCGACCGAGCGGATCAGGGAGTAGAGCTCCGTCCCGTCCTCGTCCGCGACCTGCGCGAACACGGGGTCGTACCCCTTGATGAGGTCGTCGCCGCGGCCGGGGTGCGCACGGGCGCGGACGTAACAGGCGAACTTCTCGGGGGCGGTGTCGGTCATGCTGCTCCTGGGTTCGTGACGCGTCTGTTCCTGGGTTCGTGACGCGTCGGCTTCTGGGTTCGTGACGCGTCCGTTCCTGGGCTCGTGACGCGGCTACGGGGGTGCTCAGGCGGCGCGTTCGAGGATGTGGACCCCGCACGCCTGGCCCAGGCCGATCACGTGCGCGAGGCCGACACGGGCGCCCTCGATCTGCCGGTCGCCGCCCTCGTCGCGCAGGTGTTGGCAGACCTCCCAGACATTGGCGATGCCGGTCGCGCCGATCGGATGGCCTTTGGACTGGAGGCCGCCGGAGACGTTCACCGGGAGTCGTCCGTCCCGCCAGGTGGCGCCGCTGTCGAAGAAGTCGACGGCGCCACCCGGAGGGCAGAGCAGCAAGTTGTCGTAGTGGATCAACTCGGCGGTGGCGAAACAGTCGTGGAGCTCCACCAGGTCCAGGTCCTCGGGCTCGATGCCGGCGGTCTCGTACGCGGTCCGCGCGGCCTGTCGCGTCAGCGTGCTGACATCCGGGAGGACTTGGCACGCCTCCTGCCACGGGTCGCTGGTGAGTACCGAGGCGGACACCTTGACCGCGCGCCTGCGCTGCTCGGGGTCGAGACGGCGCAGCGCGGCGTCCGAGACGAGGACGGCTGCCGCGGCGCCGTCGCAGTTGGCGGAGCACATGGGGCGCGTGTTGGGGTACGCCACCATCACGTCGTTCATGATCTGGTCGAGGCTCATCCGCTTCGTGTACGCGGCAAGGGGGTTGAGCGTGGAGTGCGCGTGGTTCTTCTCGCTGATCCGGGCGAACAGCTCCAACGGCGTCCCGGAATAAGGGTGTTGGTGCAGGTATTCCAGGCCGATCTGGGCGAAGACCCCCGGCATGGTCTCGGTCCCCACCCAGCCGTCCATCGGCGCGACGCTGCCGTATCGGCCCTGTGGGATCCACGGTTCGCCGTCGGCCCGTTCGCCGCCGGTGACCCCCAACAGGCCTGCCCCCGAAAGCTGTTCCACGCCGACGGCGAGGGCGAGGTCGGCCTCGCCCGCCTTGATCGCCATGACGGCGGTGCGCAGCGCGGTCGCTCCGGTGGCGCAGGCGTTGTGGACGTTGTAGACGGGGATGCCGGTCTGTCCGATCTGCTTCTGCAGGCGCTGGCCGACGCCGGCCGGTCCGCCGGTGACATTGCCCGCGGCGAGCACTTGGATGTCCTTGATGCTCACCCCGCCGTCGGCGAGCGCGCCGAGCGAGGCCTCGGCGGCGAGGTCCACCAGGTCCTTGTCCCGGTGTTTGCCGAACTTGGTCATGTGGATCCCGAGGATCCAGACGCTGTCCGTCACGTGCTCTGCCTCTCCTGGGGTTCGCCGGGTTCGAAGCCGAAGCCGATCGCGGTGATCCCCTCGCGATCGGTGCCGAGGCCGAACGTGGCGAGTCGCACGGCCATGCCGGTGCGCAGTTGCAGCGGGTCGGGTTTCACGTTCACGAGGTTCGCCCGCACGCTGGTGCCACCGAGGTCCACGACCCCGGCCGCGTACGGCACCGGAACGCCGGGAGCTGCGACCGAGACCACGGTGAACGTGCGCAGCACCCCCTCGACGGGCAGCGGCACCGCGTCGAATCCGGCGGTCGAGCCGCAGGACGCGCAGGCGTTGCGCCGGTCGAAGAAGCGGGCGGAGCACGTGCGGCACTCCCGTGCCACGAGGCGTGGGTGCGGGCCGAGTTCGAGGTAGTCGACCAAGGGGATCACCGGGGGTGCGGAACGCGCGGGGACATCGGACGGCATACATCTCTCCCGAATAAAGTATCCTCTACTCTGGAATCTAGACCCTGTCGCGACGGAGCGACAGTCGCTTGCGCGACCGAATCGGATCGGGGAGGAACTGATGGCGGCTGCCGCCGGCGGGCCCCTGGAGGGGCTGCGCGTACTGGAGTTGGCGGGCCTCGGCCCGGCTCCGTACACCGCTCTGCTGCTCGCGGAGATGGGGGCCGACGTCGTACGGGTCGACCGGCCGGGCCAGCCGCAGGACCCGCCGTGGCCCGTGCTGGGGCGGGGTCGGCGGTCGGTGCTCGTGGACCTGAAGTCGGGGGCGGGCGTCGAGGCGTTCCTGGGGCTCGCCGACCGGGCGGACGTGCTTCTGGAGCCCTACCGCCCCGGCGTCGCCGAGCGCCTCGGCATCGGCCCCGACGTATGTCTGCGGCGCAACCCGCGCCTGGTCTACGGGCGGGTGACCGGCTGGGGGCAGACGGGGCCGTGGAGCCAGATGGCCGGGCACGACATCGACTACATCGCCGTCACCGGGGCCCTGCACGCGATCGGGAGGGTGGGCGGGCCGCCGCAGGTGCCGCTCAATCTGCTCGGCGACTTCGCGGGCGGCAGCATGTTCCTCCTTGCCGGCGTGCAGGCCGCGCTGTGGGAGCGGGAGCGGTCCGGGCGCGGCCAGGTGATCGACGCGGCGATCGTGGACGGCACGGCCTCGCTGACCGCGTTCGTGCACGGGGTGCGGGCGGCGGGCCTGTGGCGCGACGAACGCGGCGTCAATCCGCTGGACACCGGGGCCCCTTACTACGACGTCTATGAGACGGCAGACGGCGAGTGGATGGCCGTAGGCGCGGTCGAGCCGCGCTTCTTCGCCGCACTCGTGCGCGTTCTCGGCCTCGAAGGCGCGCCGCCGCAGCACGACACCGCCCGCTGGCCCGAGCTGCGCGCCGTGCTCGCCGAGGCGTTCGCGGGGCGCACGCGCGCCGAGTGGACGGAGATCTTCGCGGGCACGGATGCCTGTGTGGCGCCGGTCCTCTCCTTCGCGGAGGCGGCGGAGCACCCCCAACTCGCGGCGCGCGGCGTGCTGGTGGCGGACGAGGAGGGCGCCGGAACTCCCCTCCCGGCTCCGGCGCCCCGCTTCTCGCGCACCCCGGCCCGCAGGGGCGGCGCGGCGCCCACGGCGGGGGAGCACACCGCCGAGGTGCTCAGGGAGTGGGGCCTCAAGGAGCCCGAACCCGAGGGTGAGGCGCCGCGCTCCTGGCCGTGACGCTCAGCGCGGCCCCATACGGATCGCCCCGTCCAGGCGGACCGTCTCCCCGTTGAGCATGGGATTGCGTACGAGCGCGTCGACGAGGTCCGCGTACTCGCCCGGGTCGCCGAGGCGGGCCGGGTGCGGGACCTGCGAGCCCAGCGACGCCCGTGCGTCGTCGGGGAGCTTCATCAGCATCGGTGTGAGGAAGATGCCCGGCGCGATGGTGTTCACCCGGATCAGCTTGTCCGCCAGGTCACGCGCGACGGTGATGGTCATCGCGTGCACGCCTCCCTTGCTGGCGGCGTACGCGACCTGGCCGATCTGCCCCTCGAACGCGGCGACCGACGCCGTCATGACGATGACCCCGCGTTCGCCGTCGACCGGCTCGTTGCGCGCCATCCGGTCGGCGGCCAGGCGCACGACGTTGAAGGTGCCGACCAGGTTCACCTCGACCACGCGCCGGAACTCGGCCAGTGGCAGCACGCCGCCGCGGCCGAGGACACGACCGGGGGTGCCGATCCCCGCGCAGTTGACGAGGAGGCGCACCGGGCCCCGTGCCTCGGCGGCGTCGAGCGCCGCGCCGACCTCGTCCTCGTCCGTGACGTCGGCCGGCACGAAGGCCGCCAACGGGCCGCATTCTTCCACGAGTTCGGCGCCGCGCGAGCCCTTGAGGTCGAGGACGGTCACCTGTACGCCGTCCTGCACGAGCCGGCGGGCCGTCGCCTCGCCGAGCCCGGAACCGCCTCCCGTGACCACGGCCACGTCGCCGTCCGACAGTTTCATCGCAGTACCCCTTCTTTCCCGGTGACATAGATAAAAGTACACTCAATTATATCGCTAGGGCGGTAACCCACCGACTGTGTACGGGAGTGGCTCCATGGCAGACAGCGTGATCGTCGAGCAGCGGGAACGGGTGCTCGTCGTCTCCCTCAACCGGCCCGAGGCGCGTAACGCGGTCAACCGCGAGGTGAGCGAGGCGATCGCCGCCGCCGTCGACGAACTCGACGCGCGCGACGACCTCTGTCTCGGCGTCCTCGCGACAACCGGCGGCACGTTCTGCTCCGGCATGGACCTCAAGGCGTTCCTGGCCGGTGAGGACGTGTCGCTGCCGGGCCGAGGGCTCGCCGGGATCACCCGGCGTCCGCCGCGCAAGCCGTTGATCGCCGCCGTCGAGGGGTGGGCCCTGGCGGGCGGCTGCGAACTCGCGCTCGCCTGCGACCTCGTCGTGGCCGCCGAGGACGCACGGTTCGGGATACCTGAGGTCAAGCGCGGCCTGGTCGCCGCGGCCGGCGGCCTGCTGCGACTGCCGCGCCGTATCCCGCGTGCCGTGGCGATGCAACTCGCCTTGACGGGCGACTCGTTGAGCGCCGCCGACGCCCATCGCTTCGGTCTGGTCAACGAGTTGACGGCATCCGGCGGAGCGCTCGCGGGCGCGCTGGCCCTGGCCGGGCGCATCACCGCCAACGGCCCCCTCGCGGTCCGGGTCACCAAGGAGATCCTCGACAGTGCGACCGACCGCACCGTCGAGGAGGGCTTCGTCGGCCAGGAGCCGCTGATCCAGGCGATCCTGGCGTCGCAGGACGCCCAGGAGGGCGCCCGCGCTTTCGCGGAGAAGCGGCCGCCGCAGTGGACGGGCCGCTGACGGGGAGCGGTCACCGGGAGCCGAAGCGGTGCGCGCCGTCCAGGCGGATCACCTCGCCGTTGAGGTAGTCGTTGTCGACGATCGACCACACCAGGCGGGCGTACTCCTCGGGGCGGCCCATGCGCCGCGGGTTCGGGATCGTGGTGCCCCAGCGCTCCTGGGCGTCCTCCTCGCTCATCCGGAACGCGGGGGTGAAAAACGTACCCGGCGCGATCGTCATCACCCGGATCCCCAGCGGGGCGAGATCGCGGGCCGCGACCAGGCCGAGGCCGACTACGCCGCCCTTGGCCGCGGCGTAGTCGGACTGGCCGACCTGTCCCTCGAACGCGGCGATGCTGGCCGTATTGACGACCACGCCCCGCTGGCCCGAGTCGAGGGGCTCGGTCCGCACCATCCGCGCCGCGGCCAGGCGCAGCGTGTTGAAAGTGCCGACCAGGTAGATGTCGAGGGTGCGGCGGAAGACGTCCAGGCCGTACGGCTCGCCCGCGCGGTCGAGGACGCGGCTGCTCGCCACCGGCCCGCCGTGCGCCGTGACGGCGATCCGCAACGGGCCCAACTCGCCTGCCGCGTCGACCGCTCGACGTACCGAGTCCTCGTCGGTGACGTCGGTGTGCACATACCGGGCGAGCGGGCCGAGCTGGTCGGCGAGGTCCTTGCCGGCGTCCTCGGCGAGGTCGGCGATCACCACGCTCACGCCGTGGGCCGTCAACTGCCGTGCCGTGGCCGCGCCGAGTCCGCCGGCTCCACCGGTGACGATCGCGGATGCGCCCTGGACGTCCATGTGGGGTTCCTCTCTGCCAGTTAAATCAGGATACTGAAATGAATGGTGATGGGTTGTCGCCGATGGTGAAGGAGCGGTACATGCCTCTCGGGTGGAGCGAACGGAATCCGGCACGGGTCCTGATCACGGGGTGTACGTCGGGCATCGGCCGGGCGCTCTGTACGGAGTTGGCGCGGCGTGGACACCATGTCGTCGCCACCGCGCGCGAGCTCGGCCCGCTGGCCGAACTGCCGGTCGCCGAACGGCTCGTGCTCGACGTGACCGACGACGAGTCCGTCACGGCCGCCGCCAAGGCGGCCGGCCACGTCGACGTGCTGGTCAACAACGCCGGCGTCACCGCCTGGGCGCCGCTCGAAGCGATGCCGCCGGACACCGCGCGGCGGGTCTTCGACACCAATGTGTGGAGCATGCTGCGCACCGCCCAGGCGTTCCTGCCCGCCATGCGGGCCGCGGGCCGGGGCCGGGTGATCAACATCAGTTCGGCCGCGCAGCGCGGCTACCCCCTGCTCGGCGTCTATGCCGCGAGCAAGACGGCCCTGGAAGCGCTGAGCGAGACTCTCCGCCTCGAACTCGCCGGATCCGGTGTGGACGTCGTCGTGGCCGAACCGGCCGCCGTGGTCTCGTCGTTCGGCACGAACCGGCTGCCCGTCGAGGTCACCGAAGCCCCGTACCGCGAACTCACCGAACGCGCCTTCCGGTTCCTGCAGAGCATGCGTGCCGCCGCGCTCACCGCCGAGCAGGCGGCGGCCGCCATCGCCGACCTGGTGCACCGCGACGATCCGCCGCTGCGTGTCCCGATCGGCGCGGACGGCGCGCGCATCCTCGCCCAGCGGCACACCGTCGGTGACGCGGAGTTCGAGCGCGCCGTCCTCGACGGCCTCGGGAAGCGGAGGGGTGATCACCCGTAGAAGCGCTCGGCCTTGTCGAACGTCTCGGCCAGGCTCTCTTCCGAGGACCGCTTCTGTACGAAGTTGAACTCGTCCTTCTCGAACTGGAGGTTCGTCCCGTACGCGTGCAGGAGGTAGCTGCTCACCTCGGACAGGCCCATTCCCATGCTCTGCTCGACCAGCCGGTACGCCTCCTTGGCGATGACGATCCCGTCCGCCGGCATGCGCGCGACCTGGGAGGCGAGTTCCTCGGCCGTCTCATGCACCCGGTCCGCGGGGACGTACCGCGTGAAGATCCCGAGCGGGGCCAGCTCGGCGGCGGGTGCGATCCGGCCCGTCAGGAGCAGGTCCTTGGTGAGAACGGGGCCGAGGCGGTGGAAGAACAGGTGGAGATCGCCGAGGACGGGGCCCAGGTAGCGGGTGGCGGGCATGCCCAGCTTGGCGTCGTCGCCGACCACGCACATGTCGGAGCCCATCAGGAACTCCAGGCCGCCGCCGAGCGCGTAACCGCGGATCTCGGCGATGACGACCTTCGGGTGGTATGTGACGCGGTTGTAGACGTGCGAGGTCCGGCGGTCGACCACGAGGCGGCGGCGCTGACTGGGGCGCCGCTTGCGGCCGTTGACCTCACCGGCATCATTCGGCGTGCTGTACCAGTCGTACACCTCGTTCATGTCGACGCCCGCGGTGAAGTTCTCGCCCGTTCCGCGCAGGATGACGACCTTGATGTCGTCGTCCTCGGCCACGTCGTCCAGGCAGGCGACGATGCGCTCGTACATGGGCAGGGTCATCGCGTTGAGCTTGTCCGGGCGGTTGAGCGTCAGGCGGGCGATGTGGGTGGCCGGGTCCTTCTCGTAGAGCACGTCTTCGTCCATGGTGGGGTCCTCACGGGTGCGTCGTGGTGGTGGGGTTCTCGGTCGGACGTCGTGGTGCCGGGGTTCTCAGTGGCCGCCCGGCCGTACGACATCGCGTACGGACGCGCCTGATGCCATCCGGTCGAAGGCGCGGTTGATGTCGTCGAGCGGTACGGCGGCCGACCGGAGCCGGTCGACCGGGAGTCGGCCCGCGCGATAGAGCTCCAGGTAGCGGGGGATGTCGCGGCGCGGCGACGCGCTGCCCATGTAACTGCCCCTGACGGTACGCTCGGTGGCCACCAGATCTGCCAGGGGCAGGTCGAGCCGCGCAGCGGGATCGGGAAGGCCGGCCGTGACCAGGACGCCGCCGCGCCCGGTGATCGCGTACCCGAGGCGGGCGGCGGCCGCGGCCCCGGCGAACTCCAGGACGTGGTCCGCCGCGCCGAACTCGTCGACGATCCGCTCGGCGCAGTCCGGCCCGGACGCGTCGTACACATGGGTCGCCCCCAGCTCGCGCGCCAGGTCGAGCTTGGCGGGGGACAGGTCGATCGCGGCGATTCGGGCCGCGCCGGCCGCGACCGCGCCGAGCAGGGCGCTCAGGCCCACCCCGCCGAGGCCGATGACGGCGGCGGACGAACCGGGGCGCAGCCGCGCCGTGTTGAGCACCGCGCCCACGCCGGTCACCACCGCGCATCCGAAGATCGCCGCGATGTCCAGCGGCACGTCCGGCTCGATCCGGACCAGGGACCGCGGGGTGACGACGGCGTACTCGGCGAAGGCGGAGACGCCGCTCCAGTGGTGCAGCGGCTCACCGTCCAGGCTGAGCCTGCGTGCACCGGTGGGCAGGGTGCCGTCGGCGCGCGAGCGCCACGACGCCTGGCAGAGTGCCGGCCGTCCGGCCAGGCACAGGGCGCAGTCGCCGCAGCTCGCCACGAAGACCATCACCACGTGGTCACCGGGCGCGAGTCCTGTCACGCCCTCGCCCAACTCCTCGACCACGCCGGCCGCTTCGTGCCCCGCCACGGCGGGCAGCTTGCGGGGCCGGGCCCCGGTGACGGCGGACAGGTCGGAGTGGCAGATCCCGGCCGCGGCGATCCGGACGAGGACCTCGCCGGGCCCGGGTCCCGCCAGGTCGACCTCGGTCACCTCGAAGGGGCGGCTCCGCGTGAACGGCGGCTCGGCGCCCGCGGTACGCAGCACAGCGGCACGCATCTTCATGCCCGCACCGCCGCTTCGGGCAGGGGGGCTGGAGACAGGTGGAGCGCCACCGCCCCGTCCAGACCGGGAGCGGCCGGGGGGAACCGGCGCAGTACGAGCGGATCGTGGCCGGGGACGATGTGGTCGGGCCCGTCCGCCAGGCGCGCGACGATTTTCAGCGCCTCGATGTAGTCGATGGTGCTGACCAGGACCGGGAACGGGTTCTCGGTGGTGAGGTTCTCGTAGTAGTGCACGGCGTCCGAGGCGAGCACGACGTTCCCGCGCGCGGTGGCGACGCGGACCACCTGCATGCCCGGGGTGTGACCGCCGACCCGGTGGACCGTGACGCCCGGCGCGATCTCGCCGTCGCCGTCGTGGAAGACGACCCGGCCCTCGTGCAACGCGCCCAGCCAGTGCGTCAGTTGGGGCCTGTCGTACGGCCTGCGCAGGAACGGGCTGCACATCGCGGGCCCGGTGGCGTGCGCCAGTTCGGCGCGCTGGATGTGCAGCCGCGCCCGCGGGAAGTCACCGATGGTGCCCGCGTGGTCCCAGTGCAGATGGGTCGTGACGACGTCGTCGACCTCCGTCGCGTCGAGGCCGACGTCGGCGAGGGCGGCGCGGGGCGCGCGGTGGTGATCGTGGCCGCGCGCCGTCATCGTCCCGGGCCCCGAGCCGGTGTCGACGAGGACGACGCGGTCCGCGCCGACCACGGCCCAGACGAAGAAGTCCATGGGCATGGCCGCGTCGTGACAGCCCCCCGGCTGCAGATGGATCACGTTCTCGTAGCGGCGTCGGCGAGGATTGGCCCCGTAGCGAAGGGCGAAGACCCGGTACCCGGGTCCGTCGGTGTCAGGCATTCCCGCTCCCCTCCGCCGGACCGGCCAGATCGACCCATACGCTCTTCGTCCGCAGGTACTCCCTGATCCCGTCGAAGCCGCTCTCGCGCCCCACACCGGAGGCCTTGTAGCCGCCGAACGGAGACTGGGGGACCGTGTTGCGGTACGTGTTGATCCAGACGGTGCCCGCCTCCACCCGTCCCGCGACACGGTGCGCACGGGCGAGGTCGCGGGTCCAGACCCCGGCCGCCAGGCCGAACGGCACGTCGTTCGCGAGCTCCACCGCCTCGTCCTCCGTGTCGAACGACGTCACGGCGAGCACGGGTCCGAACACCTCCTCCTGGAAGAGTCGGTCGTGGCGCCCGACGCCGTCGAAGACGGTCGGCAGCGCGAAGCGCCCGGTAGCGTCGGGTTCGTCGAGGACGGCAACCGCGCCGGACGCGCGGGCCGCCTCGATGTGCTCCTGGATCGCCGCGTACTGCGTCGCGGTGGCCACCGGGCCGACATCGGTCGCCGGGTCGGCCGGATCGCCCACCCGCAGGCGCGCGGCGCGCTCCGTGATCCGCGCGAGCAGGGCGTCGTGCACCGCCGCGTGGACCAGCAGCCGCGAACCGGCCAGGCAGGTCTGCCCGCCCGAGGCGAAGACCCCGGCGCAGATCCCGTCGGCCGCGCGGTCCAGATCGGCGTCGGCGAACACGATCTGGGGGGACTTGCCACCCAACTCCAGTGTGCAGGGCGTGAGATGACGGGCCGCCAGCTCTCCGACGAGCCGACCGGCGCCCACCCCACCCGTGAACGACACCTTGCGCACGAGAGGGTGGGCGACCAGATCCGGGACCACCTCGGGGCCGAGCCCGGTGACGACATTGACGACGCCCGGCGGGAAACCGGCCTTCGTGAACAGCTCGTTGAACACCAGGTTGGAGGCGCTGGCGTGCTCACTGGGCTTGAGCACGACCGCGTTCCCCGCGGCGAGGGCGGGCGCCACCTTCCACGCCGCCAGGCGCAGCGGGGAGTTCCACGGCAGGATCGCCGCGACGACCCCGTACGGTTCGAGGACCGTGTAGTTGAGCGAGGCCGCGCGGTCCACGGGGATCACCTCGCCCTGCACCTTGTCGGCCATGCCGCCGTAGTAGCGGTACCAGCCGGCCATGGTGCGCAGTGAAGTCCTCAGTTCCTTGCGGGATTTGCCGTTGTCCCGTGACTCGACCTCGACCAGCTCCTCAAGGTGCTCCAGTACGAGGTCGGCGAGACGGGTGAGGAGCACGCCCCGGTCCGTCGCGGTGAGCGTCGGCCAGCCGGAGGAGCGGAACGCCGCGTCGGCGTCGCGCACCGCCGCGTCGACATCGGCCGCGGAGCCGCGGGCGATCGCCGCCCAGGGATTCCCGGTCGCCGGGTCGAGAGAGTCGAAGGTGCCGCCGTCGGCGGCCGGCACCCAGGCGCCACCGATCCGCATGCCGAATGTCTGCGTGCCATGCGTCTGCGTGCCATGCGTCTGCGTGTCATGGGTCTGCATAGCCCCTCCCCTCTAAAAGAGTGTGCTGTATTTGGCTGCCTGGGTCCCCGCGATGCGCCCGAACACCGAGCCGGCGGTGAGCCCCGTACCGCCCGGATAGTTGTGGTAGAAGAGCCCACCCACGATCTCGCCGCAGGCGAAGAGCCCCGGCAGCACGGGTCCTTCGGCGCCGCGCACCTGTGCCTGCGGGGTGATCCGCAGCCCGCCGAAGGTGAACGTCACTCCGCAGGTGACCTGGAACGCCAGGAAGGGCCCCTGTGTCAGCGTGTTCGCCCAGTTCGACTTGGGCACGGCGAGACCCCTCGTGCCTCGTCCGTCCTTCACCGTCGGATCGAACGGGACGTCACCGCGGACCGCCGCGTTGTACGCCGCGACCTCCGCGAGGAACCCGTCGGCGTCCACCCCGTCCATGCGGCGTGCCAGCTCCTGAAGCGTCGGGGCCTCGACGCGGGTGGCCTCCTTGATGCGGTACTCGTCGCGCAGCAGATGTGTCGCCTGCTGGTCGAAGACCTGCCACGCCATCTGGTGCGGCTGCTCCAGGATCCGCCTGCCGTACTTGGCGTACGTGTAGTTGCGGAAGTCCGCGCCCTCGTCGACGAAGCGCCTGCCGTCGGCGTTGACCATGATCCCGAACGGATAGCTGTGCTTCTGGAAGCCGTCGCCCACCGCGAGGTCGCCGTGCTCGGGCGCGTTGCGGTCCCAGCCCACCGCGTGACAGCCGGACCAGTGCCCGGCGGGCGACGCCCCCGCGGCCAGCGCCATACGGTGTCCCGCACCGGTGTTGAAGCGGGTGCCGCGGACCTTGGCGAGGTCCCAGCCGGGCCCCAGATAGCGGGTGCGCCACTCGGCGTCGGCCTGGAAGCCGCCGCTGGCGAGCACCACGGAGCGCGCCTCGATCTCCGTCGTGGCACCGTCGACGACCGCGCGTACGCCGTGCACCCCGGAGTCGTCGGTCAGCAGGTCGACGGCCCGGCTGTTGTAGCGGACCCCGATGCCCGCCTCGGCCGCGATCTTGTGCTCCCGTTCGACCAACCCGGCGCCACCGCCCACGACTTCGACCGTCAGGCCGCCCCAGAAGCGGAACTTCCCGTCGACCTTGAACGCCTGCCGCCCGTAGGCCGGGGCGAACCGTACGCCGTGGCCTGCCATCCAGTGCAGCGTCTCGTGGCTGCGGCCGACGAGAACCTCGACCAGCTCCGGGTCGGCGCGGTAGTCAGTGACCCGTGCCATGTCGTCGAAGAACGCCTCGGCGCCGTAGCTGCCGAAGTCGGTGGTGTCCTCGGCATCCTCGGGCAGATCGGGGATGAGTGCCCTCAGGTCGTCGATCCCGTCGTACACCGTGCGCATGGCCCCTGCCGTGAACGCGGTGTTGCCGCCGCGCTCGCCCTCCGGGGCCCGCTCGAGCACCAGTACCTCGGCGCCCGCCTCCCGCGCCGCCAGTGCCGCACACATCGCCGCGTTGCCCGCGCCGACCACGAGCACCTCGGTCTGCGTCATTCGCACTCCCTGTCGTCCGTCGATGCCGGTGGCGCGGTGCGCTGTTCGGCGTTCGCAGCTGCTCCACTCGTCGGATAATTGAGTGTACTCTATAGCGACGTGCTGCAGATAAAGGCGAGTTGAGCCCGGATCGCGTCGAGGTGGGAGACACACATGCCCCTGGGTGACGTACAACCGAGGGAGCAATCACGGCGGTTCACGCCGCAGGCCGAAGCCGTGCGCGTCACCCGGCTCACCCTCGACGGCGCCGACGAGGTTCTCCTCGCCGCCGACGCGTACGGGGAGCGCGGTGACGCGCCGGTCGTCCTCCTGCACGGCGGCGGTCAGACACGGCATTCCTGGAGGTCGACCGCCCGCGCGCTCGCCGAGGCGGGCTGGTACCCGTCGCCGTGGACCTGCGGGGCCATGGCGAGAGCGGCTGGTCGCCCGACGGGAAGTACCGCCTGGAGCGGTTCGCCGCCGACGTCGTCCAGATCGTCGAGCACCTCGGCACCGCGCCGGTTCTCGTCGGGGCGTCACTGGGCTGCAACGCCTCGCTCGCCGCACTCGGACACCGGCCCGAACTCGCCCCGAGCTGCGCCGATTGCGCGCCGGGAAGGCGGAGCAACTCGCCGCGCTGCAAAGCGCCTACGGCAGGGTGCTCACCCCGGGCCCCTTGAGCACGGCGAACCTGGAACTGCCGCGCCGTGAAATCCAGCAGATCGACGAATTCGTCGGCACATGCGAAGCCGACATCGGCTCCCTCACCCACGAGGAACGGACCACGGTGGAGTCCTGGCTCCACACCCGAGACCGGTTCCTCACCGTCATCCCCGTAGCGGCGGTTCTGGCCGGAACACGTCCCGAAGGGCGGGGACGAAGCCCAGCAGGACGCCGGTGATCAGCAGGAGCACGGGCGGGGCGATGCGGAAGCGGTCGGCCAGGGTGTGGGCGGCCAGCAGCACAACGCCCAGCAGGACGACGACTTCGAGACCGAGCATCGGAGTTCTTCCTCAGGATGCGGGCGTTGCGTTGCAGCTGCCAGGGGTCAGGCGGCGTCGGCGACGGCCTGGGCGACGGGGGTGTCGCCGCAGGTGAGTTCCAGAATGGCGCGGTGCAGGGAGAGGGGGTCATCGCCTCGGGCGGCGAGATGAGCGGGGAGGCGGCTGCCGATTCCGCCGGTGGCGCCGAGAACGAAGACTCGTGCCATGGAGGTGCTCCTGTGCGTATGGGATGGGCCGGGGTTCAGTTGGCGGCGGTGATGGTGACTTTGAAGTCGCCGCTGGGGCTGGCGAAATGGTCGATGCCGGAGGTGAGACGGCCGAGTGTCACCAGGCCGTCGGAGTGGCGGAAGTCCTTGTAGAAAAGAGCGAGGTTGCCCCAGGGGGCGTAGTAAGTGAGGTCGCCGGCCTGGGCGGCGGTGCCGGCGGGGGCACCGGTGGTGGACAGCTTCTTGGGCAGATCGCTGACTTTCTCGGTTCCTGCGTAGTCGCTCAGGGTCAGTGATAGGGGCAGGAGGGCGGCGAAGTCGCGGGCGGCCGGGCTGTCGTTCAAGACGGCGTCGAAGCTGCCGGTGTCGCTCGTCAGCCGGATGTTCATGGAGTCCTCCCGTGAGGGGCGGTGAAGGCGGGTGTGCCGCTGGTGGCTGCTGTCGATGCGGCCAGGATGGAGCTGGTTCCCGAACCGGTGGTGGTGCAACCTGCGACGGCCCAGACCCTGGCCCCGGCCAGAGCCGACGCGGCAATGCGGCGTGTGCGTCGATGGCGGGGATCAGGTGTCCATGGGTGAGGCGTAGTGCCGGAAGCCGCCGCGCTGCTCGTGCAGTGTCCACAGAGTGCGGGCGAGTTGGTCGGGGTCGGTGTGCTCATCGCCGGGGATGATGGCGCCGGGGATGATCAGCTGGGCGACGTGGATGTGCTCGCCGGCCAGGGCGTCGTGGAGCATGTGGGCGTAGGCGCTTTCGGCGGCGAACGCGATGGAGGTCCCGGCGCGTTGCGGGTGCGGGCGTACCGCGCTGCCGCCGTTGACGAACAGCACTGTGCCCCGCCCGCGTTCACGCATGTCGGGCAGGACCTGCTCGACGGCTGCCATCGGTCCGAACAGCGAGAACGCCAGCGGCCCGTGAAGGTCTGCGGCGGTGGTGTCCTGGACGGGCTTCATGAAGACCTTGTGCGGGACGGGGCTGTACTGGAGGACCTCGATCGGGCCGAGGGTGGCGGTGGCGGCATCCAGAGCGGCGCGCAGGGCCTGCGTGTTGGTCACGTCGGCGGCGAATCCGCGTGCGTGCACGCCCTGCTGCTTCAGATCGGCGGCGAGCGGATCCAGATGCTCGGAGTTGCGGGAGATCAGCGCGATGTCGAAGCCTTCGCGGCCGAACCGGCGGGCGACGGCTGCCCCGAGTCCGGGGCCGGCTCCGATGAGGGCGAGGGTGGGCATGAGGAAGCTCCGAAAGGTAGGACGGGGGCCTTGCTGGGGAGGAGGACCCGTTGTGGTCGGTCCTGTGGGGTCAAGCGCAGGGTGGTGGCGCGGGCCTGGTCGGCGACCATGGGCTCGACGTAGCCGGTGTAGCGGCCGTACTTGGCCTCGTAGGCGGCATCGACCCGCGTGTTGACCGATGTGCAAGGCCCAGGGACGCCGGGGCCTCCCGCACGTATCCAGGAAACTCCTGGTCACGAGTGCGGGGAAGGCACCGTTGTTCCAGGTATTGGCACACCCCCCCCCGGGTCCCGCACACGGAACCCGTCGTCGGCCCACGCCGGCACCCGGGATGTGCTGGGTCAGCCGTCGAGCAGGCTCATGTGGTGTTCGTTGTAGCGGTCCCCGTGCACACCGATGCTCGCTGCCACGGCGTTCAGCTCGGCCATCTCGTCGGCCGACAGCGCGACCTCGGTCGCTGCCGCGTTCTCCTGAACTCGTTCGATGCGGCGCGTTCCGGGGATGGGGACGATCCACGGGTGCTGGGCCAGCAACCAGGCCAGTGCCACCTGCCCGACGGTGGCGTCCTTGACCCTGGCGAGGGTGGCCACGTGGTCGACCAGCGCCTGGTTCGCGGCACGGTTGTCGTCGCTGAACCGCGGGATCGTGCGGCGGACGTCCCCGTCGGTGAATGTGGTCGCCGCATCGACCGTGCCGGTGAGGAACCCTTTGCCCAGCGGGCTGAAGGGGACGAAGCCGATGCCGAGTTCGGCCAGCGCCGGCAAGACCTCCGGCTCGGGATCGCGGGTCCACAGCGAGTACTCGCTCTGCACGGCGGTCACTGGGTGAACGGCGTGGGCGCGGCGGATGGTGGCAGCCGACGCCTCGGACAGGCCGAAGTGCCGTACTTTCCCGGCCGTGATGAGGTCACCGACGGCGCCCGCGACCTCTTCGATCGGCACCTGGGGGTCGACGCGATGCTGGTAGAAGAGGTCGATCGTCTCGGTGCGCATGCGGCGTAGGGAGGCGTCGGCGACGCGCCGGATCTGGTCCGGGCTGCTGTCCAGACCGGTCGTCTGCCCGTCCTCGATGCGCCAGCCGAACTTGGTGGCGATGACCACTTGGTCGCGTACCGACGCCAGTGCCTCGCCCACCAGTTCCTCGTTGACGTAGGGGCCGTAGACCTCAGCGGTGTCGAAGAACGTGACGCCCCGCTCCACGGCGCCGCGCAGGACTTCGATCATGTCCTGCCGGGTGCCAGGATTGGGGCCGTAGGACTGGGACATGCCCATGGCGCCCAGCCCGAGGGCGGAAACGTTCAGGCCCTGTCCCAGGGTGCGTGTATGCATGTCGAATCTCCTTGGCGTAGCAGGTAAGGGGCCCATCAGTGGGCGGTGAAGCCGCCATCGACGGGCAGGGCGATGCCGATGACGAAGCTGGCGGCGGGACTGCACAGCCACAGCACGGCTGCGGCGATCTCCTCGGCGGTGCCGAGACGGCCGATGGGCTGCTGTTTCATGATCTCGGCCATGGCCTCGGCCTGGCCTTCGAGCATGGTGGCGACCATCGGGGTGTCGATCGTGCCGGGGCACACCGCGTTGATGCGTACTCCCCGGGGGGCGTACTCCAGCGCGGCGCTCTTGGTCAGTCCGATCACTCCGTGCTTGGAGGCGTGGTAGGCGGTGCGTTCGGGCAGGCCGACCAGGCCGCCGAGGGAGGAACAGTTGACGATCGCGCCGGAGCCCTGGGCGCGCATCTGTCGCAGCTCGTGTTTCTGGCAGGTCCAGATGCCGCGCAGGTTGACCGCGTTGACGTGGTCGAATTCCTCGGCCGGTTCGTCTGCGGCGTCCGTCGGCGGGGCCTGGATGCCGGCGTTGTTGAAGGCCATGTCCAGGCGACCGAAGGTTGCGACCGCTCGTTCGACCATGGCGGCGGCCTGGGCCTCGTCGGCGACATCGCACCCGACGCCGAGGGCCTGGTGGCCGGCGGTGGTGAGGTCCTTGGCCGCCCGTTCGGCGGCATCGCTGTCGAGATCGGCCAGGACGACGGACGCGCCGGCCTCAGCGAAGGCGCGGGCGGTGGTCAGGCCCATGCCGGAGGCGGCACCAGTGACCAGGGCGACCTGGCCGGTGAAGTCGTACGTAGGGTTCATCGTTTCTCCTCGCCCTGGCGCGAAAACGCCCGGGGAAATAAGCGGGTGCGCATACAACCGCACGTTTTCCCTAGGGCCGCCTCCTGTTACGGACGGACCGGGAATTCCAGGATCAGGCGTCCTCGTACGCCGCCTTGTTCCAGCCTGCGGTGGGCGGCAGGAGCATGGTCGGCCGGGAAGGTGCCGGCGACCCGGAGCGCCAGCACTCTTTGCTCCGCCTGTTCCCGCAGGCGCTCGATGGTGTCGTGGTCGGTGACGTGGTCACGCACGTTGATCGGGTGCACGGTGATGCCCCGTCCGGGATTGCCGTCCCAGAACCGCAGCACCGCCATGGCGCCGCCGTCGCGCACTGCGGGAGTGATCCGCTCGTGCAGCATCGCCGCGTCGACCAGGCCGTCCACGCCGCCTGGTACCAGTTCCCTCACCTGTTCGGTGATCGTGCTGTCGCGGTCGATGAACTTCCGGGCGCCGAAACCCCGCACCAGGTGTTCGTCGGCGCGGGAAGCCACAGCGACAGCGGTCAGTCCTGCGGCTGCGGCGAGCTGGACGGCGTAGCCGCCCACGGCTCCGGCGGCCCCGGTGACGAGCACCGTGGCACCGACCGGCAGGTCGAGTGCGTCGAGCGCGCAGCGGGCGGTCAGCGCGTTCATCAGGAACGATGCCGCCGCGGGATAGTCGGCGCCGGCCGGCTTGGCCGTGACCGATGCTGCTGGCACGACCACGTAGGGGCTGTATCCGCCCCGGCTGCCGTGGTTGTCGACGACGGCGACGACATCGTCGCCCAACCGCAGCGGGTAGTCCTCTGCCACGTCCGGGCCGATCTCCTCCAGCGTGCCAGCCACGTCCATCCCCGGGACGAAGGGCGGCGTCAGGTCCTTGTACCAGTCGGCGAGCGAGCCGTCGCGCAGCATGACGTCGGCCGGGTTCACACCGGCAGCACGTACTCGGATACAGACCTGGCCCGCCGTGGCGTGTGGTTCGGCGATCTCCACCGGCTGCAGCACCTCGGGCGGCCCGTAGGCGGTCAGACCGATTGCCTCCACAGAAATGACTCCAAGCTACTGAAAGAAGGACGAGCGCGGAGAACAGCGGGCGGCCGGGTGCCCGGCCGCCCGCTGTTCTCCGCGCTGCGTGGGGGCGGTGGCCGGAACGGATCAGGGCTTGAGGAGGGTCTTGATGGCGCGGCGCTCGTCCATCGCTTTGTAGCCCTCCGCCACCTCGGACAGGGGCAGGGTCAGGTCGAAGACCTTGCCCGGGTCGATCCGGTCGGCAAGGACCCGGTCGATCAGATCGGGCAGGAACGCGCGCACGGGGGCGGGGCCGCCGCGCAGGCCGACGTGGGAGTAGAACAGCTCCGTGCCGTCGATCGCCACATCGTGGGGGACGCCGACAAAGCCGATGTTGCCGCCGGGCCGGGTGGAGCCCAGGGCCTGCTGCATCGACTCCTCGGTGCCCACGCACTCCAGCACGCGGTCGGCGCCGATCCCGCCGGTCATCTCCTTGATCCGGGCCACTCCCTCGTCGCCGCGCTCCGTGACGATGTCGGTGGCGCCGAACTCGCGAGCCAGCTTCTGACGGGGCTCGTGCCGCGACATGGCGATGATCCGCTCCGCGCCGAGTTCCTTGGCCGCGATGACCGCGCACAGTCCGACCGCGCCGTCACCGACCACCGCGACCGTGTCGCCGGGGCGGACTTCGGCGGCAACGGCCGCGTACCAGCCGGTGCCCATCACGTCGGAGCACGCCAGCAGACTCGGCACATACTGGCTGTCGGGCACCTCGGGGGTGGCCACGAGGGTGCCGTCCGCCAGCGGGATGCGGATCTTCTCCGCCTGGCAGCCGCCGGCGCCGACGAACTCGCGGTGCAGGCAGTTGGTCTGGTAGCCGTTGCGGCAGTTCGGGCAAGTGTTGTCGGAGGCGAAGAAGGAGCCGACGACGAACTGGCCCGGCTTGATGTTCTTCACCCCGTCGCCGACTTCCTCGACGATGCCGACGTACTCGTGCCCGAACGGGACGGGCTGCTCGACGGGATTGATGCCGCGGTAGTCCCACAGGTCCGACCCGCACACGCAGGTCGCCACCGTGCGGACGACTGCATCGGTCGAGTCGATGATCTTCGGGTCGTCACGCTCCTCGAAGCGGACGTCGCCGGGGGCGTGGAGAATCGCTCCGCGCATGGTGATGCTGCCTTTCTCAGTTGGAACGAACGTGCCGGCCCCGACAGAGCGGGCCGGGGCGCCGCAGGGAGAGGGGTCGACCTCAGCGGGCGGCTGTGGTCAGGGCCACCTTGTACTGCTGGCCGTCACGGGGGGGGGTGCGCTCGTCTGGCGTCACTTGCCGCTGTAGACGGGGAAGACGCTGTGCTCGCCGTAGTCCACATCGCGCAAGTCCCGCAGGACGTTCATGTCATCGCTGGAGATCTCGAAGTCGACCTCGGCGTTGGACCGCATGTGTTCGGGGTTCGCCGTCTTGGGCAGCGACACAGCGCCCAGTTGCAGGGCGTAGCGGATGCACAGCTGGGGGATGGACGCGCCGTACTTTTCTGCCACCGCCTGGACCTGGGCGTTCTGCAGGATCGCGCCGTGGGCGATCGGCGAGTACGCCTCGACGAGGATGTGCTTGCTCTCGCAATAGGCCAGGAGCTCGGAGGGGGTGTTGCCGGCGTGGACGAGCAGCTGGTTGACGTGCGGGACGACGGTCGCGCCCTGCAGGATGTTCGCGAGATCGTGCTGCTGGAAGTTGGAGACACCGATGGATCGGATCTTGCCGGCCTGGTGTGCTTCCTCCAGGGCACGCCATGCGTCGCGGTTGCCCTGGTCGTAGCCACCGCCGCGGAAGTCGTCCCACGGCTGCGGGCTGTGGATGAGCATCAGGTCGATGCGGTCCAAGCCCAGCTTCACGAGAGAGCCGTCGATCGCGTCGACCGCCTGGTCATAGTCTTTGATCTCCGCAGCGAGTTTGCTCGAGACGAACAGCTCGTCGCGGGGCACTCCAGAGGTGCGCACGCCCTCGCCGACGCCGCGCTCGTTGCCGTACGCCTGAGCGGTGTCGATGTTGCGGTAGCCGATCTCCACGGCTGTGCGGACCGCGTCGGCTGCCTTGTCGTCGTCGATGAACCAGGTGCCGAGCCCCAGCTTGGGGATCTCGACGCCGTTGGACAGCGTGTAGGTCTCGTCCAGGACGGTCATGCGTTCGCTCCGTTCTTCGGCAGCGCGCCGTACGCCTCGTCGGTGACGGGTTCGAGCCATTCGTTGCTGACGTCTTCGCCCGGGGTGATGAAGGCGACGTGGGAGAACCACGAGTCGCCCTTCGCGCCGTGCCAGTGCTTCGTGCCCGCCGGGACGCGGACCACCGTTCCCGGTTCCATGCTGACGGGGTCCTCCCCCTCGGCCTGGTACCAGCCGCTGCCCGCCGTGCACAGCAAAATCTGGTCCCCGCCGCCGGCGGTGCCGTGGTGGATGTGCCAGTTGTTGCGGCAGCCCGGCTCGAAGGAGACGTTACTGACGGGAACGCTCCCCGAGGCGAGCGGAGCCAGGTAGCTCTGGCCGACGAAGTACTGCGCGAAGGCGTCGTTCTTCCCCCCGAGGGGGAAGATCTGATCAAATCCGTTGCTAGCCATTTCGTTTTCCTTTTGATTCAGCACGCCCCACCGGCCGTGCGGGGTGTCGTTGCGCCGTCGCGCCGGAGGTCAGGCGGACTGCTCGTCGGCGATCTTCTTCAGCTGCGTGATCGCCGTCATGGCGTTGGGCCATCCGGCGTAGAAGGCCAGGTGCGTGATGGCCTCCGACAGTTCCTGCACGCTCAGCCCGTTCTCCAGCGCCTTGCCCAGGTGGTAGGGCAGCTGCTCGGTGCGGTACAGGGCAGCCAGCACGCTGACCGTGACCAGGCTCCGGTCACGCAGCGACAGCTCCGGCCTCTCCCACACGTCTGCGAACAGCACCTCGTTGCTGATCTCGACCAGCTTCGGCGCGATGCCGACCAGCTCCTGGGGCGCGGACTGCTTCGCCATCGGATGACTCCCTGGGACGATACGGACACGAATAGTCGTTCATGAGGGCTGCATTTCACGGTCGGTCACCGCTGGCCCGACGGCATCTCCATCAACGCCGCCTTCCGGCGATCCACAGGCCGCATGCACTGCCACCATCGAGGAAACCGCAGCTCACAGCCCCGGGGAAGGCACTGCTGTTACAGGTACTGACAGGACCCCCCACCTCTGCTCCACCCCGCCTAGCCTGGACGGCATGGACAGCGCCCACGAGATCCGCGAGTTCCTCGCCACCCGCCGCGCGAAGATCACCCCGCAGCAGGCCGGCCTGCCCGCCTTCGGCAGTGGAAACCGTAGGGTGCCCGGGCTGCGGCGCGAGGAAGTCGCCCTCCTGGCCGGGGTCAGCATCGATTACTACGCCCGCCTGGAACGCGGCCAGCTCGCCGGGGCCTCCGAAGAAGTCCTCGACGCGCTCTGCCACGCCCTCCAGCTTGATGACGCCGAACGCTCCCACCTGCGCGACCTGGCCGCCGCCCAGCGCCGGCGCCCGGCCCGCCGCGCCACCCGCCGGGCCAAGACCACTGTCCCCGCCAGCCTCAAGCGGGTCCTGGAGTCCATGACCGGCTCACCGGCCTTCATCCGCAACGGTCGGCTCGACATCCTCGCCGTCAACGACCTCGGCCGCGCCCTGTATGCCCCCCTGTTCACCACCGCGGCCCCCACCCCGGTGAACATCGCCCGCTTCCAGTTCCTCGACCCCACCAGCCGCAACTACTTCCCCGACTGGAACGCCTCGGTCAACACCACCGTCTCCCTGCTGCGCACCGAAGTCGGCCGCGCGCCGACAGACAGCGAACTCACCGGCCTGATCGGCGAACTCGTCACCCGCAGCGACGAGTTCCGTGCGGCATGGGCCAAGCACAACGTGCGCCTGCACCACACTGGACGCAAGCCCTTTCGCCACCCGGCCGTCGGCGAGTTCACCCTCGACTTCGACGCCATGCAGCTGCCGGGCCACGCTGGACTGACCCTCACCGCCTACAGCGCCGAACCCGGCACCCCCGACCACGACTCCCTCATGCTGCTCGCGTCCTGGGCCGCCACCGAACAAGAACGCGTCGATACTGAATCCTGACCGCCCTGCCCGTCGCTACGGCGAGCCGATGACCGCGAGGGGATGGGCGTCGGCCCAGTCGGACAGCGACTGCACCCGTCGCGCCGACTCACTACCGGGATCAGGGGTCAGGACCGACAGCATCAGGTCCGGTCTGCCCGGCAGCGTCAGCGTCTCGAACGGCAGACTGAGACGGCCCACGGCGGGATGCTCGTACTCCTTCACCCCGCTCCAATGCAGCCGCACCTCGTGATCCCGCCAGCAGGCGGCGAACGGCTCACTGGCTCCCAACAGCTCCGCGATCAGGTTCTGCATCGCCCGGTCCTCGGGCATCATCCCAGCTCCCGTCCGCAGCAATGCAACAGTGTTGCGGATCGAATGCTCCCAGTCGTGGAAGAACGACCGCGCCGCCGGGTCAAGGAACTTGAACCGCGCGATGTTCACCGTACGCGCCGACAGCCCGTCGAACAGCGGGGCATAAAGGGCGTAACCGAGATGGTTCGCCGCGACCAAGTCCAGGCGCCTGCTCCACACGAACGCGGGCACCGCGCCGATCGCGTCCAGGATTCGTTGCACGCCCTCCGGCACCGGCTCCCCTGACGCCTCGACGCCCCGCCCCGATGTCGAACGAGCGAGGTCGAAGAGATGGGAGCGTTCTGCCGCAGTCAGCTGCAGAGCGTCGGCCAGCGCGTCCAGGACAGTATCCGATGCGCTAGCCAGGTGCCCGCGCTCCAAGCGCACGTAGTAGTCCGCACTGACCCCGGCCAGCATGGCGACCTCCTCCCGCCGCAGCCCCGGCACCCGACGGTGCCCGCCCAGCGCCGGAAGCCCCACCTGCTGCGGCGACACCCGGGCCCGCCGCGACACCAGGAAGTCCCTGATCTCCTTCTGCCTGTCCACGGACTCAGCCTAAGCACTCGGCACTTCCCGCACACTCGGCCGCCCCCCGTCGGCCGGATCCTGCGCAGCCCGGCCACCGTGGAACGCCCCCGCCCGGGCCAGTACGTCTTCACCGAGCGGCTGGCACGTCCTGGAAGTTCCGTCTCGGGAGGTTGTGGACGGGTGCGGCAGGTCTCGGCTAAGGGATCTTGAATGGGAGAGGGCTTTTCGGGCTCGACGTGGACTGCGACGTCTGCAGGCCCTCGTGCCTCACCGTGATGCAGGGCTGACCGAGACCGGACGCCTACAGCTGGCACGATGCGTCGTCGAGGACGGCTGGCCGCTGCGCCGGGCCGCCGAGCGCTTCCAGGTCTCACCGACCACCGCCCAGCGGTGGGCCGACCGCTACCGGCAGTTCGGGGGAGGCGGGCATGGTCGACCGCACGCAGCCCGAGCAGGACCCCGACCAGGGTTCGGGGCCGTCCCATGCCCGCCCGGCCGCGCGGGACCGCATACCCGCCCCGGCCACCGCAACGCCGAGCCGTTCCCGAGCCGGGTATTGCGCGGCTTGCCGCCGCGCGGGGAAAGGCTGGTCCTGCCGGAAGGCCGACACACTATCCCCCCGAGGCAAGGGCCGGGTCATCCCCGCCCCGACACCCACGGCTGCAATTCCGAGATCGAGTTTCGGCTGGGGACGACCCAGTCCATCAATGCATCGACTCATAGATCGCGGGCGATGTGACCTGCGATGACGGACGAGCCCGGTGGACAGAACCGCCCGCACGCCGAGTACATGGACGTCAAAGGCGCGCACCACATGGTCGCGGGCGACGACAACGCCGTCTTCGGGCGCGCTAGGCGACTTCCTCGACCGGCGTGTCAGCGCACGCCTGCGCCTGTTCCGGGAAACCGGACCGACGCAGGCGTGATCCCCCGCCTACTGAAGGGCCCCGCTCACTGGTTGCGCCACCGCGGCCTGCGCTTCGTCGCGAAGGCCGTGACGCCCTCCACGAAGTCCGCGCTGAGCGTGACCTCGTCATGGGCCTCGGAGTGGAAGGTCACCGCCTCCAAGGTGTCGGGGATGGCCTGCGTCTCGGCCATCACCTGCAGCGAGGCGCGCACCGCGGTGGGGGCGCCTTCAAGGATCTGGGCGGCGAGCGCGCGGGCACCCGCCAGGGCGGTGCCCGCCTCGACGACGCGGTTGACCAGACCGGACGCGAGAGCCTCATCCGCCGTCAGCCGACGGCCGGTGAGGATCATCTCGGTGGCCAGCTTGTGCGGGACGGCCCGCGGCAGGCGGACCAGACCGCCCGCGCCCGCGATCAGCCCGACCCTGACCTCGCTCAGCGCGAACCGCGCCGCGGCGTCGGCGACGATCAGATGGCAGGACAGCGCGATCTCCAGCCCGCCGCCCATCGCGAAGCCGTTGACCGCGGCGATGACCGGCTTGGGCATCGCGGGGCGCGAAGTGAGCCCGGCGAAGCCGTTCTTGGGGACCCACGACGGCTTGCCGGAGGCGGTGTGCATGAGGTCGTTGCCCGCAGAGAAAGCCTTGTCTCCCGCGCCCGTCAGGATCGCGACCCACAGGTCGGGGTCGGCGAAGTACGCGTCGAAGACCTCGTCGAGCTCGTCGTTGGCCTGCGGGGTCAGGGCGTTGCGGGCCTCGGGGCGATTGATGGTGACTTCGAGGAGGTGACCGTCGCGGCGTACGAGAAGGTGCTCGTAGGCCTCGCGCAGGACGGCGGGCCGGGGCGGGAACAGCGCGGTCATCCGGGTCTCGGTGAGTGCGACCCGGTTGCCCTGGCCGAAGGAGCGCGCGAAGACCCGTGTGCCGACCGGATCGCCTTCGGAGAGCAGATCGAGGAGTCCCTTGTCGCCGTCAGCCGCCTTGGCGATGAAACGCCGGTCGTCGGCCTCCAGGCGTCCGATCACGATGCCGGTGGGGGACCGGTCACGTCCGTACGCCACGGTCCAGGTCTCGATGGTGGCCCAGCCGTCGGCCCTGCGGGCCTCGACGGGAGCGGGCAGCGCGTCGATCTCCGTCTGGAGTTCGGCGCTGCGGTCCGCGTGCCACGCGGTCGGCGTCGTCGAGTAGACCGCGACCGAGTACTTGCTCAGGTTGCCGCCATTGGCGCCCACCAGGCCGTAGGTGCCGGGGGCGGCGCGCAGGCGGTGCGCGGTCTCGGCGACGGCGTGCATCGAGTAGTTGTTGCCCGCGCCGCCGAAGAACGGCAGGCCGCCGGTGAGGGTAAGGCCGCGCGGGTCGTCGGCGTCGAGCCCGAGGCCGTCGCAGATGTTGGCGACCGCGATGGGGAAACAGCTGTAGAGGTCGAGGGTGGCCAGGTCGTCGACGCCGATCCCGGCGACGTCGAGCGCGTGCCGTACGGCGCTGACCGAGGCGGGTGCCACCGACAGGTCCTGGCGCTCCATCAGATCGCGCTCGCGCAGATCCGCGTGCCCGTGCAGGAACACCCACTTGTCCTCGGGCACCCCGAGCCGCCGCGCCGCCCCGACCGACATGAGCAGGGCCGCCGCGCCCTGGTTCACCTTGTCGCGGGCGATCACGTACCGCGGGTACGGGTCGACGACCATCCTGTTCTGCTCGGTGACCGTGACCAGCTCCTGCGCGTCGCGCACGACAGGAGCGGAGGCGTGCGGGTTGTCGGCGGCGACCTTGGTGAACGGGGCGAAGAGGGCGCCCATCGAGGCGGCGTACTTCTCACGGGACAGACCGAGACGGGCCCGGCGCGCGTTCTCGAACAGGGCGTACTGGTGCGGGGCCCCGGTCAGGCCATGTTCGTTGAGGTGGCGCGAGACCAGTCCCTTGAGCCCGTAGCCGCGGTCCTCCAGGGAGCCCTCGACGTGCTCCGTGAAGTCGGGCCGCTGATCGGCCGGTTCGGACGCCGCGAGGTGCTGGACGGTGGAGATGGCCTCCGAGCCGAAGGCGAGCGCCACCTCGGCATCACCCGCGGCGATGGTCGCGGCCAGCTCGTTCAGCAGGTGCTGAGGGCTGTCGCCGCCCGCCTTCTCCAGGATCGCGCGCGCCGGGTCGGCACCGATCCGGCGCGCGACGGAGCGCGGGTAGTTGTCCGAGCGGCCGAGCGGGGCGGCCGAGCGGGGCTGGGAGATCTCGAACTGCCGTACGCCGGCGACCGTGTCGACGGCGGCGGCCACGGCCTGTGCCCCCGCCGTCGCGGCGGCGTCGGCCAGTGCCTCGCGGGCGGCGTCGGCGGCCAGCTCCACGGGGGAGCGGCGCCGGTAGCCGGCGTCCTGGATCCGCTCGGAGGACTGGCCGACACCCACGAGAACCGGGGTGCGCGGATCGAGGGCGTCGGCGGCGGTGCTGGCTCGGGGCATGGGGAGACGCTCCTGGGGTCGGTAGGGCCGCGGCGGCGCGGTGGCGCGGTGGCCGGAGAGGGCCGCGGCACGAGTCGCTAATACTGAACGGAAACCGTTCTGTAATTGGAGGATAGGACGCCGTCCCGCGAACTGGCAATGTCACGTACGGCACGGTCCGTGGAACGCCGAGCCCGTGCCCCACCGTCGAAGGCGGTGTAGGAACATGGGTCCATGACCGTGAGGACGATGGGCCCATGACCGTGACGAAGAGCGCCGCAGGGCGCCCGCGCGACCCCGAGGTCGACCGCCGGGTCGCCCACGCGGCCGTCTCCGTCTTCGCCGAGGGCGGCTGGACGTCGTTCAGCATTGAGGCGGTGTCCCGTCGGGCGGGTGTCGGCAAGGCCTCCGTCTATCTGCGCTGGAACAACAAGGAGGATCTGCTCGCCGAGGCCCTCACCCTGCAGCTCGGCCGGATCGCCGACGTCGACACCGGTACGGTCCGCGGCGACCTGGCCCAACTCGTGCGCCAGCAACTGGAGCTGTACGCGGGCGAGCACGGCGGTGCGGCGCTGCGTCTCGGCCTGGAGGCGCGCACGATTCCGAAACTCGCCGACCGCTACGAGGCGATGTCCCAGGAGCAGATCCTGGCCGCCCGCGCCATGGTCCGGCGCGGCATCACACGCGGTGAACTGCCCGCGAACACCTCGGTCACCTTCCTGCTCGACGCGCTGTGCGGCGGCGCCATGAACCACGCCCTGGCCACCCCGCCGCACCTGCGCGCGCGGGTGTCCGAGACGTCCGCGCGCTACGCCGAGGAGTTCGTCGACTTCGTCCTCGCCTCGGTCCTCGTGGCCACGGACTGACCGGCCGCACCCCGGCCACCGCTCCTACACCTCCAGCGGTGCGTTCCCGAAGTCCGCGCGCAGGGCGGCGAGCACGTCCGTGAGCCCGCGTACCCGCTGCTCGCTCCCCGGGCACCACACGACGCCCACGTGCATGGCGAGGTCCGGCTCGGCGAGCGGCACCACCGCGTACTCCGGGGCGTCGAAGACCCGCGCCGAAGGGTGGGCGAGGCCGTTCAGCGTGAGGGAGAGCACACCGGTGCGGCGCACCTGAGCCGCGACCTGGACGCTGTCGTTGTGGGGCAGTTCGACAAGGCGGGTGACGCCGGCCTCGCGCAGGCTGCGGTGCAGCGCGTTCACCACCGAAGGGTGCACCTTCGACGACGTCGCCACCACCGCGCGGTCCACCAGGTCGGGGAGTCCGAGCGACTCTCGCGCGGCCAGGGGGTCGTCGGCGCGCATGGCGATCGCGAGCCGCCCGCGGACCAGCGGCAGGGACTCGAAGTCAGGCGTCCCCACGGGGAGATGGACCACCGCCAGGTCCAGGTCACCCGCCTGCAGCGCGGGCAGCAGCTCGGCCGACGCGGCGAGTGTGAGCGGCAGGTCGACCTCCGGGGCCTGGGCGTGGAACGCGTCCAGGACCGCGTCGAGAGCCTGCGGCGCCGCGAGCGTGGCCGCCCCGATCCGACAGGTGCGGCGGGTGGCTGCGGCCGGATCGGGGGAGAGGCGCTTGAGGGCATCGAACCGCCGCACCACCTCACGGGCCGGCACCACGAACCGCCGCCCGAACGGGGTCAGCTCCACCCGGTGGTACTCGCGGACGAAGAGATCGGACCCCAGCTCCCGCTCCAGCTCCTTGACCCGGCGGCTCAGCGGCGACGGCGTCACGTGCAGCCGCTCGGCTGCCCGCGCGAAGTGCAGCTCGTCGGCCACGGCCAGGAAGTACCGGATCTGCTGGATGTCCATCGCTTCCGTACGCTACCCGGCCCGCCGACCGCGCGGCGAGGCGCGGAGGCGCACATTGCGCCTCCCGACATCCGTACGTGCCTGAATCGGCGATGGGCAATGCCGTGCCCCGGTGCCAGCATGAACGGCAACGCACCGTTCACACGGCCGTCACCCGCAACGGCCCGGCATCCGCATCGCACCGTCACGCCGGGCCGTGTCCAGCACTCACCGCCACGCCCGGCCCCTCCCCGCGAGGCCCGCCGTGAATCCGGCCTGCCCGGAACCGGCCGCGCCCGGGCGTGCCTGCCCCTTGGAGGTGTGTGGTGCCAGCACAGGAGCTGTCAGCCCAGATCCCAGCCCCCCTACCCCTACGAGGAGTGCGCGTCGTCGACATGACCGACGGCCTCGGCGAGAGCGCGGGCCGCTACCTCGCCGACCTCGGCGCCGATGTCGTCCTCGTCGAGCCCCCGGCCGGCATGGCGGCCCGCTGCCAGGCCCCCGTGCACGACGGGACGAGCCTCTACTTCGCCACCCGCAACGCCAACAAGCGCGGTGTCGTCCTCGACCTGGAGCACAGCGAGGCCGACCGCGACCGACTGCTCGCGCTGCTCGACACCGCCGACATCTGGCTCGAATCCGACCGGCCCGGGCGCCGCGTACGCCACGGCCTGGGCCTCGACACGGTCGCGGCACGCAACCCGGCGCTCGTCATCGTGTCGATCACCGACTTCGGCCACACCGGGCCCTATCGGAACTGGACCGCCACCGAACGCGTCCAGCTGGCCCTGGCCGGCGTCCTGTCCCGTTCCGGACAGCCGGGCCTCGAACCGCTCACCCCGCCCGGACTCCTCGCCACCGAGTCCGCCGCGTACCAGGCCGCGTGGGTCGCACTGCTCGCGTACTACCAGCGCCTTCAGACCGGCACCGGCGACCGCGTCGACTTCTCCGTGTACGAGGCCGTCGCCCAGACCTTCGACCCCGGCTACGGCATCGGGGGCTCCGCGGTGGGCGGGCAGCGGGCCGCCGAGCTGCCGCGCGGACGTCCGGACGCCGGCGCGCTGTACCCGATCTTCCCCTGCAAGGACGGGCACGTACGGATCTGCGTGCTCAGCCCGCGACAGTGGCGGAACATGCGGGCCTGGCTCGGCGAGCCGGAGGAGTTCAGCGATCCGAAGTACGAAGGGCTCCTGGAACGACGACGCGTCACCCACGGAATCCACGCTCTGATAGGCGAGTTGTTCCGCGACGCCTCGAAGGACGAGCTGGTGGCCCAGGGCCAGAGCCGGGGTGTTCCGGTCGCCGCCCTGCTCACCCCCGGCGAGGTGCTCACCACCGAACACTTCCTGGTCCGCGGTGCGTTGGCCGACGTCGACGTCGCGCCGGGCCTCACCGGACGGGTGCCGACCGGGTTCCTCGAACTCGACGGGCACCGGGCCGGACGGCGGCACCGGGCCCCGGACCTCGGCGAGCACACCGAGGAGGTGTTCACGGGCCTCGGGCAGCGAACGGACTGTGCCCAGGCCCCTCGCGACACCGCCCGCCGCCCTCTGGAGGGCCTGCGGGTGCTCGACCTCGGAGTGATCGTCGCGGGCGCCGAGTTCGGCCGCCACCTCGCCGACCACGGCGCCGACGTCATCAAGGTGGAGAACCGTGCCTTCCCCGACGGCGGCCGCCAGTCCATGACGGGTGAACTCATCACCGCCCACTTCGCCTGGGGTCACCGCAACAAGCGCAGCCTCGGCCTCAATCTGCGCGACCCGCACGGCGTCGAACTGTTCAAGCGCCTGGCCGCCGAGGCCGACGTCGTCCTGTCCAACTTCAAGCCCGGCACCATGGAGTCGCTCGGACTCGGCCCGGACGAACTGCACCAGGTCAACCCCCGTCTGGTCCTGGCGGAAAGCAGCGCCCTGGGCTCCACGGGACCGTGGAGCAAGCGCATGGGATACGGGCCGCTGGTGCGCGCCGGCGCAGGCCTGACCGGCCTGTGGCGCTACCCCGAACCGGGGCGTGAGGACACCTTCAGCGACGCCATCACCATCTTCCCCGACCATGTCGTCGGCCGGGTCGGTGCCACGGCGGTCCTCGCCCGCCTCATCGAACGGCGACGTACCGGCCGGGGCGGAACCGTCGGCATCTCGCAGGCGGAGATCGGACTCACCGAGCTGGCCGAACTGTTCCTGCGCGAGTCCCTCGCCCCTGGGTCCGTCGTCCCTGTCGGCAACACGGGCACGACCGACGCGCCACAGGGCCTGTTCCCGTGCAAGGGCGACGACGACTGGTGCGCCGTCGAGGTCCGCGACGACGGCGACTGGCAGCGCCTGTGCGCCGCCGTCGACCGGCCCGACCTCGCGGCCGACTCGCGGCTGGCCACCTCCTCCGGGCGCCTGGCGCACCGCGCCGAGACGGAGACGGCGCTGGTGTCCTGGCTCGCGGGACACGGCCCGCGCGAGGCGATGCGGCTGCTGCAGGACGCGGGCGTGCCCGCCGGCGCCATGCAGCGGGTCGCCGACTACCCCGACGACCCGCAGCTCGCCGCCCGCGGCTACTTCACCCGCATGCGACAGCCCGAACTCCCGGACACGCTGCCCACCGAGGCGCGCCCGGCCCTCGCCCGGAACCTGCCCGACGCCCTCCTCGGGCCGGCCCCGCGCCAGGCCGCGCACACCCGCCAGGTGTGCCGCGAGGTGCTCGGCCTGACGGACACGGAGATCGACGAACTCCTGGCCCAGGGAATCCTGGAGGAGGAGGCGGACACGCAGTGGAAGGGACAGTCCTGAAGATGAAGGTCTACGCATTCGAGGAAGCGGGCGGCGCCGCGCGCGAGTCGGAGATCCGGACGC
Source organism: Streptomyces sp. NPDC096311 (assembly GCF_044763085.1). NCBI lineage: Bacteria > Bacillati > Actinomycetota > Actinomycetes > Kitasatosporales > Streptomycetaceae > Streptomyces > Streptomyces sp. NPDC096311. Next base: position 165,654 of record NZ_JBIWFN010000016.1, read on the forward strand.
CGACCCCCAGCGGTCACGAGGTGCTCGTGCGGCTCACACACAGCGGCGTGTGCCACACCGACGTCCATCTGCGCCACGACGACACCGGCGCTCTGGCGTTCCCGATCGTCGCCGGACACGAGATGGCCGGTGAGGTCGTCGCAGTCGGCGACGCCGTCACCGGTGTCCGGGTCGGCGACACGCGTCTGGTCCATCCCTGGACGGGGTGCGGAACGTGCGCGCACTGCGCGGCGGGCCGCGACGAGGCCTGCGCCGACATGCGCTACCTCGGCATGCATCGCCCCGGCGGCTACGCCGAGGCCGTTCTCGTACCGCACGAGCGCCATTTGCTCGACATCGACGGCATCGACCCGGCCTTCGCCGCGACCCTGGCCTGTTCCGGGCTCACCGCGTATTCCGCCGTCACCAAGGTGCTCGGCGCCGTGGGCGACCCCGAGGAGATCGTCGTCATCGGCACCGGCGGCCTCGGGCTCATGGCCATCGCGCTCCTCACCGCCCTCGGCCGGCACCGGATCACCGCCGTCGAGATCAACGACGAGCGCCTGGAGATGGCCCGCACTCTCGGCGCGGCCCATCTCGTCAACAGCGCCGCCGATTCCGGCGAGGCCACGCGCGCGGCGATTCTCGACGCGACGGGCGGGGGTGCCACCGGCGTCGTCGACCTGGTCAACAGCGGGCAGACGGCCCGGCTCGGCTTCGACGTGCTGCGCCGGGACGGAAAGCTGGTCCCGGTCGGCCTGTTCGGCGGCGACGTGACCCTCCCCACCGGTGCGATCCCCTCCAAGCGGCTCACCGTGCAAGGCAGTTACATCGGCACGTTCGCCGAACTCGCGGAGGTCGTCGACCTGGCGAAGTCCGGCCGCCTCGCGCCGACCCCGATCGTGCGCCGCCCGCTGACCGCCGCCGGCGTGACGGACGCGCTCGACGCCCTGGCCGCGGGCACGGTGCCCGGCCGCATCGTCCTGACGGCTTGAACCGACGTACGACAACGGATTGAACCGACCCTCGAAAGGTGTACACCCCGTGACGCAGACCCCAGCTCCGGCCCTCCGCAGCATGCTCATCGACGGCCGCCGCGTCGCCGCCGACGGCCCCCCGCTCGACGTCCTCAACCCGGCGACCGAACAGCTCGCGGGGCAGGCCCCCGACGCCACCGACGCCCAGCTCGACGCCGCGATCGAGGCCGCCGAACGCGCCTTCACGACCTGGCGCGAGACCCCGGTCGACGAACGCCGTGCGGTCCTGCGCGGCATCGCCGCCGTGATCGGCGAGCACCTGGAGGAGCTGGCCGTCCTCCTCACCACGGAGCAGGGCAAGCCGCTCGCCGCGGCACGCGGTGAACTGCAGTCCGCCGTCCACTGGTGCGAGGGCTTCGCAGAGCTGGATGTTCCGGCCGAGGAGATCCGCGCGACCGATACGCAGCGGGTCCGGATCCGGCACGTCCCGCTGGGCGTCGTTGCGGGGCTGGTCCCCTGGAACGTTCCCGTCGCGCTCGCCATGTGGAAGATCGCCCCGGCGCTCCTGACCGGCAACACCATCGTCGTCAAGCCGTCCCCCTTCACCCCGTTGACCATGCTGCGGATCGGTGAACTCCTCGCGCAGGCACACGTGGTCCCGGCCGGTGTGCTGAACATCATCAGCGGCGGCGACCACCTCGGCCCCAAACTCTCCGAGCACCCCCGCGTACGCAAGGTCGCCTTCACCGGCTCGACCGCCACCGGCAAGCGGGTCATGGCGTCCGCGGCCCGCAACCTGGCCCGGGTCACCCTCGAACTCGGCGGCAACGACGCGGCCATCGTGCTGCCCGACGTCGACGTGGACGTCGTCGCGGAGAAGGTCTTCTGGGCCGGCTTCATGAACAGCGGACAGGTCTGCGTCGCCTCGAAGCGGATCTACGTCCACGACGAGATCTACGACGCCTTCGCCCGTCGCTTCAGCGAACTGGCGGGACAGGTGAAGGTGGGCGACGGCCTGGACGAGGGGGTGAGCCTCGGCCCCCTGCAGAACCGCGTCCAGTACGAGAAGGTCGTCCGGCTCATCGACAAGACCGCCGCCGACGGCGAGAAATTCCTCGTCAGGGGCGACATCCCGGAGGGCCCCGGCTACTTCATCCACCCGACCGTCGTCGACGACCCGGCCGACGACGCGGACATCGTCCGGCTCGAACCCTTCGGTCCCGTCGTACCGCTCCTGCGCTTCCGCGACATCGACGAGGTCGTCGAGCGGGCGAACGCATCCGAGTACGGCCTGGGCGGATCGGTCTGGAGCGGCGACACCGAGGCCGCCGAACGGATCGCCGCCCGCATCGCGACCGGCGTGGTCTGGATCAACGACGGGCCACGCCTCGCCCCCGACCTGCCGTTCGGCGGCCACAAGTCCTCCGGTCTCGGCGTGGAGAACGGCACCGCGGGACTGCTCGAGTACCTGGACACACAGGTCCTCTGGTCCTCGACGTCCTGACGGGCTCACAGCCCTCCACTCGACGTGTGGCACAGCGCCTGGCAACGCCTGCGCGCCCAGGAGCAGGAACCGGCACGCCCTGAACCGCCCGTGCCGGCTGCCGAGCCGCCACGAAGGCACTCCTTCTGGGACCGTCTGGCGGGACGCCAAGATGGCCGGAGGCGGTACCGCGGGACGTAGGCATCCCGCCCCGGTACGGAGCAGGATGCCAAAAGGTCAGTGCCCGGAGGGCGACGACGGCTCGGGCGCCGGCTGGTCGTTGCTGGAGTCGGGCGAGAAGAACCCCATCCAGGCTCCCACGACCAGCAGTCCCACGACCACGACTCCCGTTCCGGACTTCTTTGCCCGTGTGCCCTTGCCGTCCGACCGGTTCACTCAGTGACCCGCCCGGTAGTACTGGCCAGAACGACCCGCCCGCCCCGGGTGGCCGCGGCCATGTTGAGTGAGGCCATTACCGGCTCGGCGTCGTGCCGGGCGCCCATCGCGTAGCCCCGAGCAGCCGGCGGGAGAACGGATCGATCACCGTGGCCAGGTAGAGCTTGCCCTCGCTGGTGTCGATCTCGGTCATGTCGCCTGCCCAGACGATGCGGTGCGGTAGAACTCGGCTGCGGTGACGGAGGCGGGGACGCCGAGCTCGGCGGCGACCGCGGTGATCGCGCTCTCGCCGACGGCGAGGTCGGCCTGGCCGTCGGTGGTGTAGTACGGCTCGAAGAAGGACTTGTAGTGGGCCCGGACCTCCTCTTCGGTGTGCCGGCTCAAGAACTCACTCATGTAGCGCACCGTGGTGTCGGGATCGTTGTGGATCACCTGCAGGGCGCGCCGGTGGGCTCGTACGAGGGCCTGGACCGCGGGTCCGTCCGGGTCGATATAGGTGGGGTCGACGACGAGGCCGACGGTGGGGATCTGGAAGTGGTCGCCGACCCACGCCAGTACCTGCCAGCCGTACTCGGCGGCTATTGCCTCGGGTGCCATGGTGCTGCCGACGTAGGCGGCGTCGATCGTGCCGTCCTGCAGCCGGCGCAGGTCCATGCCGTAGTCGCCGGGACGGCGAACGACGGTCTGGACGTCGCGGTCCGGGTCGAGGCCGGCCTTGCGCAGCACGATCCGGGCGAAGCACCCGGGCGGAGTGTGGGGGGCGTGTACCGCCAGCCGCCGGCCGGCCAGGTCCTCCAGGGACTCGACCCCGGGGCGGGCGAGGAACCAGAACAGCGGGCGGTGGGTGTTGACTGTGAGCGCGACCCACGGGATGCCACGGGTCAGTCGGGACAGCAGTGTCCCTCCGACCCCGATGGTGACGCAGTGTCGCAGCCGCTCGGCGTCGCCGCCGGGGGCGACCCAGGGGATGCCGTCGCGCAGCGAGACGTGGACGCCCTCGTCCTCGTAGAAGTTCTGCTGGTCAGCGACGTACGCGACCAGTTCCTCGTGCAGTCCCCGTCCGACGTAGGCGAGATCGATCGTGTGCATGAATGTGTTCCCTTGATCGTGACACCGCCCAGGTGCCCGCGCGTGCCGCGGGCCCGGTTGCGGCGGGTCTGTGGTGCCGAAATGATGGAGTGTCAGATGCGGTCCGACCGACGGCCGGACCGGGACGTCAGTACATGACCAGTCCGCCGTTCACCGCGGCTGTGGTCCCGGTCATGAAGGTGTTGTCCTCGGCGGCGTAGAAGGCGACCGCTTGAGCGACGTCGCCCGGGCGCGCGAGGCGGCCCATCGGGGTGGAGGCCAGCCGCCGCTGCTTCATCTCGTCGTCGACCACGTTCGCCCCTACACGGGTGCCCTCCACCGCGCCGGACTCGACGACGTTGACCGTGATGCCCAGTGGGCCCAGTTCCTGGGCGAGGTAGCGGGCGAACTGCGCCAGTGCGGCCTTGGCCGTGCCCAGCGCGATCATGCCCTGTCGGGGCTGACGGCTGAGGACGGTGCCGAGGTAGATGATGCTCCCCCGGCCCTGCTTGGTCATGGCGGGTAGGACGGCTTTGGTGACCGCGAACGCCGCATGCATCTCGGCGTCGAGCTTGCCGCCCAGTTCTTCCCAGGTCATGTCCTGGAACGACTTGACCGCATACGGGATGAGCGCGTTGTGCACGAGCACGTCGATGCCGCCCCATGCCGCCTGGACCTGCTCGACCATGCTCTCGACCGCCGCCGGCTCGCGCACGTCGGCCTGTACGGCCATGGCCTGGCCGCCCGCGGCCTCGATGCCGGCCACGACCTCCTCGGCTGCCGCGGCACTGCTCAGGTAGTTGACCACCACGCGCATGCCCTGCGCGGCCAGGAGGCGGACGGTGGCCGCACCGATCCCGCTGCTGGACCCTGTCACCAATGCCACTCTGTCGGTCGCTGCGGTCACGGGAGTATCTCCTGTTCATCGTCGACGGCCGTCGATGTGGCCGCCCGTCGTTGTGCGTCGTCCTTGTCGGCGTGTGCCGAGCGGATCTCGCCGTAGAGCACGGTGTCGACGGTTGCCCGCCGCGGATCGGCCCCGCTCCAGTCGAGTTCGCGCGGCGGCCGGGAGGTGACCAGCCGCTCCAACGCGCCGCGGGTGAGGTCTCTGAGTAGTGATCGTCTTCTCTCTCATCCCGAACTCGCCGGCGAGGTTGCTCGTGCTCACCCGCGTGAAACCGGACGCGAGAGGCTCCCAGCGGCAAGTGGGGCTCGATGTCCGCCAACTGCCCCTCCTTCCCGTCCGCCCCCAGGACTTCAAGCGTGACGCCTTCCGCGTTCTGACGCAGTGCGGTCACTGCGGCCTTGCACACGAACCCGCACCGCCCGCCGGTCCAGCGCCTTTTCCATCTCGTACTGCGGGATCACGAGCAGGTGGTTGAAGCGGGAGGGGAGCGTGTCGGGGGCGACGGAGAGCCGGCCGAAGAGACGAATGCGGTCGAGGGTCCAGCCGTGACTCTCCAGCTCGTCGGCGAGACCGTGGGCGTCGAGCTGCTCCAGGGTGCGGGCGTGCAGGACGAAGGTGCGGGAGAGATGGCTGATCTTGTGTGGGTGCATCTCGTCGAGCGTGACCGGGAGACTGGCGGGGGCGAGGTCTCCGGCCAGCGGAAGGCCGGTGGTGCCCTTCGCCTTGCTGTTCATGGCAGCCTCCTGATGCCAACGCTTGTCGGCCAACGCTTGTAGGCCAACGCTTGTTCACCAACATAAGGTGACCTCTGTGGACTGTCAACAGCCGTTGGCCTACGATTGTTGACATGTCCGAAAAGGAACTCCCCACATCCGCCCCGTCCCCCGCGGCCCGCCGCTCGGACACCACCCGCACCGCCATCCTCACCGCCGCGCGGGAACGCTTCGCCGCCGACGGCTACGAGCGCGCCACGATCCGCGCGATCGCCAAGGATGCACGGATCGATCCGTCGATGGTGATGCGGTACTACGGCTCGAAGGAAGGACTGTTCGCCGCGGTCCTCGACGTCGACCTGCGGCTGCCGGGCCCGGACGGGCTGGACCCGCACGAGGTGGGCCGCGTCCTGGTGAGCCACTTCCTCGACCTCTGGGAGCAGAACGAGGTCCTCACCGTGCTGCTGCGGGTCGGCGTGACCAATGCGGTGGGCGCCGAGCGCATGCAGGGCATCTTCCGGGACCAGCTCATGCCGGTCGCGCTGCGGGTGTGCCCCGACCCGGAGCAGGCGCCGGTCCGGGCCGCGCTGATCGTCTCGCAGGTGCTGGGCATGGCCATGGCCCGCTACGTCCTGCGGTTCCCGCCCGCCGTCGCGTTGCCGCGAGAGGAGGTCGTGGCGTGGCTGGCCCCGACGGTGCAGCGCTATCTGATGGCACCGCATCCGTGACGGGCGCCGAAGAGGCTGCCTCCTCGGGGGAGTCCAAGAACGCGTCGAAGGGGGCTGTATGCCCGGTGGGTGCGCGGATTCCCTTGATCGAGAGCCCGCGGATGAACTCCACCGAGGGAAGCTCGCCTTGCGGTACAGGCGGTCATCCCCAGGCGGTGGAGCGCGCTTGTTTTCCGACGGTCGCCCTGCATGTCCCATGCAGAAGCCGGCTGGCCCGTGAAGAGGACACCGTGACGTCCACGAGCGACCCGCCAACATCAACCTCCGACGCGGGACGGCCGCCGGAGCCGCGGGCAAGGCGCAGCGAGTACAGCCGCTCAGAGCCATCTATCAGTGTTCAGCCGTTCTGACGTTTCCGGGCCAAGGCAGGAGGTGGCCTTCTCCCTTGGCCCGGAAACCGTCGGCCTCGTGGTCGCCACCATCGCGTGCCAGACCGGCATACATCCGCAGACCGTACGACGCCGGGTCCGCGCACTGTCCGACCGACTCGACAGCGCACTGCGGCCCGCCCGCCCTCCACGGCCGGGCCGCGGGCATCTCAGCTCTGGACAGTGGCCGATGCCGGGGAATCCTGCACACCGGCGGCCCCGGGGGCGGTGCCTGTCCGCTTCACGAAGTCCTTGCTCCTGATCAGTACCAGCGAGAGCGCCCCGCCTACCAGCGCCAGGGCCGCTGTGATGTACAGCAGGTCATTGAGACCGGAGGCGAAGCTGGAGTGGATCGCGAGGACTGTGGCCTTCCGGTCGGCGGCGGGGACGGACGCCAGCACATGCCCGACCGATCCTTGCCTGACGGCTGCCGCGATCGTCGCGGAGGAGCCTGCCACCGACGGGGGCAGCGCTGACGCCAGGTGCGACTGCATCTGTGAGGCGAAGACTGAGCCGAGTGCCGCGATGCCGGTGGCGATGCCGACCTGGCGGAACATAGCGTTGGCCCCTGATGCCATGCCCGCCTGGTGCGGCGGCACGACGCCGATGGAGGTAGAGGCCAGCGGCGGGCTGACCATGCCGGAGCCGAGGCCCGCGATGATGAACCCGGGGATCAGATGCGTCCAGGAGCTGGTGCCGGTCAGCCCGGCCATCATGAACAGGCCGGCGCCGACCAGGAGCAGGCCCGGCCCGATGAGCCAGCGGACCGGGACGATCTCACTCAGCCGCCCGGCCGCCGTCGCGGTGAACAGCGTGGCCAGCGTGATGATCGACACCCGCATACCCGCAGCCAGGGCCGAGTACCCAAGGATGTCCTGTAGGTAGACCACCAGGTACAGCAGCATCGCGTACAGCGACCCGTTCATCGCGAACCCCGCGATGGAGCCGCCCGCGAACGTCGGGACCCGCAGCAGCCGAATGGCGAACATCGGGTGCGCGATCTTGGCCTCGACCACCAGGAACGCGGCGAGCAGCACGAAGGCAAGAGCGAGGCAGCCCAGGACTCCGGTGTTCGTCCAGGACGTCCCACTGGCCCGGATGAGCCCGTAGACGAGGCTGACCAACCCGGCCGTGAGCAGCCCGAATCCGGCCCAGTCGGGCCGTGTGGCCTTGGGCGAGCGGGACTCGTCGACCCGCCAGATGGTCACCGCCAGAGCGAACACACCGATCGGGACGTTGACGAGGAAGATCCCGCGCCAGTTCCAGTCCGTCGTGATCAACCCGCCGAGTACCGGGCCGAGCGCCGTGGCGATGCCGGTGACCGCGCCCCAGATGCCGAACGCCGTACCGCGATCCCTGCCGCGGAAGCTGTGGCCGAGCAGCGCCAGCGAGGTGGAGAACATGACCGCCGCGCCTACGCCCTGGACGCACCGGGACACGATCAGCATCAGCGGGTCCGCCGCCAAGCCGCACGTCAGCGACCCGAGGGTGAAGATCGTCAGCCCGATCGCGAACAGCCTCTTGCGCCCGTACCGGTCGGCCAGCGCTCCCGAGGTGAGCAGCAACGCCGCGAGGGTCAGGGCGTACCCGTCCAGCGTCCACTGGACCTCACTGAAGGAGGCATGCAGCCCGCCCTGGATCGCCGGCTGCGCCACCACCACGATGGTGACGCCGAGCAGCAGCATGAAGGTGCTCAGGCAGACCGCTATGAGCGTCCACCACTTCTTGTCCATCGCCTTGGTTCTCCCTGCCCTTGATGCCCCAGTCGGCATTATCGTCAGTCACTGACGATAGCCCGTAAAGACAGTGACTGACAATCCTCCGGTATGCTGGTCCCATGGCTGGCAGCAGGAAGGGCGTGCGTCTTCGACTCCAGAGGGCAGCGCTGGATCTCTATGCGGAACGCGGGTTCGACCGGACCACGGCCGCGGACGTAGCCGCTCTCGCGGGCGTGACCGAGCGCACCTACTTCCGCCACTTCCCCGACAAGCGCGAGGTGCTCTTCGACGGGGACGCCGAGACGCGGACAGCGCTCGTTGATGCCGTGTCGAGCGCGTCGGCGGGGCTGTCCCCGATGTCGGTGCTGCTCGAGGCCTTCCTTTCCGTCGTGCCAATGCTCGAGAGCGACCGGACCGTCAAGGAGCTCCGGCATCGGGTCATCGCCTCGACCCCTGAGCTGCAAGAACGAGAGCACATGAAATGGGCTCTGCTCACTGATGCCCTCGCCGAAGCGCTTGAACGACGCGCTGTACCGCAGGGCCTCGCTTCGCTTGCCGCGGCCTGCGGTACAGCGGTGCTCACGCGCGTGCGGCGTCAGTGGCTCGCCGGATCTCAGCGCGACTGCGGCGACTACGCGACTCTTTTGACCGATGCCTTCGCGGACCTCGGGCTGCTCGTCACCGCTCGCGACGAATCGGGCCGGCCATCGCCTTGCCTGGCGAGTTCCAGCCACGGGTGAGTATGTCGAAGATTTCTTCGACGGCGGCGAGCATCACCACCAGATCAGATCGACCGCGATCCGGCCCGGGTCGTGCCCGGTGCCACGCGGCCGCAGCCCGCACAGCGCCTTCGTGAACGCCGCGGTCAGGCCGGTGGCATCGGCGCGATCGGCCGACAGACGGGACCCGGCGTGGCTGACTACCCCGCGACCGTCCGCCGAGACGACCAGCTGGGGACGTGACCCGGTAGTGTGCACGCAGAAAGTGCCTTCCACCGGTGGTGACAGAGACCTTGGACAAGCCTCATCATCCCAGCTCAGCAGGCACTTTCGTGTCCCGATCAAGATCCGGACACCACCGTAAACGAAGCGCAGAGGTCAGGCCGTGGTGGTTGCGGTGCGGTAGAACTCGGCTGCGGTGACGGTGGCGGGGACGCCGAGTTCGGCGGCGACCGCGGTGATCGCGCTGGCGCCGACGGAGAGGTCGGCTCGGCCGTCGGTGGTGTAATACGGCGCGATGAACGTCTCGTAGTGGGCTTGGGCTTCGTCTTTGGAGTGTCGGCCGAAGAACGACTGGATGTAGCGCACCGTGGTGTCGGGATCGTCGTGGATCACCTGCAGCGCGCGCCGCTGGGCTCGAACGACGCCTTGGATCGCGGGGCCCTGCGGGTCGATGTAGGTGGGGTCGACGACCACGCCGACGGTGGGGATCCGGAAGTGGTCGCCGACCCAAGCCAGTACCTGGTATCCGTACTCGGCGGCTATCGCCTCGGGTGCCATGGTGCTGCCGACGTAGGCGGCGTCGATCTTGCCCTCGTGCAGCCAGCGCAGGTACATGCCGTAGTCGCCGGGCGGGCGGACGATGGTTTCGAGGTCGCGGTCCGGGTCGAGGCCGGCCTGACGCAGCGCGATCCGGGCGAAGCATCCGGGCGGAGTCTTGGGGGAGTGCACCGCCAGCCGTTTGCCGGCCAGGTCGGCCAGTGAGGTCAGGCCGTCGCGTCCGAGAAACCAGAACAGTGGGCTGTGGGTGTTGACATGCAGAGCGACCCACGGTGTGCCGGTGGTCAGTCGGTGCAGCAGCGTTCCGCCGACCCCGATGACGGGGGAGCGGCGCTTGCGCTCCATGTCCCAGCCGGTGCCGTCGCGCAGGGCGACGTGGACGTCCTCGGCGGCGTAGAACCCCTCCTGGTCGGCGATGTAGGCGACGAGTTCCTCGTGCAGGCCCCGCCCGACGTAGGCGAGATCAATTTGGTGCATGATTTCCTCTCCCTGATATGTGACCGCCGTTGTGGCCTCGTGTGACGCGGTACCGCCTTGTACAGGCGGTACCGGGCAGCGGCTAGTACATGGCCATTCCGCCGTTGACCGCGGCCGTGGTTCCGGTCATGAAGGAGTTGTCGTCGTCGGCGAAGAAGGCGACCACCTGGGCGACGTCGAGCGGGTTGGCCAGCCGGCCCATGGGGGTCGCAGCGACCTGAGGCTTTCTGGTCTCCTCGGCGAGGAACTTCATGGCCATGCGGGTTTCCTCGACCGGTCCGGGCTCGACTATGTTGACCGTGATGCCGCGCGGGCCCAACTCCTGGGCGAGGTAGCGAGCGAACTGGGTCAACGCTGCTTTGGCCGTGCCCAGTGCGATCATGCCCGGCCGGGGCCGGCGGGCCAGTCCGGCACTGAGGTAGATGATGCGTCCCCGACCCTTTTCCGTCATGGCAGGCAGTACGGCGTTGGTGACCGTCCACCCCGCACGCATCTCGTCGTTGACCTTGCCGCCGAGCTCTTCCCACGTCATGTCCTGGAAGGACTTGACCACGTACGGGGTGAGCGCGTTGTGTACGAGCACATCGATGCTTCCCCAGGCCTCACCGACCTGGTCGAGCAGGCGCTGGACGGCCGCCGGTTCGCGCACGTCGGCCTGCACGGCCATGGCCTCGCCCCCCGCGGCCTGGATGTCGGCCACGACCTGCTTGGCCGCATCGGCGGTGGTGAGGTAGTTGACCACCACCCGCATTTCTCGTGCAGCGAGAAGGCGCGCGGTGGCTGCGCCGATTCCGCTGCTGGCACCTGTCACGAGTGCCACTCTGCTGTTCGCCTCAGTCACGGGATCATCTCCTGTTCGTCATCGACGACCGTTGATGTGGCCGCCTTGAATCGTTCATCGTCGATGTCGGGGTGTGCTGCGCGGATCGCCCCGTGCAGCACGGTGTCGACGGCCGCCCGCGGCTGACTGGCCGCGGGCCGGCGAGTTCGCGCGGCGACCGCGCGTTGGCCGGCCGCTACAACGCGTCCGATCAACGGCCGCGATCGACGTGATTGCTCTGCCCGATACAGGCAGTGGTGGCAGCACGCCGAGGGGCGGCACGACGCCGACCCGCGGTCGGCGGCCCGGAGACCTCTGAACTGTCATGGAGGCACCGGCACGAACAACGGCCGCGGTCAGATCGCGCGCCAGGACCTCCTCCACCATGGTCTTCGCGTCGCCGAAGAGCACCTGGGAGGTGTCGCGGAAGAACTGCGGGTTCTGCACCCCGGTGTAGCCCGCGGCCATCGAGCGCTTGAACACGACGGTGTCCGCCGCCTCCCACAGCACCTCGGTGTCGATGCTTGTCATGGGCGCCACACGGACACCGAGGTGTTGATGGAGCAGGGGTCATACGCTGGCTCGTCCAGAAGCGGATATGCGGCGTCTTCCGCTCACTGTGAGTTGAGGATCGCTTCGATGTCGATGCTTATCGAAATCTTGTCTCCCACGACGACACCGCCGCCGTCCAGCGGCATGGCGATGTCGATGCCGAAGTCGGCGCGGCTGATCTCGGTCGTGGCCGAGAAGCCCGCCCGGTACCCGCCGTACGCGTCCGGCCCGAAGCCTTCGAGCGACGTCGCGAGTGCGACGTCCTTCTTGACGCCGTGCAGATCCAGCGTCCCGTCGATGATGTAGTCGTCGCCCTTGGCCCGGATACCCGTCGAGGTGAAGACCATCGCCGGGTACTTCTCGGTCTCGAGGAAGTCCGCCGACTTGATGTGGTTGTCACGCTGCGGGTTGTTGGTGTCGATCGACGCGAGGTCGATGGTGACGGTGACGCTCGAACCGAACACGTCGTCGCCGGTGACGATGCCGCCCTCGATGGTGCTGAACCGCCCGCGCACCTTGCTCACCATCATGTGGCGAACTGTGAAGGAGACATCCGAGTGGACCGCGTCGATGGTCCAGGTGCCGATCTTGTAGCCGGGGATGCCGGTCGCGAGCTCTTTGCTCATTTTCTGCCTGCTTTCCTCTTGATTGTCGATCTTGACTTCGCCACGGTTCGCCGTGCCCTGTATGCGGCCTGTCACCTGCTGCAGAACCGCCGACGCCGAGTCCGTGTTGTCGCCGCGCCATGCCACGTGCTGGTCCGGCCTGACCAGCACGAGCGGGGAGGCGTACTTCGCGAGGGCCCGGCGGTTGGTCAGGACGAGCGTCGAGAGCGGGATCCCGAGGGATTCCGCAGCGGCCTCGAACTCCTTCGACTCGGCCTCGAAGCCCTCTCGTGTCACCAGGGTGAAACCACTGGAGAACTGGTCGTAGAGCGACGTTCCGTCCGTGAGCCGCACGTGCGGAGCGCGGTGCCCGGGCTTGGACGAGACCTGGTACGTCGTCGAATCCCACGGTGCGACGACGGAACCGTCGTCCACGATCACGTCACTCACGTACCGGTTGTCGACCGTGGTTCCGCGCACGACGTACTGCAGCCTCGTGCCCTGCCACAGCTTGTCGCCCCACTTGCGCCGCCGCGTCTCGGCCTTCATGGTCGGGGCCTCGAAGTCGACCCTCGACATCTCGGCTTCGACGGCCATCGTCGTGCCGACCAGGCGGGCGATGTTGGCGGAGGCCAGTGCGGCGTTCTTGACGGCGATGGGTCGCCTCTCCGCCGTGTAGCTCTCCAGGAGCCCGTCGCCCGCCCAGCCCTGGAGGACCGCCGCGAGCTTCCAGCCGAGGTCCACCGCGTCCGCCAGGCCGGAGTTCATGTTGTGGCCACCGGCGGGGGCATGCAGGTGGGCGGCGTCGCCGGCCACGAAGAGCCGGTTCGCACGGTAGGTCTCCGCCACGAGTTCGTGGATCTTGTACGCACCGATGTACGTGAACTCGAACGGGCGGTCGGAGCCGATGACGCGGCGGGCGATCGCGTCCGTGTTGATCTTCGACACGTCGACGTCGACCGGGAACCCCGGGATATGGGCGCAGAACGCGTCGTCGCCGATCGGAACGATCGTCGCGCCCCCCTGCGGATGCGACAGACTCGTGAAGGCGGCGGGGGAGATCTTGGTGTCCTCCAGCAGCCCCGGGACGCGGAAGTGCAGGAGCAGAACGGCCGCGATGCCGCCCCTGCCCGAGCGCTCGATGCCCGCGGAGGTGAGCACCGTGCTCCATGCACCGTCGCAGCCGGCCACATAGTCGGAACTGATGCTCCGCTTCTCCTTCGTCTCGCTGTGCTCCAGCTCCACGACACACCCGGACTCGTCCTGGGTGATTTCCTTGACAGTCCACCCGCCCACGTAGTGGCCACCGAAGCCGATCAGCTTCTCGCGCAGAATGCGCACCGTGTCGGGCTGCATGATCACCTGGGCGCTCTCTCCGGTGTCATCGCCCTCCTCCGTGGCCCGGAACTCGAATCCGTCACGGAAGTGACCGAGCTCCTTGCCCGTGAGCGAAGTGGCGTAGGTGATGCCCTTCTGCCATGCCCGGGGCGTCGTCGATGCACTGCGCAGCTCATCTGCGAAACCCCACCGGTGCATGTGCTCGAGCGTCCGCGAGTTGAGGAGCATCGCCTTCACGGGAACGGTCGGGAGTTCCGCGTTCGTCTCGACCACAACGCAGTCGATCCCGCGAGATGACAGTTCGATGCCGAGCGCACTTCCGACCGGACCGCCCCCGACGATGAGTACCTGCGTCGACGTCGGCAACGCGTCGTTTGCGACCGATTTCCTCATGCGATTCTCCTAAATTCCGACCTTGCGTCATGAGACCCGCTCGCCTCTCGGGTGCCGTGCAGAACAGCAAGACATACGCGACTTGCTTCATGATCAGTCGTTAGTAGGACAAGCCGGACGCGGCGCCCGAGGGTGGCATACGAGGGTGCGCCGTGGATGTTCAGGCATGGACGGATGAGCCGCGGGTGCCGTTCGACGTGGCTTGCTTGCTAGCGCTGCGTGTGCCGTGCCGTGCCGTGTTGTGCCGTACGCCTGCGCCGGTGTCGCTCTGCGGCCCGACGGGGCATAGAGGCGCGACCTGCTCCCCTTCTCCAGCATCGTGAAACACTTGAAGGTTCTGCGTCGCCAGACCGTAGCACGATGATGCGGCATTGAGGAGGGTTGTAAACGTCTCTTCCTTCAACGTGCAATATCAGTTAGCGTCCATGCGAAAGAATGTTGCATGTTGAACAGCGCCCGCCAGATTTTCGCACCGCATTCTGCGTTCTTGCTGATGGGAGAGGTCGTCGCGTGAGAAACCTTGACTCCTTGTTCGAACCTCGTTCGGTGGCAGTGCTGGGCGCATCGCGCCACGCCGGCAAGCTCGGCGCGGCCATGGCGCGCCAGCTGGCCTCGTTCACCGGCGAACTGAGCTTGATCAACCCGCGCTTGTCGGGTTCCGATCCGGCCTTCTACCCAAGCATCGAAGCGGCCGCGAGTTCGAAGGGCTCCGCGCCCGAGCTCGTGATCGCCTGCCTGCCCGCCTCGGCGACCGTCGGGGCCCTCGCGGAGGCGGCCCGTACGGGCTGTCGTGCCGCGGTCGTCTGCTCCGGGGGCTTCGTGGAGGTCGGTGGCTCCGGAATCCAGCTGCAGGAGCAACTCGCCCGGATCTCCGGTGATACGGGGATGCGCATCCTCGGGCCCAATACGTCGGGATTCATCGCCCCGGGCCGTTCCCTGACGGCGAGCTTCGTTCGCGGGGCGGAGGAGATCCTGCCGGGTACGGTCGGTCTCGTCGCCGCGAGCGGCGGAGTGAACCACGCGCTGGCCTTCGCGCTGTCATCCGCGGGCGTCGGCGTCGAGCTGGCCGTTGGCCTGGGCAACGCGGCCGACGTCACCGCGGCGGACGTCGTCGACCACCTTGCCGACTCGCCCACCGTACGGTGCATCGCCCTGCACGTGGAGACGATCCCCGACGGTCCGGCACTCCTGGCGGCCGTCAGCAGGGCCGCCCTGCGGGTGCCGGTGGTCGCCCTGGTCGTAGGGCAGGCCGACGTCGGCGATTTCGCGCGCTCGCACACCGGGGCACTCGCCACGTCGTGGCGGACGACCCGTGCGGCACTGAGCCAGGCGGGTGCCGTCCTGGTCGATGACGAACGTCAGCTGATCGACGCGGTGAGCGCCCTCTCCCTGACGCGCCTGCCGGCGGAAGCCGGGACGGGCGTGCGCGTCGGCCTCGTCACGGCCCAGGCGGGACCGGGACTGCTGATCGCGGACGGGTTGCGCTCGTCCGGCATCGACATTCCCACGCTCGGCGAGGGGACGACGAGCGCCCTCTCGAATCTGCTGCCGCCCCTCACCTATCAACTCAACCCGGTTGACACCGGACGGCCGGGTGAGACGTTCACCGAGGTGGTGAATGCGGTCGGCGCCGATCCGTCCGTCGACCTGGTCACCGTGTACGGGCTGCTCGAACCCGATGCCGTGGACCTCGCGAAGTGCCTGGTGGACAGCGACCACGACGCGGTACCCGTCGTCGCCGTCGTCGGCGGGCTCGCCGACCAGATCGACGAGACGCGCCGGCGCCTGCATGCCGAAGGGATTCCCGTGCTGGACTCGCCGGCGTCGGCCGTCGCGGCGGTACGCGCACTGCGGGACGACGCGAGGGCGCTGGGCCGGCTGCGGCGCGCGAAGGACGACGCGCCGGCCCTGACTCCCCTCGTCATCACGGAGCGCCTCAACGAGCAGCAGCTCAAGTCCGTGCTGGAAGAGGCCGGGGTCACCGTCCCGGACAGCCAGGTGTGCGTGAACCGGGCCGAGGCGAACGCCGCTCTGCGCAAGATCGGCGCTCCGGTCGTCGTCAAGGTGCTGGAACCGGTGCTCGATCACAAGACCGACGCCGGCGGGGTCCATCTGAACGTCCGCACCGAGAGCGAGATGGAACAGGCCGTCGCGTCCCTCGAACGGATCGGGGCGAGCAGCCATCTGGTCGAAGCGATGGTTCCGTCGTCGGCCGAACTGCTCGTCGGGGCCCATCGTGATCCCGTGTTCGGACCGACGCTGGTGATCGGATCCGGTGGTGTGACCGCCGAGCTGCTCGCGGACGTTGCGCTGCGGAGGCCTCCCGTCGGTCCTGACGCGGTGGCCGGAATGATCGACGAACTGGCCCTCGCCCAGCTGGTGCAGGGCTATCGCGGGGCGCCCCAGGTGGACATCGCCGGACTCACCCGGATCTGCACGGTCCTGTGCCGCATCCTCGCGGGCAGCCCGGACGTCACGTCGATCGAGATCAATCCGGTCCTGGTGGGTCAGGACGGTTCTGTCGTCGCCGTAGATGCCGCGCTCTCCATTGTCGTGGGCTGACACACATGTCCAACATCGACCGTTCGCAGCACCAGGGGTGACCGTGGGATTGGGATTCATGGACCGGATCACGTCGCTGGAAACGAGGGACGACGTGGCAAGACCTTGCCGCTTCGCATGGCGGACGCCGTTCTTGACGGTCGGCACCCGCGTGACGGCCGCCCCCAGGAGGAGTGCCTGAGATGACAAGTCGTCCGAAGACCACGACCGACGTACTGATCGTCGGGGGCGGGGTGTCCGGCCTGACGGCTTCGCTGCTGCTCAGCCAGGCCGGCGTGGAGCACGTCCTGGTCGAGAGGCACGACCGGACGGCCCTGTTGCCCAAGGCCCACATCATCAACCAGAGATCGATGGAGATCTACCGGGGCCTCGGCGTCGCCGACGAGATCTACGCGCTCGGGGCTCCCGCGGCGAACATGTCGCACATCGCGTGGATGACCTCGCTGACGGGCCCCACCGCGCTGCACGGCAAGGTGATAGGCCGGGTCGACGCGTGGTCGGGCGGCGACGAGTACGCCGCGCGCAGCTCGTGCCGGGCCACGAACCTGCCCCAGTTGCGTCTGGAGCCGGTCCTGCGCCGCCGTGCCGAGTCGTCCGATCGCGCGAAGATCCTGTTCGATCATGAATTGACGGCATTCGACCAGACGTCGGACGGTGCTCACGCCACGGTTCTCGACCGGCAGCGGGATCAGAACATCGAGGTCGAGGCGCGGTATGTGATCGCCGCCGACGGCGGCCGCTTCCTCGGGCCGGCGTCCGGAATCCTGATGGAGGGCGAGCGCGATCTGCTGGACATGGTGAGCACCCACTTCAGTGCGGATCTCTCGTCCTACTGGTCGGACGAGTCGGTGGTCATCTCCTTCTCGACGAATCCGGACGGCGAGGGCTCGCTCGGCAGCGGCGTACTCCTCCCGATGGGTCCGGACGCCTGGGGCGCGAAGTCGCCGGAGTGGCAGTACCACTCGGCGCTGCACAGCGGCGACCCCGACCAGTTCGACGACGAGCTCATGATCCAGCGCATGCGCGAGATGCTCGGACTGCCGGATTTCCAGCCCCTGATCCATTCCATCAGCCGGTGGTCGTTCGAAGGCGTCCTGGCGGACCGGTACAGCTCCGGTCGGGTCTTCTTCGTCGGCGACTCCGCCCATCGGCATCCGCCGAACGGCGGGCTCGGCCTGAACACCGCTGTCGGGGACGTCCACAACCTCGTGTGGAAGCTGGCTCTCGTGCTGCGCGGCGGCGCGGGTCCCGAGCTGCTCGACACCTACGAGCAGGAACGGCATCCCGTCGGTGCCGCCGTGGTGGACCGGGCGCTCAGCAACTGGCGCGCGCACATCGGAATCGACCAGGCGTTGGGCGTCTCGAGCGCCGAGAACTCGCAGGGCGGCTGGGCGGCGCTGGAGGAACTCTTCTCCGACACCGAGGGGGGCATCAAGCGCCGGCAGGACGTCGACCAGGCGATCGCGGCGGCCTCCCGGGAGTTCGTGGGCCAGGACGTCGAGCTCGGGTACCGCTACGGCGGCCGGGCCGTGCTCGGCGAGGCAACCGACAGCGGACACGACACGACAGCCGTGTTCGACTCCACCATCCGGACGGGTGCCTGCGTCTCGCACGCGTGGCTGCAGGACCGGGACACCGGCACGGACGTGTCGACCCTCGACCTCGCCGGCGGCTCCCACTTCACCCTGTTCGTCGGTCCCGACGCCGTACCGCAGTGGACGGACGCGGCGGCACACGCGACACGCGAACTCGCCCTGGACGCACGGGCTCTCCAGGTTCACAGCATCGGACCCGCCGGCTCCGCGGCGCGTTGGATCGACGCGTCCGGCGCATGGAACCAGGCGGGTGGCCCCACCGGGTCCGACGCCGTCCTGACCCGTCCGGATCGTCACGTGGCGTGGCTCGGCCGCGGCGTGACCGATCCGGCCGGACAACTGATGCACGCACTGTCCGCAATTCTCTCTCGCGACATCTAGGAGACACCTGATGCGACTTGCCACTCTCTCCATCGGAGACACCACCGCCGCCGCGATCGTCCTCGGGGACGGTACGGCGCGGGTACTGGGAAGCCGGAGCAACCCGGCCTTCGCCGATGTCGGCGCGGTGATCCGCTCCGGCGCGCTGGACGGCGGCCTCGACGAGCTGGCCGCCGGGCCCGGTGAGGAGATCAGCTTCAAGGACGCCGAGTTGCTCGCCCCGGTGCTGGAGCCGGGCGCGGTCTTCTGCGTCGGCCTCAACTACCGTTCGCACATCCTCGAAATGGGACGGGACCTGCCGCCGGCGCCCACCATCTTCGACAAGCTGCCGCGCGCGCTGACGGCGCCGTACGCGGATGTCGTCGTGCCGACCATCGCGAGCGAGCGGCTGGACTACGAGGGCGAGCTGTGTGTCGTCATAGGAGGTGGGGGCCGCGACATCCCCGAGTCCGAGGCGCTCGACGCGGTCGCCGGATACTCGGTCTTCAACGACGTGACGATGCGTGACTACCAGACGCGGAGCATGCAATGGTTCGCGGGCAAGTCGTGGCAGGACGCCAGCCCGTGGGGCCCGACCCTGGTGACGCGCGACGACTTCGAGGGATCCGACCACGAGCTCACGGTGACCGTGAACGGCGACGTGCGGCAGCGCGCCGAGACCAGCGACCTCGTGTTCGACGTCGCACGCCTGGTGAGTGACCTCTCGACGATCGTCGAGCTCTACCCGGGCGACCTGATCGCGACCGGCACCCCGGGCGGGGTCGGCGAGGCCATGAACCCCAAGGGATATCTGCAGGACGGTGACGTGGTCGAGGTCACGATCACCGGCCTCGGGTCGCTGCGCAACACGGTGCGAGTCAAGTGACGTACCCGAGTCCGAGTCCGGCGGAATATGGAAGTGAGGACGAGTCATGAGCCGCAAGGTCATCATCTGTGTCGCGCCCACCGGGGGCATGGCGCAGAAGGCGCAGAACCCGAATCTGCCGACACAGCCGCTCGAGATAGCCGAGACCGTGGCGCGCTGCGCCGAACTCGGCGCGAGCATGGTCGCGGTCCACGCGCGACGCCCGGACGACCTGGCGACCTGCGACCCCGAGATCTACGCAGAGACGAACCGCTTGATCCGCGAGCGGTGCGACATCATCGTCAACAACTCGACCGGCGGCGGGATCACCGGCGACATGTTGAAGGAGGTCGGAAACGGCCTGGTGGAGCTCGACTTCGACGAGCGGCTGCGGGGAGCCGACGCCGGCGCCGACATGGCCACGGCAGATTGTGAGACGCAGTTCGCGCAGTTCAACGGCCAGGAGATTCTGGTCAACACGTCACCGCAGCGATCCGAGCAGCTCGTCGCGCGGCTGAAGGAACGGGGCTTGAAGCCCGAATGGGAGGTGATGTCTCCCTGCCACATCGTGCAGGACTGCACTCGGCTGATCAACGCCGGATACGACAGTGCCCCCTACTTCTTCAACATCGTGCTGGGGATGGACAAGGCGTTCCAGGGTGCGCTCCCGTACACGCCGAAGTTCCTGGAGATGATGGTCGACTGCTTGCCGCCGGGGTCCGAGTTCTGCGTCTCCGCCATCGGGCCGGCGCAGCTGCCCGCGACCACGCACGCGCTGCTGCTGGGCGGCCACATCCGGGTCGGTCTCGAGGACAACCTGTACTACAGCCGCGGCCGGCTGGCCACGAACGAGGAGCTCGTGGCCCGCGCCGTCCGCATCGTCACCGAACTCGGCCTCGAGCCCGCGACCGCCGAGGAGGCCCGGGAAATCCTGGGCCTGGCTCGTAACGCGACGTCTGCCGCAGCCGGCAGCGGAACCGCTCGTTGAGGAGAATCGCATGTCACTGCACAGGCTGACGGGCCTGACGATCGGCGTTCCGAACGTCGATCGGACCGCCCGGTACTACGACGACTTCGGGCTGCGCCCGGTCGATGAGAGCGGCACGGACATCGAACTGCCTTCTGTCATCCCCACGGACGGCATCAGGTTCGCCACCCACGACGGCGGTCAGCAACTGACCCTGGTCCACTCGCCCCGGCGCCGGCTGGTCGGTCTGGGCGTGGCCGCCGACGACGAGGACGACCTGGCGCGGATCAGCGAGTCCTTGCGACGGCGCGACCACGAGCACGAGCTCTCCGGGGACACCCTGCGCACGTCCGAGCCGGGCGCGAACATCTGCGTCGAGGTGTCCGTGGCCGGGCGGATCGACCAGACCCCGACACCCTGGCCGGTCACGAACGGTCCGGGCCGCGAGGACCGGGTGGATCACCGCGCCCCCGCGTTGGCGCGGGAGGGCAGGGTGCGCCCGCGCAAGCTCGGCCACGTGGTCATCGGTTCGACGAACCGGGAGCTGACCCGCGACTTCTTCCTCGAGGGGCTGGGCTTCAAGGTCAGCGACGAGGTCCCGGGCCTGGCGTCCTTCATGCGCTGCAGCTCGGACCACCACAACGTCCTGGTGCAGAGCGCCCCGATCGACTTCCTGCACCACACCGCGTGGCAGGTCGACGATGTCGATGAGGTCGGCCGGGGCGCGACCGAGATGTTGACCAAGGATCCGTCTCGGCACGCATGGGGACTCGGCAGGCACCACATCGGATCGAACTTCTTCTGGTACCTGCGCGACCCGGCCGGCAACTTCTCCGAGTACTACTCCGACATGGATTGCATCGTCGATGACGCGGTGTGGCGGCCGGAGGTCTTCACCGGCCCGAAGGGCCTGTACAACTGGGGGCCGCCGCCGCCGTCCGACTTCATCGAGCCCTCGGACGTCGCCGAAATGCTCGCTTCCGTTCACACCGGCTGACCGCGACCTGCCGCGTTCACGCCCACGTACTGATGAGGGGAAGTCATGCCGAACGAGGCACAGACAGACTTCGAGACGACGGCGAGCTCGGAGAAAGAGGCGCAACTACTCAGGTCTCTGTATGCGGACTTCGAGTCAGCCTCCCTGACGCCGCTGTGGACGCAGCGGGAGGGACTGATGCCGATGCGTCCGGAACCCGCCGCCGTCCCGGCCGTATGGCGTTGGTCGACCCTGTATCCCTTGGCACAGCGTGCGGGCGAGCTCGTGCCGGTCGGCCGCGGGGGTGAGCGGCGCGCGATCGCCCTGCGAAACCCCGCCATCCCGGACGAGCCGTATGCGACGCCGACGCTGTGGGCCGCCATCCAATACCTGGGACCCTGGGAGGAGGCCCCCTCCCATCGGCATACCCAGACCGCTTTCCGGTTCGTGATCGAGGGTGAGGGGGTGTGGACCAACGTCGAGGGCGACGCGATCGCGATGTGTCGGGGCGACCTCCTGCTGACGCCGAGCTGGCACTTCCACGAACACCACAACAGCACCGGCCAACCCATGGCCTGGATCGACGGCCTCGACATCCCGTTGGTGAAACAACTCGACGCGGGATTCTTCGAATTCGGCCCCGACGAGATGAGCACCCACGCGACACCGGCACGGTCGCGGAACGAGATGCTGTGGGGTCACCCGGGCCTCACACCGATCGGTGCGCGCGCGGAAACCCGGTCGACGTTGGCGGCGTACCGCTGGATCCACACGGACAGGGCTTTGAGCGAGCAGCTCGAACTGGAGCTTGCCGGACATCCGGTCACGGTCGAGCCAGGGCACGCCGCGGTCCGATACACGGATCCCGCATCGGGCGCGGACGCGCTGCGGACCATTCGAACGGAGTTTCACCGGCTCCGGGCCGGCACCGTCACCCGGACCAGCCGGACAGTGGGTTCGTCGGTATGGCAGGTGTTCGACGGCGAGGGCACGGTGACCCTCGGCGACAGGCGTGAAGTCGTCACGCGAGGCGATCTGTTCGCCGTGCCTTCATGGGTTCCGTTCACCATCGAGGCCACGTCCTCGTTCGACGCGTTCCGATTCTCGGACGAGCCCGTGTACGAGGCGCTGGGGCTCGCCCGCACCGACCTGCAACCGCGGACCTGACCAGGCGATGGACGCAACCCTGAGAAACCGGCTCGTATGGTTCGCCGAGGGTGAAAGCGCGCTCATGCGGGCCCTGATGGATGCTTCGCTGGACCTGGACGCGCCGAGCAGGCTCAGCGGATGGCGTAGGCGCCACGTAGTCGCCCACCTCATCGGGAATGCGGATGCCCTTGGCAACTTGGTCCACTGGGCCCGCACGGGCGAGCCGCGCGCGATGTACGCGAGCCCGGGCGCACGCCAAGAACAGATCATGAAAGACGCGGAGAAAGAAGATGTTTGGCTTATCAGCGCATGCCGCGACGCGATCCATCGGCTGTCGGAAGCCGTGTACACGCTTCGCGGGCCGCAGTGGGACGCCCTCGTGCGCACCGCGCAGGGGCGTGAGGTACGTGCCGCGGAAATACCGTGGTTGCGAACCCGCGAATCGTTCATTCATTCGTTCGATCTGAACGTTGGGTTCGCGCTGGAAAAACTCCACCGCCCATTGGTCGACGCGCTGCTCGACGATGCCGTCGCGAACTTCAACAGACGGAGGGAACCCCCCGCGGTACTCCTGATTCCGTCCGATCGGGAAAGAACGTGGTCGATCGCGGATGACGACGCCGATCGCTACCGGGTAGAGGGTACGGCCGCGCAGATCCTGAGCTGGCTCATCGGTCGGCCTCCCATGCGGCTTGAGGCCCGGAACGGATATCCGGTCAACGCCCCGCCGCTTCCGACCTGGCTGTGATCGGGCTACGGATGGTCCGGGGATCGATGGTCAGATTCCCGGACCACTCCCAACGAGCGGCTATTCGATGGCCGACACCACGGCTTCGTAGTGCGTCCACGCCTTCTCCTCCAGCAATTCGTGCGCCTCGTTGAAGAGGGCACGGGCGTTGTCTCCGAGCCAACCTGCGGGCTGCAGTTCCCGAGGCAGGTCAGGATCACGGTACGGGAACTGGCGATAAGCGTGCACAAGCCTGATTCTCGAGATGAAGGCCGTCGTCGGATCGATGTGGCCCAACCGGTATTCCGGAATGGTTTGCCGCAAGTCCCGGATGAAGGCCTCATAGTCCCGGTTCAGGGTTTCAAGGTCCCAGCAGCGTGCTGCGATAGAGCGGTCGGTCGCGAGGTCGGGAGCAGCCATGCTCAGCAGATCGAGCCGCGCGTTCGGCAGCGCGGCACCGATGTTGGCGACGTCGTCCAGGCGCGGATGCGGCGAGACCCAGGTAGCCGGTGCCAGAGGGCCGAAACCGAGCCACGACAGGTCCTTGCGAAGTTGTTCCCGAGTCGGCCGATCCCCTTCGGGGACCGTGTAGATGACCATCGACCAACTGCCCGTCCAGGATGGGGGCCCTTGCCTGAAGATACGCCGGCGCCCTTCGTCAAGAGTCCGCAGACATTTCACCGTCAAGCCATATATGGATTCTCGGCCCTCTCTTCTGACGGTCAACCAGCCTTCTTCGCGCATTCGCCCCACCATCACCCGCATCGCCGGTCCGGCGATCCCGAATTCCCCACCCAAAGCGACCAGTGCCTTGAGGCGGATCTCGCTGCCACGGTGGCGAACATAATCGCCGAGCAGATCAATGATGAGTGCGCGGGGCTTAATGTCTGGCATGAGCCGAGATTCTATCATCCAGCCTTGTCCTGAATGTAATCTGTCGCCTGCGTGTAGGCGACGATGGACCGCATCGCGCCGCGAATGATTGGGCCTATGACGGCAGGTGCGTCCTCTGCGCGTGCGTGGAGGACGACCGGCGATGATCGCAGGGGGCGACGTATCCGTGATGTTGCCGCGCTCGAGCAGATCCAGTTGTGGAACTCGCGGCTCGATGCGCTGCCGGCGCGCGGGCGGGCACGTGCTCGGCCGGGAACCCCGTGCGGCTCCGGAGAGCGAGCGACGAAGGCCAGGCAGCCCGCGGCGCTTCGGCGGCGCCCCCGTTCCACGAAACTTGTCCCCGAAATCGGGGCGGCCTGTGGAGCGGCCCCCAGAAAATGAGGCGAAATGTCGACGCGGACCAAGAATCGAGCGATTCTCGAAGGAGGATTCGGCGTCATGCTGCGCGCTCCGACGGGTTGCAGATAACGAAGGTCTCTTACTGGTCGAGGCCTGCGGGAGCGTAGAGGATGGGGACGGCTTCCTGGCCCACCCTCTGTTCCTCGCGCTCGCCACGGGCAGGCAGACACAAGGCTGCAAGGACTTGGTTCGGGCCTGTGCACTCGTTGCGGGGGCATTGCCGGATGAGCTGTATCGAGACCTCTTCACCGCTCTGGACCGTAGCGAGGCGGTGCTCAACTCCTCACTGACTTGCGCGACGGCATCGGGCAGTTCGGCCCGGTGAGGAGCGCTCGTGACCCCTCGCGGCAAAGGCTAAGACGTCATCTCATTTGGTGAGTCTGCGGTAGCAGATGAGGGTGCAGGCGATGCTGGTGAAGGCGCGGAAATGGTCGGCTTTGCGCTCGTAGCGGCGGTGGAGTCGCAGTCCGGCTTCCCGGAGGTTTTCAGCGCCCGTCGCCTAGCGTCAGCATGCACCAGTCGCGCATCTAGACGCATCGCTCTAGCCTGGATTTGTGTGGACTTCTAGCGGGTCGAGGGAGCAAGTGGTGCGACCTTGTTTTTTGAAAGCGCGGCGTATCCATATACCGCTGGGCTAGAGTTTGCCGAGGTAGGTCATCATGCGCGTCCGAAAGACGTTTGTAGCTACGGCGGCAATACTGACGTTGATCGGGAGTGTTCCCGCGGCATCGGCAGCCACAACGCCGCGTACCGCCCAAGGAACCGCTGCTGGGGTCGCGCCCGACTTGGTGCTCCCCGCGGCAACACTCAGCCGTACAAGGCTCACCGTGCGGTGGGACGGTCGCGTGTTCATACTGACGGCCTCATGGAAGATCCACTACACCGCAAAGAATATTGAGGATCAAACCACATACCAGACTTGGGCAGACATATGGGAGCTAGACGACTCCCAGAATGACCTCCTCGCGCAAGGCGGCGGGAAGGCGGTCGCCCTCAAACCACGAGTGCAAGACCATAACGTGACGCAGACGTTCACTATGAACAGAGCAGCGATCAACACCGAGATCGGAGACGAGGAAGTCTTCGCCAAGGCTTGGGTCTTCAACACCAAAACCCAGGAAATGCTTAAGCTGCCGTCCTTGTCCGTCAGTGTCGATGACTAAGCAGTCATCTCATTTGGCAAGCCTGCGGTAGCAGATCAGGGTGCATGCGAGGCTCGTGACGGCGAGGAAGTGCTCAGCCTTGCGCTCGTAGCGACGATGGAGACGACGGCATCCAGCGAGCCAGGCCGTTGGGTCGGCCGCGCGGCGAGGTGCCTGCCGTGGCAGGTCCTGTTACGCGCGGCCTCCCGCCGAACCGGACATGACGGTTTCCCGGTCATCCGGCTCTCCAGTGACTACGGCGTGAGTGATTCAGGCTGCTCGCGCAGGACACACAGCGCCGTTTCGGTGATCTGCATTTCGCATACCTCCCGGGTCTGATGTGTCCGAGTCACCTGGCCCCCTTTGCCCTGTGGACGGTTTTCCTGTCCTCCCTGGCCGGTCGTGACTCCGGCGACTACTACGGGGCCTCCGTCGCCATAGGACTCGCGCCCCGTAGGCGATCCCACGTTCGTCCCTGTCTGTACGTTCTAGCGCGACACAGGCGTCCCACTCATCTCCTTGAATGCCCTCGCTGGGCATCGCTCCGCACCCCGGAGGTGCACGGGGGCACGATCGAACCCCGTGCAGGGTGCGGCGCCGGTTTCAGCTGTCCTTCCGGCGGATGAGAACTTGCATCTGCTGGAGATTGGGCTTCAAACAATCCAGTCTTCGCCATATCGCGCGGGCCGCCCAGCACACCGTCTCCGACAACTGAGCCCAGTCACTGGTTTCCTGACATGTTGTTGTCCCCTTCACCTTTCGGATCCAGGTAAGTCATCCGGCCCAGGAACCTCCTTCCGAGTCCCTCCCGGCTGAACCGGGGATACAAACAGAGCGCCTCGTGGCGCACATCGTGCGCTCGATGGTCCAGCGGTGCCGACCGAGCCGCTGCGAGGTCTCGACTCCCTTGCGGGCTATGCGGTGCCGGATACCCCGCTGGGATAACCATCGCCGCAGGTGGGAGTAGTCGTAACCCTTGTCGGCGTGCAGTTTGCCGGGCTTGCGCCGACGGGGACCTCGCCGGGATCGGACCGGCGGTATGCCCTTCACGAGCGGGATCAGGGCCTGGCTGTCGTGGACGTTGGCACCGGAGATGCCGGCAGACAGGGGTAGACGGGTCCGCTCGGTGATCAGGTGGATCTTCGAGCCGTACTTGCCCCGCTCGACAGGATTCGGACCCGTCAACTCCCCTTTTTTCAGGGCCCGCATGTTCACCGAATCGATCGCGCAGTGAGACCAGTCCGGGTCTCCGCGAGCTCCGAGTTCGTCGAGGACCAGGCGGTGCAGCTTGGCCCACACGCGAGCCTTCGTCCATTCCGTGAACCGTCGGTGAGCTGCCGCTCCGGACGGTCCGAACGACGACTTCGGCAGCTGCTGCCACGTGCAGCCCGACGTCGCCACGAACACAATCGCCGCCAGCACCTCACGGTCGCCTGCCGGCGCCGGCCGCCACCCTGAGGCCGCGATGGCGCCTCCGGCGCGACCGGCTGGAATAGTTCCCACAGCTCGTCCGGCACCAGCCGCTCAATGATCCCCACCACAGCCGACAGCCTACTCAGCCAAATGAGATGACCTCTAAAGAAGCTGTTGTCTTTCCGGAAGTGATCGCTGCGTTTCCGCTGATCGGGCATGAGATCGGTGATTCGGTGGGAGTGGTGGCCTGTCGGGTTGTCGTTCTCCGGGAGGTCGCGGGTGCCGACGGTGGTCGGACTGCTGGAACAGCACGTGCTGGCTGCCCGTCGTCGAGTCGACGGGCAGCGTGAGGAGGCCGACCGCATCCAGGCCGAGCTGGTCGCGGCCGAGCAGGAATGGCAGGAATGGGTGATCGCCCGAAGACGGGTCGATAGGGTGCTGGCTCCTGACGGCGGCAGCCCCGCGGACACGGAGATCACCCCGGATCCGCAGGACGCGGACACGAAACCGGCGTCCCAGGATGCGGCGAAGCCGAAATCGCAGGTGCCGGTGTGGCGCCAGGGGCTGGCCTGGTCGGTGCTGTCGGCGGACTACCAGCGCGTCCTCAAGGCGCTCGCGGACCGGTCCAGGCTCCATCAAGGGCCACTGACCTGCCAGGAGATGGCCGCAGAGTTCGGAATGGAAGTGGTGCCGGCGCGGGTGGAGGCACTGCGGTCGAAGGTGAAACGCCTGGTCGCGCGCGGCTGGCTGGCCGAGCCCGTGCCGGATCGGTTCACGTCGGCTGCGGGCGTGAACCGGGCCAGTCGGCGGGTCATGAGCAGGGTCATCGACCAGTAGGCCATCGCCTCGGCGCTGGTGGTGCGGCGCTCGTAGTCGCGCGCCAGGCGGCGGGTGCGCAGCAGGTGGGCGAAGAACCGCTCGACGATGCACCGCTTGGGCAGTGCCGCGCCGCCTCCGCAGCACCACGAACCCCTTGTGGCCGTCGCTGCGTTTGACGATCGTCAGGACCAGCGCGAGAGCGGCCGGGCAGCACTCGACGAGGCTGCCGGTGTGCAGCCGCCATCAGCCCAGACCAGGGCCAGCCGGTGGTGTGCTCGGCGACGTGCCGCAGCAGGATGTGAGCGGCGGTGCGGTCGCCAGTGTCCGCGGTGGTGACCATCACGCCCAGCAGCGGGCCGAGCGTGTCGACCACGACGCGCCGCTTGCGCCCGTTGATCTGCTTGCCGCCGTCGAAGCCGCGGCTCTCGGCGCCGACCACGGTGTCCGCCTCGACGGACTGGGAGTCGATCACACCCGCAGTCGGCTCCGCATCGCGGCCCGGCTTCTCGCGGACCATGGCGCGCAGCCGGGTGGAACTCCTTGACCAGGGTGTGGTCGCGCGAGCCGCGGAAGAACGCGTAGACCCGGTCCCACGGCGGGAAGTCGGCAGGCATCGTCCGCCACTTGATGCCATCGTCGACCAGGTAACGGATCGCGCCGAGTATCGCCCGGTGGCAATACGCCTCCGGCTGCCCGGCACCGGCAGCAGTGGCCGGACCACGGCCCATTCCGCGTTTGTCATGTCCGAGGGATACCGCCGAGCACGTACCGGGTGATCAGCCGCATTCCCGAACCGGTGAGTGACACAGTCACACGTCGGTGCAGCCGAGTTGAACTCCACCAGCGCGAGCGCGTACGACTGCGGCAACAGGGTCTCCCGAATCTCGGTTGGCTTCGCAACCCCGAGCTACCAAGAGGCCCTGTTCTCATGCCCGCGGCCTGCTGCGATCACGCGATCGAGACTCCCAATCGACCCGCACCCTTCAAGATCGGAACGACAACAGCTGCTTATTAGACTGCCGGACTACCGAACCAATGGCTGGCCGCCCGCGTAAACGCTTCACGGTCAGGGGCGCGATCACCTGCCCAGGCGACTATGCCGTCGGGTCGGACAAGCACGGCTCCGAATCCGAGGTCGTTTCTCGCTGGCCCGGTCACATACCGGATCCGGCTCACCCAGCCCGTCGCCGGACCGTGCAGGCGCCGGTCGATGCTGAAATCGAGCGCGACACCTCGTCCGTCCTGCATCAGGTCGCCGAGGCGAGTGCCATCCTCAAGACGAAAGTCCGGGGCGCTGCGGCCGACCAGCGGGTGCTCGCTGCCGAGGTCGTAGCGGTTCGACGATCCCGACACCCTCTCGAACACGTAGGTCGTTCCGTCACGGGTCCCGAGCAGGTCGAGGATCACTCGTTGCATCGCATGGGCATGCGGGTCCGGCCTCATGACCGCCACCTGCGCGCGCGACCAGTCGAGCACCTTTGCGCCGGTCGGATGGCGCTCGCGGGTGTAGGTGTCGAGAAGTCCGTCCGGCGCGTTCCCGCGCACGGTCGCCGCGAGCTTCCATCCCAGGTTCATGGCGTCACCGATGCCGGTGTTGAGCCCTTGCCCGCCGAGGGGGGAGTGGATGTGCGCGGCGTCGCCCGCGAGCAGGACGCGTCCCTGCCGGTAGGTCGTCGTCTGCATCGCCCGGTCGGTGAAGGTCGACGCGAGATGGACGTCGCTCAGTGTCACGTCGGTGCCGGACACGCGGCGCAGAACCGCCTGGAGATGGTCGCGAGTCGGCTGCTGCGAGCGATCGAACGCGCCGCCGTCAAAGTCCATCATGCCGATGTGCCCCTCCACTGGCGTCTGGAGGTACACGCCCATCGGCGTCAGGTTGAACCCGAACCCGGGCCGCAGCTTCTCGGGATCGGCGATGGCGGCGTGCATGGTGTAGCCGGTGAACTGGGGCTCGGTGCCGACGAATTCGAAGCCCGCGAGCCCACGCACCGTGCTGCGTCCGCCGTCGCAGCCGACGAGCCAGCGCGCCACGTACTCGTCCTCGCCGGCCTGTGCGACCACGCTCTCATCGTTCTGCGCGACGCCTGAGACCGTGACGCCGCGCCTGACCTCCACGCCGAGCTTGGATGCCCGCTCGGACAGCACCGTCTCGACCGCTTCGAGGCTTGTGAACACGCCCTCCAGTGCCGGGCTGGGAAGCCGGAACGGCAGGGCGGCGACGTCGACCTTCGCCGGATCGAGCATCATGCCGGCGAAGTGGCCCGCGATGCGAGGGGGCGCCGGTTCGTCCGAGTCGGGGTTCGCGCCGGGATCGTCGTTGCCGCCCGATGCCGTCAGCAGCGGGTGCAGCATTCCGCGCTGGTAGAACGCCGCGACCGACGCGGCGGACAGGCCCCGCATCCCGAGAGGGTTCGACTTCCACGGGGAGCCGAGCTCCGGCTCCCGCTCAAGCACCAGGACAGAACAGCCCGCGAGACCAAGCTCGCAGGCAAGAAACAGACCAACTGGGCCGGCGCCCACGATCACTACGTCATGCACGTGAGATCCTCTTTCCGAAACCAATCAGCCGGATGGGCACCGGCCGGATCTCTGGAAAGGTGCCAGGCCCCACCGACAGGCCGCCGATAAGCCGCCGACATCGGAGCGACAGCCGCCGATACGCCACCGACACCACGGCTACGCCGCCCGATCACCCCGGTCAAAGCGCCTATCAGCTCGTTGAAAACCGTGTCGTTGTACGGGCTGACCATCCAGAGCCTGCCCGAGGTGTTGGAAGGATGCATGGATCGACCACGACGGTGAACTAGCCATCATCGAGGGCACGTTGATCCGTCTCGAAGTCGACTGGCTGCCCGGCGACGCCGAGCTGTTGCCCGTCCCCGGAGATCCGTACCCCCGGGGCCGGGGACCGCTGGTCCTGGCTCGTCATCGCAGCGCACACCCGGCTCCGGCTCGTCCGCGCCGAACGCGACCACCTCTGACAATCACGCCCAGCAGCAGGCCGAGCGTGTCGACCACGACGTGCCGCTTGCGCCCGTTGATCTGCTTGCCGCCGTCGAAGCCGCGGCTCTCGGCACCGACGACGGCGTCCGCCTTGACGGACTGGGAGTCGACGGGCGTTGCCCCAAGGCTGGCGAGAAGACCCTTGCTGACTGGTCAGCCGGTGGTCCGGTGGCCTACGTGGAAGCTGAGTACTTCGGCCGTGTGGGCGAGCAACGGGCGGCAGTGTGGGATGGCAGCACGATCATGCTGGGACCGCTCCACGTGGAGGAGAGCCAGCCGTTTCCGTCTGCTGGCAGTCCGATCTCTCAGGCGCTGCGGCGGTTGGGCGTAGCGGTAAGCGCCGGCGAGGACGAGTTCTCAGCCGTGGGGTTGGACCGGCATCGAAGCGGCGAGGCGTGGATTGCCTGACGCGCGGCTTCTGAATTCCCGCACTCACGGGCAAGTTCCTGGCTCCGCTCGCGGAATGTGCCTGTGAGTGCGAGAACCTCGTGCGCTCGCCGTTCCGTCCGATGCAGAGTGCTCACCTGCGTACTTGCGCTGATGTGACGGCCGTATCTCTCGGGGGAACCCGCGTGAACTCCAGTTGGCAGCAGGGCCTCGCTGCGCGGCACCCGCTTCGTCTCGCGGCGGCGGCGCTTCTTCTGGGGGCGCGGTATCACTGCCTCCAGGCGCCGGGCAGCCGGTCGGGGCGCTGCGGGTAGCGGAGGCCGGGCCGGTGGAGGCAAGGCCGGCCCATCCGGCGGCGCGGTCTGGGGATGAGCACGAGCGGTTCCGCCAGATCGGTGGACAGCAAGCACCGCGCCCGCCGGCGGTTCGTCGGCGGGCGCGGTGCGAGGCGGCCGGTCGGCCTGTCCAGTCCTCGCACGCCCGGGGCGGGTGGGCGAGGACCGGGCGGAGCGACCGGAAGTCAGTTCCGGAATGAGCAGCCGTTGTCGACGGGCGTCGCCGGTGCCGGAACCGGGACGTGGATCTCGGGCCGGACGACGACCTTGGCCGGGCGTGCGGCGCGGACACGGCGGCGCAGGGTCAGGCCGCGCATTGCGAATGCGGACAGGAACCTCCAGGCGAGGACGGCGAGCCCGGCAGCGATGGGGCGGCTGGTGGGAGGGCTGGCCTACTGGTGAAGAGGCGGTGTCCCGACCCTGCGCTATTCGATGTGCGTCAGCCGCGTACGGATGAATGCGGACAGCTTCTGATGCACTGGCGGGTGTTGCTCGGCCGTCTGCGGCCGGCCGATGTCAGGCGGCGGGCGACTATAGCTGCAATTGGCGGATCGGACCGGCAATACGCGCGGTCAACCGCAACCTGCCTGACGTGGAAAAGCCTTCGCTGCCGTACGCCGACAGCAAGGCTGCCGGTGTCTTGCAAACTGACGTGCGTTGCACGTTGCCGTCCGTGCACACTCCACGCATGGGTGCTGACATCGTCGTATCGCTTCAGGAGAAGGCTCTGCTGCATGTCGCGGCTTCATGTGGAGGGGGGCCGCTCGCTGGGGATCTCCGGGTGACGATGCACTTTCATCCCGATCGTCCCGCAGAGGATCGTCCGATCCTTGCCCAGATGGTGGAAGACGGTGTGTACCGGTCGCAGTTCGTGACAGGCACGAGCAACGGTGGTCTGACCGCTCATCCTGGTGGAGACCGGTGGCGTTGGGAGAGTCGTATTTTTGGCGGTGCGTACGACGAGGCCCCGGCTGACCAGCGCCCGGTATACGGTGCGCTGAACTACCGCCGTGATCCGGTCGGTGGAGCACCGCGGTTCGGCTCTTCGTACTTCAGACTCACCACCGAGACCCTGAGACGCACCACGTTCTGCTACCCCGACAGTTCGACCGAGCCTTCCGACTTCGGCATAGCCGACCGCTGCTCGCTCATCGGACTGGCTGAGGCGGGCAAGTTGGACGCCCTGGACTGTCACATCGAGGCACAGATTCACGGACGGGTCAGGTTCGACTGTGACGTCGAGGCGCTGGTGCTGGACCCCAGCTATCGCGGCACAGAGGTTGAATTCGCAGCTCACCGCCTCCCGTGCCCAATCGAATGGCATCCAGGCTTCCGCCTCAGCGTGGCTGAACTACGGCGTCACTCAAGCTACCGGGGACAGGAATACGTTGACCTGGGTGCTGAGATCGCCGTCGATGGCCTGCTCAACCCCAAGATCATCGGGGATGCCGCCCGCACCGGCCGATACGGCCTTCAGGACCTCAAGAAGGTCTGGCACTGCCTGGCACGCTTCGGAGAGCACACCGCCTGCTGACCAGCAACGCCGCCTCGGGGCCGGACAGACTGACTGCTGAGCAATTACCTGATGGGGCGTCACTCGGTAGCCCTGAGGGCCGCGAGGTAGCCGGCCCAGCTGTTCTGGGCGAGTGCCGCCCATTGGGTCGCGGTGTTCCGGTGGACGCCGAAGAGGTCGCTGATGATGATCGACGGTAGTTCCCCGGCCATGCCGAACAGAGCCGTGTTGCGGGCGGCGATGGTGGGCAGGCCGTGCTTCATGAGTTGTCCCGACAGCGCCTCTGGGCTGCGTGGGCGGCTGGCGGGCTGGCCGGGTAGCAGGAGTTAGGGATGCTCGCTGGTGGTAAGCGGTCCCAGGGCTGCGCGCGACCGGCCTGTGGTGATCTGCTGTTCGATGAGACGAGCCAGCGTCGGCGGCAGAAGCACGGGGTTCTTGTCGAAGGTGAAGTAGGCCCCGCGCTCGTCCTGATGGAAGCGGTCGGTCGTCAGGTGGACGATGCGGATGAGGGGCAGGCCGTAGAGCCGGATCAAGGCGCCGACGATCCGAAGTTCCAGAGGCAGTGAGGCATCCGTCAGGCATCGACGGATCTGGTCCTCATGCTCCTCATCGTCAAGGAAGAGCACCGGCATGCTCATCGGACGCCCGGGATACTCCAGGTTCTGGGTCAGACCGCGCTTGTTCGTCCACCTGATGAAGGCGGCATTCGCCCGTCGCTGGGAGGTCTTGGCCTGCGTGAGCCTGATGTCGAGGTGGGGCTGCGCGAGGCGGGTGAGCTCGATCTGCTGTCTGTCGAGCCACTGCATGAACTCGATCGCAGCGCGGATCTCGTTACGGTCGCCGGTGGCGGCGTTAAGCGAGTAGCGTCCGCGGTCTGCGCGTCGGCGGGCGTCACGGATGACGAACCACTCGGCGAAGGGCCGAATGATCTCTATGTGTGCGGCCGGCAGGTCCTGGGCGGTCCTGCGGAACCACAGTTCCAGCTGGTTGAGGTATTCCTGTCGCTTGGGGAGTACCTAGGCGTGCACCAGCAGGTCGCGGACGTGGCGCGTGGCTGCGTCCTGGGGCAGGTCATCGAGGAGTCCATGGGTGATCTCCGAGTGGCCGACGGAGTCCGGTCCACATCGCGCGCACTCCGTTGTTCCGGGAGAGGAAGCCGAGGACCAGGCCGACGATGTCGGTGAGCAGCCACAGCGTGTAGACGGTGGAGGCCGCGACGGGAAGGCCGGCGGCATGCTGCGCGATGTTGTGAACGCGCTTCAGCGCTGACCTGACCGAACGGGTCAGGTCCTGTGGTGGCCCCCCGGACACTGGACGCGAGAATTCGGGTGTGCCGGTGGTAAGGCCGTGCGAGCATCGGCTGGTGATCGACGCTAGGGAGCTGCTTGCCGCCGACCTGGTTGGGAAGCGGCTGGTGCAGGTGACCACGGGTTGGCATCACTACTCCGACGACGAATCGTCGCTACTGCACCTGTGGCTGCACCTGGAGGAACTGGGCCCGGTACTGTTCCACACTCCCGGGACCGGGCTGTCGCTGCGAGTCGACCAGCCGCACGGGCCGTATGCGATGGCGGAGCACGGCAACGTCTCGGTGGTCAACGATTCATCAGACATTCCGCTGACCCGGTTCGTCGGACAGCCGGTCCGCTCGGTTCGGGAGATCAGCTACAACGACGGCCGTGTCGAGTTCACGGCCGGCCTCACGCTTCAATTCCCCAGCGGGAGCGTTCGCCTGCTCGGTCTCGACGACGACCTGGTCATCGCCCACGATCAGCACCTGGGCGCTGTCGAGGCTCACCTGCTCGAGGGTGTGTCCATTGCGCGGGTGGTGCAGACGTGCGGGGCCTGTCCATCACAGTGGGATGCGTGGACAACCAGGGGTCAGTACCTGTACCTGCGGTACCGGCACGGCGAGGGAACCGTCGAGCAGCATCCGAGCGAAGACACGGACACATGGGACGGCGAGGAGTCGAGACTCTGGACCAGTTGGGACGACGGAACCAACGGCGACTGGATCGGCCTCGTCGATTTCCTTGCCATGGCCGGGCTGCGACTGACGCCGAACGCCAAGGTCTGCGCCACATCGCCGAAGATCGACAGGAATGGCTGAGACGATGGTCGTGTACTCGAACGGCGACTACGCGATCATCGCGATGTACTCCGTGCCCGACGACGCCTGGTACCTGGAGCTGGACCTCGTCCGCAATCAACGGACCTTGGTGACCGCGGTCGTTCCCGACGAGGACCCGGCGCGGGAGCCGACGGTCTGTTTCGATCCGCACGGGCGGCACCTGGATATTCCATGTGAGGTCATGCGCTGGTTCATAGACCGGGTCGAGGAGGAAATCCGCACGTCTCGCGCCTGGATGCAACTGCGACCCGAGCTGGTCGAGGTCATCCACCGGCTGCGCCAGGAGTACCAGGGCGCTGTCGATGATGAGGATTTCCCGCCAGTCCTGGCGCAGGTGCGTGCTGCCGTCCCCGGGACGGATGTACCTGCCGTTCTTGCGGGCGCCTTCGGACGGAATCCCGATGGCACCACTGACGGGCCCGAGGTTGTGTAGGGCTGCAGCTTGGCCGAGGTGTGTCAGCGACGTCGGGATCGGCTGCTACACGCCATTGGAGGTGTCGACGCCGACCTGCACTTTGGGCACGGCGGTGAGCAGCTGGTGCAGCGTCTGGAAGACGACTTCGACGGCGCCCCTGGCCAGCAGCACGACGAAGGGAATCCCGGCGACCGCGAGGACGGTCCGCAGCCAGCGGGCCATGTACCGGAAGCCGCCGTCGAGGGTGCTGAGGAGGTCCTCCCACATGGTGCTCAGAACTCCGTCCTTTTCCCACGCCTTCGTTCACCAGGTGCGCGGCACGGTGAACCGCGGCTTCTTGGGCGGCGCCTTCGGGAACGGCACGTAGGCGAGCTCCTGGCGGCTACGGCCGGTGTTGTCGTTGGACTGCACGGGGCAACTCCTTGTTGTCGATGCGATGTTCACGGAGCGTGCGAGTGGGCCAAGCTATGAGCGACAGGCCGGAGAGAGGTGAGGCGGCTGCGATGGGGTGGTTCACCCGCGATGAGCGGCTCCTGCTCCCCGCACCCGCGGGGATGGTCCCAACTTCGCGCCCTCGGGTGCGGGCAACATCCTGCCCCGCTACGTACGACGGGGTGAGCACGTCGATCGTCTGCGAGGCCAACGGCGTGGGTAGCACCCTGAGTTGGGATGAAAGGCGGGGTTTCGTGCGTGGTGACAGGCGGCAGATAGAGACGGCGGTTCTGGGCGCTGCGGACTCAGAGGAGCCGCTGATGCTGCCGTTGGAGGCGATCGAGCTGGATGCCTTCCGTCGCCGTCACGGGAGCGACACGTTCTGGTGCGGGCTGCTGCTCGGAGGCTGCGGGCTTCAGCTGACCACCAAGCTGTACACCGACCTTCTCTGAACTACCGGCGGCAACGTCAGCGGCTGCCGGCAAACCAGTGGCGTCTTCATGGACGAGCCTCATAGGTTGTGCGCTCGTGACTGATGACCCGAAGGCGCACCCGAATCCACGGAACCTCGGCCGGGTGTTCAATGAGGTGCCGCAACTCTACGACCGTGTCAGGCCCGGGTACCCCGACGAGCTGTTCGCGGACCTTGTCGCCGTCACCGGCACGGACGAAGGGTCGTCGGTACTGGAGGTGGGCTGCGGTACCGGACAGGCGACGCGCTCGCTGGCAGCGCTCGGATGCTCTGTGACCGCCGTCGAGCCGGGCGCGGACATGGCTGCACTTGCTCGCCAGCGGATCGCCTCCTTCCGCAACGTCGAAGTTGAGACGTCGACGTTTGAGGAGTGGGACGACCGCGGTCGGCGCTTCGATGTTCTTGTGGCCGCGTCCTCGTGGCACTGGGTCGACCCGTCGATCGGCTGGTGGCGAGCGCACGACGTGCTCCGTCCCGGAGGGTGGACGGCGTTGCTCGGCCACGTCGTTGTCCGCCGGCCGGGAGAGCCTGAGGTGTACGCCGAGACCGCCGATCTCCACGAGCGGTTCTGCCCGGGGAACCCCGGCTGGGGTCATCCGCCGTTGGAGGACGACGTGCGCACCACCGACGAGGGGTGGGGCCTGGTCGACAATCCCGGAGGATTGTTCGGCCCGACGATCGTGCGCTGGTATCCAACCGATCAGTGGTTCGACGGGGACGGCTTTGCCGATCATCTTCGCTCGTTGTCGCTGTATCGCAGGCTCGACCGGGATGTCCGTGAGCCGCTGCTCGACGCCATCGCCGAGCGCATCCGCACGCGGATGGGCGATCGAGCAGCACGTCGCTATCTGAGTGTCCTGCGTGTCGGACAGCGTGCCGAGTGCGGGCCAGGGACCGATCTCTGAACTGCCGGCCGCGGCCTAGTCAGCAGCTGTGGAGTGCTTTTTCGGCTTCCGGGTGCCGAGGGCGATCTGGCCGAAGGCTGGCATGCGGCGTTGACCGCACTGGATCGGTGGGCCGCCTCGGCATTGAGCTGCTCGAGCTTGTCCTGGGCGTCGGCGAGGCTGACCTGCAGGCCCTCTACCTCGCCGAGCCAGCCTTCGCGCCCGGCCTCGGTGATGCGGGCGACGAGGTTGTCGCGGATGTCGATGAGCCGTGCCCGTTGGGCCGGATCGGGTCGAAGGAGTGAGCATCTGACACAGGCTTCTCTGAACTTGGGGGCCGGGCGTCCCAAAGCCTCTGATCTGCAGCTCTCTGCAACCGAATCGGTGATGCCAAAGGAATCACAGCGAGATGTTCCGGAGCGAGAGCCGCTCCGCCTGCCGCCTCAGTACTGTGACTTCGCATGACCGACACCGAGATCGAGATCACCGCAGACCTGGTCCGCAACCTGCTGCAGGAGCAACATCCAGACCTTGCAGGGCTGGCCATCCGCGAGGTGGCGGGCGGCTGGGGCAACCAGATGTGGCGTCTCGGGGACGAGTTGGCCGTGCGCATGCAGCGCATGGACCCCACCCCGGAGCTCCAGCTCAAGGAGAGGCGGTGGCTCCCCGTGCTGGCTCCGCGCCTGCCGCTCCCGGTGCCGACTCCGGTGCGGTTCGGCGAACCGTCCGAGCGCTTCCCCAAGCACTGGACCGTGATGACGTGGGTTCCCGGCGAGCCGCTGGACCACGGCTCGATCAGCCGCGGCGCCCACGCGACCGACACGCTGGCGGGCTTCCTCCGGGCGCTCCATGTGGAGGCGCCCGCCGAGGCGCCGATCGCTACGGACCGTGGTGCCCATCCCAGGAACTGCATGGACGGCTTCGAGAACTTCTTCCAGGCCGTTGCCCCCGACGACATTGCTGCCGACGTGCGGGCCGTCTGGGACGACGCGGTTGCGGCCCAGGCGTGGGAGGGCCCGCCTGTGTGGGTGCATGGCGACCTCCATCCCGCGAACGTCGTCGTCTCGGACGGAACGCTCTCCGGCATCGTCGACTTCGGTGACATGTTCGCCGGCGACCCGGCGTGGGACCTCGCCGCCGCATGGGTGCTGCTACCCGCGGGCACGGCCTCACGGTTCTTCGACGTGTACGCGCATGCAGACGAGGAGGCGATCCGGCGTGCCCGCGGGCTGGCCGCGATGAAGAGTCTCTTCCTGATGCTCATGGGGCAGAACGGAGATCGGGGTCTTCCCGGCGGCAAGCCGAACTGGGGACCTGTAGGCCGGGCGGCACTTGATCGTGTTCTGAAGGGCGTTTGATGCGCGCTCTTTGCTTGCCGTTTAACCTCGCTGCTGTTCGTGTTCCTTGATCGTTTCGACGCGTTTCGCAGTCTTACCGACGTCCTGGATGCGGGCCTTGTGCTGG
Organism: Streptomyces sp. NPDC096311; assembly: GCF_044763085.1. Lineage (NCBI taxonomy): Bacteria > Bacillati > Actinomycetota > Actinomycetes > Kitasatosporales > Streptomycetaceae > Streptomyces > Streptomyces sp. NPDC096311. Next base: position 204,579 of record NZ_JBIWFN010000016.1, read on the forward strand.
TTGCGGCTGCCGGGTGGACGCCCAGGGCCGCGCCTGCCCGGTTTCGGTGCGGCTGCGGGACGGGCCGCCCTCCGGCGGAGGTTGCGAAACCCTCGCCGGACGCGGGCTGGGGACAGCCGTTCGGTCTTCACGGAGCGTTCCCAGGGGCGGCGTAGGTCCTCGGTAAGGGGGCGGGCGAGGCGGAGCTGGGTGTGCGCGGCGATGATCAGCCAGGTCCACAAGTCGGCCGCGGCGGGGTGACGGACACACCTCGTCGCCTACCTGGCCTCCCAACGCCACAGCGGAAACACCCAGCCAGGCGCGGTCCAGCCGAGCGTCTGCTTGATCACGCGCTCGCGACAGTCGAAGGTTGCGGCGCTGCCCGCGAGCGGGCCATGGTCGGAGTGTGACGGTCAACCTGTACCACGAGAACCTCGACCTCAAGGAGCATTGGCCAAGCAGCGCAGAGATCGTCGGCCACAGCCCAGCGAGACACAGTGCAGCACGTCCGTCCCTGTCGTCAGGTCTTCGGCGTGAGCCTGCCCAGCGGGTAGTACGGGCGGGCGGCGTCTATCGCGTCCGCGAAGGAGCTGAACCCGCGGTCTAGCGCGGGGAGATCGGTGGCGGTGCGGCTGACGCCCCATCGCTCGAGCAGCAGTTCAGTGATCCGTTGAGGCGAGATCCGATCCGGAGTGAACTCCGGTCTGCTCCTGCACAGTTCGTCGGTGAATTGGTGACAGGAGGCGGCTGTGCGTATCGCCCCGGCGAATTCGTCGGTGGGTTCCAGCAGGTCGAGAAGGACCGAGTCGCAGCCGGACCCGGGACCGGTTCCGAGGCTGTGCGACAGGAACAGCAGCAGCTGATGGTGCCGGTCGCCGCAGGCCGCCTCCTCGTCGGTGAGCCATGAACGCAGGAATCCGAAACCGTCCGGGTGCTCGTGCGGGTCCGGGTAGACCCTGCGATGCACTCCGTGGGTGACCGCGGCGTCGTCCCCCGTGGGCGGGAGACCGCAGGAGCCGGCGCATTCACGCGCCAGTAGCGCCAGGACCTGGTCGCGGCGGACCGCGGGAAAGCCGGGCGAGAACAGTTGCAGCACACGCGACGCCGCCAGACTGTCGGGATAGTCCGCGGGCACGCCGGGCGGGCGGCGCGCCCGGTTCTCCCACTCGGCCAGGAGCACAGTACGGGGCACTGGGCCGACGCGCGGCTCGCCGCTCGGGTCGGCGGTGCGCAGTCGCTCAATCAAGGTGAGCGCATCGGCGCGTTTGATGTCCTGACGGTTGCGTGCGCGGTAGCGGCCCAGTTCGTCCGGGTCAAGGCCGGTTGCCGCAGCGAGCCCGGGGAACCGCCGGTAGGAGCGCAGTGCACAGGGGAGTGAGCGCAGGGCTGTGACGATCTGCTCGGCCGCTGTCCGTGCGCACGCCCCTTCCCATACCGCCGCCGCGAGACCGGCACGTATGGTGACCAGGGGTTCGGACATGGCGCGGTAGCCGCTTGCGGGCGGCCCGTGCAGCAGAGCGACCTCGTCGTCGGCCTCCAGGCGCCTGCGGCGGAAATCCTGGTAGATCTGGCCCACTCCGCGCATGCCGAAGACGTCGAGTTCGGCGGTGCGCAGGGCCCCCATGCTCGCCGCGCCCAGCACCGAGACACCACGGCCGAGTACGGCGAGGATCTCCTTGTGCGGCACCGCCCGGACCTGGTGGAACAAGCCGTCGACGATGCCGACGGTGTCGCCGGCGGCGAGCGGGAGGGCCAGCAGATCACCGGCGGCGACCGGCGGTCGCAGCTCGATCCCGGGCGGTGGCACCACATCGGGTGCCGAGGGGCCGAGAACAGATAGCGCTTGGACACAGGTGGCCTCACAGAGCGGCAGGCATCGACAGTCCTGGGCAGATCACCTGCACGACCGGGACGCCAACTTCGTGGCGGGTGTGCTCGACCATGAGCGGACTGCGCGGGTGACGGCCTTGATCCGGTCGGCGAGCAGGGCGGACTCCGCCCGGTGGCCGGGCACCACCTCGGAAACGACGGTGCGGAAGTCGACCACCGGCCATTCTCCCGGCGGCCCCGTCAGCGGCACCGGCACGGCCATACCGGCCATGGCCCGGCGCAGCCTCGCGTAGAGGTGGTCGTCCAGATCGTCGCGGGCACCGGCGATCACCGACCCCCGGACCTGGGCGGCTTCGGTGAGCGCCCGGCACAAGGCGACCCGTGCGTCGAGGTGGCAGCCGTAGCCGTAGACCGGCAGTGGGAAGCCGTCGCTCACGATGGTCACACTGAAGCAGGGGACGCGCAGGGGCGTCGCCAGGACGGTGATCGTGACCCGTACCCCGGCTGCCCGGTACTGCTCCAGCTGCCCGGCCGCCAGCGGCGGGACGGTGGCCGGGTCGACGGCGGGCATGGGCACGGCAGAGGTGCTGCGGTGGATCGCGTCCCGTTCGATCACCTCGTACAGACCGTGCGCCACCGCCTCGTCGCGAGTGTTTCCGCTGGCCAGGCCGTTGCTGGTGGCGGCGAACCGCGGCGGTCGCCAGCGTGTCCCGACTCGGCGGTCCAGGCTCAGGCATTCCAGCGGCACCAGTGACCGGCCACCGTCGTCGAGCCGTACCGCGGTACGCCACGCGAGCCGGGTGGCCGGGTTGAGGCAGTGCCGCGGTTCAGCGCGAGTTCGTCGAGCCGGTAGCCCAGTTCGGGCTCCACATCTTCGGCGGTACGGTGTGGTCGGGCCGGGTGTCCAGGTTCGCGCCGTGCCAGCGTTCGATCGCTTCCATGGCCGCCGACACCTTCGCGGAGATGTGGTCCAGGCCCTTGCCCTGGTACACCGAGAGGTGGTTGTTCGCCGGGCTGATGGCCTGATAGACCGGGATGCCGATGTCGTCCAGCCAGGTCACATCGGCGATCCGGGTGACACCTGCGGCGGTCAGCAGTGGGGCGATCCGGGCCCAGGTCTGCGCGGGAGGACACGTACGGTGCGTGCCCGCGAAGTACGCCTTCTTGCCGGACTCGTCATCGGATACTGGGCTTGCGGGGGGGGGGGGGGGCATACCGGTCGCGGTGACACCGGATACGGCGACACCCGGCGCAGTGACACCGGTTTCGGTGACACCGGGCGCGTCGGCCGTCGTGGCTGCCCCAACGGCCCCGGCTTCGGTCGCTCTCAACGAGCCGCTGCCCGGTCATCGGCGGAGGATTCCGGGCCGGGCCGGGCCGGGCCGGTTCCGGTCCGGGATGGCCGAGGGTCAGGCTGAGGAGGTGTCGATGACCAGGGTGTCCGGCGACGAACGCGGCGGTGGACACGTACTGCGCGCGGCCGCGCGGGCATCCGCCCAGTCCGCGAGCGATCGCCAGCAGCCAGCAGTTGTGGGCCAGTGCAGCCGCTCGCACCAGCAGGTCGGAGTATCCGGCGACACCCGCGTGACGCACCGCGGTCCGCAGGCCGCCGCCGAACGACAACACCGCTGGGGCGTCGTCGAATTGCGCTGCCGTATCGGGCAACTGCGGCATCCCGGCGACCACGGTGAGGCTTCCATCGGTAGCGGCCTCGTACCACCCGGTGGCCAGCCCCCGCACACGGTAGACCTGCACCAGCACCGTCAGATCGTCCGTCGGTCGTACTGGCCAACGGTCGCGCTCGGCGGCCAGTACGGTGCCCAGCAGTTCGGACAGGTCGGTGGCGGCGATCGGGCGGTCGGCGAAGGACCGTACCGATCGGCGGCCCGCCAGCACCTCCCCCACTGAATCGGTCGGCAGCGGCACCGCCCGGGCCGCCGAGCCGATCACCGGCACCGGCCGGGCAGCGGCGAGTTGCGAGACGAACTCGTCCATCACGTCATGCTGATCCAGCAGCGGCATCGCCGGTGTCCCTTCCGTAGAGTCCGATGATTCCGATCGCCAGTTGATCGGCGGGATGGAGGTCCAGCCGCCCGGCAAGGTCACCGATGTCGCCGGTCACCAGCTCGGCTCTCAGGCCCAGTTCAGCCGCGACCAGCGCCGCCTGTGCCAGAGCGCAGCCGGCGTCGAGGTGGGTCAGTCGGAAGGCGAAGTCACCGTATTTGTTCCGCAGCCGGTGCACCGCTCCGGTGACGACCACCGCGGCCCGCACCGGCCGTCCGTCCAGGCCGGTGCCTGCAAGGAGTTCGGGCAGAGACGGTTTGTCCGCGCGAGCCGCGATCAGGGTGCCGTCGTCGTACTTGAAGACGGTGCCCGGCAGTTCCGGCCAGTGCTCCTCGGTGAGCAGGAAGAGCTGGACCGAGGCGCGGTTGCCGCCGCTGGGGGACCAGCGCGACGGAGAGCCGCCGTCTGTTTCGGCGGCTTCGCGGGGGCCCGCCGTGTGGGACAGCAGGACTGACCGCCTGTTCGTCGAGCAGTCCGGGGGTGCATGCGGCGCTGTCCGGAGTGGTCAGTCGGCGTCGCGGGCTGGTGGTGAGGTCGAGGACGTCGGGTGGGCCGGGCCACGCTGTGGCTGCGCTGTTTTCCTGGAAGACGTCGTCCGGCGGGCTCTGCATCAGCCCCGCAGACCCGGGCGTCTGCGCTTATCCGCTCACGTTGAAAGACAGCTACTGACGGTGCAGAAGGCGTTGTCGTCGGTCTGGACCTGCGGCTCAGAGCGCGATCGGGCGGTACTTCAGAGCCTCGTCGACAATCTGTTCCGCAGACGCATCCTTAAGGGTGTCTGCGGGGTGGAAGACCAGGTCACTCATCCGCGGATGCGACACGTTCGACTCCAGGAGCCGCAGATAGTGGTCGCTCTCCGGGGAGGCCATCAGAAGTCTGCGAACGATCTCAACGAGCTCGTCCCGGGAGATGTCCGCGACCACGGGGCGAGCCGGCCGGGCCGCCTCCCTCGCGAACTCCTCCAGGCTCCTGCTGCCGTCGTACTCGGCGAAGTCGAGAGCCTCGTAATCGTGACCGGTCATCGCGTTGAAGGCCGTGATCGCCTCGTCCGCTGCCTCCGGGCGGGATGTCAGCAGGTCAGCGATTCGCTCGACCTCCTGACACAACTCGTCCAGCCGTTGCCGACTCACGGGCGGGGGCAACAACTCCGGTCTCAGGTCCACAGCCTGAATTATGTCCCTCGGCGCCGACACACCCCGATCGCCCCCCTGGAGTGCTGCCGGTCCTCACCGACGTTTCGGGATGGGACGTCTACGACCGAGCTGCGTGCCGCGAGGGGGCGGGGACCTCCGCTTGGGGGAGGAAGAGGATCACCGCGGTCCCGGCGTGGCACTGGATTCGGTCAGGCGGCAGGGTTGTGACGGGAATCCGCCGCATGACGGGTACGGGTACGTACCCGTACCCTCAGAGGTGGGGAGGAGCACACCAGTGCCCGATGCCAACGTCCGTATCCCCGAGGAAGCTCGCCCGCCTCGCTGAGACACTGCTGACCCCGGCCGAGCGGGCCGAACGGGCCACAAAGGCCCACCACCCGTGGCCCCGCCCTGGTCGACCGCGAGCTCTACCTGCCGAAGTCCTGGACCGAGGACCGGAAACGCTGCCGAGCGGCCCGCATCCCCGACGGGCGCGTCTTCGCCACCAAGGGCGAACTGGCCCGCGACATGATTCTGCGCGCCCTGGCCTCCCCGCTCCCCATCGCCTGAGTGACGGCGGATTCCGCCTACGGACAGGACTCGCGCTTCCGGCGCTTCCTGGAGGATGCCGAGCTTTCCCACGTGGTCGGCGTCCCCAAGTCACAGCAAGTCAACGACCCGCGCCGCCCGCTGCGCACACTCCGGGACAGTGCGACGGGATACCAGTGATCAGGGTGCGCCCCGATACGCCGAAGATCGGCCGTGCCGGGATGCGGATCGCGAAGCCTGGAGAGGTGATCGCTCCCTGTTGTGACGGGTTCGGTCTCGGTCATCCCTTTCCTTAGCACGTGGGGTATGAGCGCGGACAGTTCCGCGTCGTGCCGGACGGTGGCGACCCGCCGATCCGGCAGGCATGGCTCAGTCCATCCTGGTGGCCCCTGGCCACCCGCGCCCTGTCTGGCGCGTCGGAACGGGGAGGATCACGGCGCCGCCCCACACTGATCGATTGATCGCTATCATGGGGTTCGTCGCGCGTAAATCGATCGTGCGAAAAACGAACGTGGGAGTTGCCGTGCGGCCGTGCCCAAGCGGGCGGCCGACACGGACGGGAACGGTGGGGACATGCGGGAGTCGGCGGAAACACGGCAGGCCCGGATCGCGGCGGTGGTGCGGGAGCGGGGGGTCGCGCGCATCACGGATCTCGCCGACGAACTCGGCGTGTCCGTCGTGACCGTGCGCCGCGACGTCGAGGAACTCGCCCAGCGCGGGGAGGTGCGCCGCGGGCACGGGGTGGCGCGTTCGCTGCGCCCGATGCCCGAGGAGGCGGCCTCCGGCTCCGACGCCGTCGCCATGATCGTTCCCGAGAGCAACACCTACCTCACCGAGGCCGTGCAGGGTGCGCGGGAGGCCGCGGAGAAGGCCGGCCTGCGGCTCGCCCTGCACATCACCGCCGGCCACGGCGGGGCGGAGCGCGAGGCGGTGCGGCAGGCGCTGGACGACGGGGCCCGCGGACTGCTCCTGTCACCGCACTGGCGTACGCAGGACGAGGCGGACGCGGACCAGTCGTGGCTGGCCGGCCTGGACGTTCCCACGGTCCTCGTCGAACGGCGCCCCGCACGGACCAGCGCGATCTACCAGGTGGACTGCGTGCGCACGGACCACGCCTACGGCGTCCACCTCGCCCTCGGGCACCTGGTCGGCCTCGGCCACCGGCGGATCGTGCTGGCGGCGCGCGACGACAGCCCCACCGCGCGGGTCATCCGTGCCGAGTTCGCCGAGCAGACGGCTGCTCGGGGACTGGCCGACGGGTGCCGCGTGATGCTCAGTTCGCCCACCGCGGGCCCCGACCCGCTCGTCGCCGACCCGCGCGCTGTCGACCTGGCCGAGACGGTCGCGCGGTGCGGTGCCACGGCGGTGCTGATCCACAGCGACATGGACGCGCTGGTGCTGGTGCGGGGGCTGCAGGCGGCGGGCATCTCCGTCCCGGGCCGCTGTTCGGTGGTCGCGTACAACGACGTCGTCGCCGACATGGGGTCGGTCCCGCTCACGGCCGTCGCGCCGCCCAAGGCGGAACTCGGCCGCACCGGAGTCGACCTGCTGCTGCGGCGGCTCGACATGGCGCAGGGCGGGCTGCGCCCCGGTGCCACGCGCCACGTGGAGCTGCTGCCCGACCTCGTGGTCAGGGCATCCACCGCACCACACGCGGTCTGAATCCGATCCAGGGGCCACCGTTCATCGGCAAGAATGTTCGTTTGACCGTTTGAGTTTCTTCTGTTCGATCTATTGACGTCTTTTTCGCTTGGCGCCCAGGATGCCCGTACCCCAGTAAAAAGAAGCGGGAGGGCCCATGCGACATACCCGCAACGCCGTACCGGCGCTGCTCACGATCCTCGCCATGCTGCTCACGGCCTGCTCCGCCACCGGTGGCAGCGGGACGGCCCAGGCCGGACAACCGGTCCACCTGACCTTCTGGTCGGCGCTGCGGGGCACCCAGCAGGTCGTCGACGAGTACAACCGCATCCAGAACAAGGTCAGGGTCGACTTCCAGCAGGTCCCCTCCGGGGCCCAGGGCGGCTACGCCAAGCTCAGCAACGCCGCCCGCGCGGGCAACGCCCCCGACGTCGCCACCATCGAATACCCCCAGCTGCCCGGCTTCGCCATCGACGGCGTGCCGCGCGACCTCACCAAGCTGCTGCCCGACTCGGTGCGCCGCAAGATCCTCCCGCAGGCGCTGGACCTCACCACCCTCGACGGGCACACCTACGCCGTGCCGGTGGACATCGAGCCGATGATGTTCTTCTACCGCAAGGACCTGTTCACGAAGTACGGCATCCCCGTCCCCAAGACCTGGGCGGAGTTCGAGAGTTCGGCCCGCAAGCTGAAGAAGGCGCAACCCCACTCCCGTATCGCCAGCTTCTTCACCAACGGCTCCCTGCACATGGCCGGGTTCGCCTGGCAGGCCGGTGCCCAGTGGTACCAGACCTCCGACGACACCTGGCGCATCTCCATGGCCGACGCCCCGACGCGCAAGGTCGCCGCGTACTGGCAGCACCTGGTGGACCAGGACCTGGTGCGCGTCGAGCCGGTGGACAGCCAGCAGTGGCGGGCGCACCTGCAGAGCGGCGAGACCGTCGGCTACACCGCGGGCGCCTGGGCGGCCGGCTCGCTGATGAACTCCACTCCCGGAGGCAAGGGCAAGTGGGCCATCGCGCCGCTCCCGCAGTGGGATCCGGCCAAGCCGTCGCTCGGCACCCAGGGCGGTTCGACCTTCGTCGTCACCAAGGACAGCGGGCACCCCAAGGAGGCGCTGGACTTCATCACCTGGATGGTCACCAGCCCGGACGCCCTGCGCGCCAAGCTCTCCAGCGGCATCAGCAGCGCCTACCCGGCCGTCCCCTCCCTCGTCCCCGTCGCCCGCAAGGAGATGGACACCGGCTACTACTCCGGCCAGGACATCTTCGGCCTCTTCCAGCAGCAGGCGAAGCTGATCTCTCCCCGCTGGAAGTGGGGGCCGCGCATGACCTCCACCATCACGTCCGTCGAGGACGGCTTCGCCAAGGCCGGTGCCGGCAGCGGCACCATCATCGGCGGGCTCCGCGAAGGAGAACGCCGGACGCTGCCCGACCTCAAGAGCCTCGGCCTGTCGGTCACTACCAACTGAGGTGCACCCGTGAGCACATTGATCTCTCCAGGGAAAACGCGAAAGCGGACGGGGACGACACCACGGACCGCGAGCGGGGCTCGCCCCCGCAAGGCCGGACGCCGACAGCAGGCTTTCGCCTGCGTCACCCTCCTGGCTCCGTTCACGGCACTGCTCGTCGCCGTGTTCCTCGTCCCCGTCGGCTACGCCATCGGCCTCAGCCTCTTCTCCGAGGACCACGAGGGCCTCGGCTTCGGCGGCGGCACGACCGTCTTCACCGGACTGCGCAGCTACCTCGCGGTACTGACCGACCCGAGCTTCGTCTCCGGGTTCGGCGTCATCGCCCTCTACTGCGTCATCTTCGTGCCGGTCGTCGTGGTCGGCGCCCTCGCGCTCGCCCTGCTCCTCGACTCCGGACTGATCCGGCTGCGGCGCACCGCGCAGATGCTGCTGTACGTGCCGCACGCCGTGCCCGGCATCATCGCCGCCGTGATCTGGCTGTACCTGTACACCCCCGGCCTCAGCCCGGTCATCAAGCTCTTCGCCCAGGCCGACATCACCATCGACTTCCTCGGACTGCACAGCGTCCTGCCGTCGATCGTCAACATCGCTCTGTGGAGCGGCCTCGGCTACAACATGGTGATCTTCTACGCCGCTCTGCAGGCCCTGCCCCGCGAGGTGATCGAGGCGGCGCGGATCGACGGCGCCGGCGGCATCCGTACCGCCCTCATGGTGAAGGTGCCCATCATCAAGGGCTCGGTCGTGATGGTGTGCATGTTCGCCCTGATCGGTGCGCTGCAGCTATTCACCGAGCCCATGCTGATGAACCAGGCCACCCCGATGGTCAACTCCCGCTTCACCCCGAACATGTACATCTACGACGCCGCGTTCCGCCGTAACAACTACGGCCTGGCCTCCGCGGCTTCCGTCATCCTCCTCATCGTCACCTGCGCGCTGTCGTTCGCCGTGACGCGCTGGGCCGGCCGCCGGGAACGGAGCAAGCGATGACCACGAACCAGCTGACCACCGCCAACAGGCCGATCGCCACGAGCAGTCCGAGGAACACGAGCAAGCTGACCAGCCGTGCCGTCGCCAACACCGTCATCGTCCTCGCGGCCCTCTACACCGTGCTGCCCGGCCTGTGGCTGCTGCTCGCCTCGACCAAGAACGCCGACGCGCTCTTCGGCAGCGACATCCTCTCCCTCGGGAACTTCTCCCTCTGGCACAACCTCACCGACCTGTTCACCATGGAGGACGGGGTCTACGGCCGCTGGTACCTCAACAGCCTGTTGTACGCGGTCCTCGGCGCCCTCATCGGCTCGCTGATCAGCGTCGCCGCCGGCTACGCCTTCGACAAGTACGAGTTCCCGCACAAGGAGAAGATGTTCGGGCTCGTCCTGACCGGCGTCATGGTCCCGCCGACCGTACTGGCCCTCCCGCTGTACCTGGTGGCCTCGGACATCGGCCTGGTCAACACCTTCTGGGCGGTCTTCATCCCCGTCCTGTTCAACCCCTTCGGCGTCTACCTCGCCCGTCTGCTCAGCAGCGGGTACGTGCCCAACGAGGTGCTGGAGGCCTCCCGGGTGGACGGCGCGGGCGAACTGCAGACGTATGTCCGGGTCAGCCTGCGCATGCTCGGCCCCGGCTTCGTCACCGTCTTCCTGTTCCAGCTCACAGCCATCTGGAACAACTTCTTCCTGCCGATGGCGATGCTCTCCAACCAGCACCTGTATCCGCTCAGCCTGGGGCTCTACACCTGGAACAGCTCGGCGACCGTCTCGCCCGAGTACTACCCGCTCGTCGTCATCGGCTCGCTGCTCGCCATCGTCCCGCTGATCGTCGCGTTCCTCACGCTGCAGCGCTACTGGAAGTCCGGCCTGACCGCAGGGAGCGTCAAGTGACCCACCCCGACCACCAGTTCCGTCGCCGCCCGCGCGCCGTGCTAGCCATGGCGCACAGGACCGCACGACAGGTCCTCGACCCGGACGTACGGGCCCGGCTGGCCGACCTCACCGACATCGACCCGCAGCTCGTCCTGGACGATTTCACCACCCCCGTCGCACACCGCGCGCTCGCCGACGCCGAACTGCTCATCACCGGCTGGGGCTGCCCGCCCGTCGACCAGGCGGTGCTGGACGCCGCGCCCCGGCTGCGCGCGGTCGTCCACACCGCCGGCACCGTACGCAACCACATCACCCCCGCCTGCTGGGAACGCGACCTCGCGGTGTCCTCCGCCGCCGCGGCCAACGCCGTGCCGGTCGCCGAATACACCCTCGCCATGATCCTGCTCGCGGGCAAACGCGTCCTCGACACCGCCCGCGTCTACCGCACCGAACGCCGCCGCATCGACTGGAACGAACGCTACCCGGACGCCGGCAACTACCGCCGCACCGTGGGCATCCTGAGCGCCTCGATCATCGGACGCCGCGTCATCGACCTGCTGCGCCACCACGAACTGAACGTGCTGCTGCACGACCCCTACGTCTCGGACACCGAGGCGCGCGCGCTCGGAGCGGAGCCGGCCGGCCTGTCGGAGCTGTTCGCCGAGAGCGACGTCGTCAGCGTGCACACGCCGCTGCTGCCCGAGACCCGCGGCCTGGTCAGCCGCGAGCTGCTGGCCCGGCTGCGCACCGGCGGCACACTGATCAACACCGCGCGCGGCGCCGTCGTGGACCAGAAGGCCCTCACGGCCGAGGTGCTGTCCGGTCGCCTGAACGCGATCCTGGACGTCACCGAGCCGGAGGTACTGCCCGCCGACTCACCCCTGTTCGACTGCGCCAACGTCCTCATCACCCCGCACATCGCCGGCTCGAAGGGCGGAGAGCTACGACGCCTCGCCGACCTGGCGCTGGCCGAGGTCGAGTCGTATGTCCGCGGTCGGCCCTTCGCCCATCCCGTCCGGCCCGAAACCCTGGCCCGCCTCGCCTGACGCGCCGCAGCCGCTGACGAAGTCCGCCGCAACGAACAGGAGACGTGGCCCCGCCATGCCCGACCGTCCACTCGTCCTCCCCGCGGGGGACAGCACCCTCAGCCCCCACACCGGCTACACCCGCGCCCACTGGGAAGCCGCCGCCGACGGGCTGCTGACCGCCGCCCTCCGCTACACCACCCCCGGCCACGCCCTGATCGACCTGCCCGGCCCGCCGTCCAAGTCCGGGGTGCGCTCGGACGGCCTGGAAGGCTTCGCCCGTACGTTCCTGCTCGCCGCGTTCCGCACCGCCGGCGCGTCCGGCAAGGACCCGCACGGCTTCCTGGAGCGCTACACCGCCGGCCTCGCGCGCGGCACCCGCACCCCCGGCCGCGACGACGCCGAGTCCTGGCCGGAGATCGGACACCACGGCATCCAGGGCCAGCCCATGGTGGAATCCGCATCCGTGGCGCTGGCCCTGCGCCTGACCGCGCCCTGGACCTGGGACACCCTGCCCGCCGCCGACCAGGACCGCGTCGAGCAGTGGCTGCGTGGCGCGCTGCGGCACACGCCCGCCCCCAACAACTGGTACCTCTTCCCGCTGACCGTCGCGGGATTCCTCGAATCCGTGGGGCGGGGCGACGCCGAGACACAGCACGCGATCGAGCGCGGGCTCGGCCTGCTGGAGGGCTGGTACCAGGGACAGGGCTGGTACTCCGACGGCGACGGCCGCTCCTTCGACCACTACAACGGCTGGGCCCTGCACTTCTACCCGCTGCTGCACGCCCACCTCGCCGGAGACCGGACCCTGCTCGGCCGACTGGGCCCGCGGCTGCGGGAATTCCTCGACGGCTTCGCCCTGCTCTTCGACGCGAACGGCGCCCCGATCCACCACGGACGCTCCCTGACCTACCGGTTCGCCGCCGGCACCGCCGTGGCCCTCGGCGCCCTCACCGGCGAAACCCCGCTCGCCCCCGGCGCCACCCGCCGCATCCTCAGCGGGGCACTGCGGCACTTCCTCGACCGCGGCGTGCTGAGCGCGGACGGCATCCTCGGCCTCGGCTGGTATGGCCCGCACGCGGCGACCCTCCAGAACTACTCGGGACCCGGCTCCCCGTACTGGGCCTCCAAGGGCTTCCTCGCCCTGCTGCTCCCGTCCGAGCATCCGGTGTGGACGGCCACCGAGGAGAAGGCACCCGTCGAGGGGCCCGACCGCACGCTCGCCCTTCCCGGGCCCGGACTGCTCATCCAGACCACCGGAGCGGACGGCCTCACCCGCCTGCACAACCACGGCAGTTACAAGCTCGACTCCCGCGAGCCGGAGCGCGCTCCCGGCAACCCGCTCTACGCCCGTCTCGCCTACTCCACCCGCACCGGCCCCACCAGTGCCGCCAACATCCCCGACAACCACATCGCGCTCCAGGCGCGCGGTACCCGCAGCGCCCGCGTGCGCATCAACCCCCTTGCCGCAGGCCCCGACTGGCTCGCCTCCTGGCACCGGCCGGTCTTCCCCGAGGGCGGCCCCGTCCTGCCCTCGACGCGGATCGAGAGCCTCACACTGACCCGAGGCAGGCTGGAAGTGCGCGTCCACCGCACGGTCGGCGTCCCGCCGGGAACGCCGATCCACCACACTGGCTGGGCCGTCGCCCTGTCACCCGAGCCAGCAGCCGAAGCAGAACAGACACCGGAGACACGGCTTAACGGGTCAGAGGTGACAAGTCAGTTGCTCGGCCTGCACGGCTGGCCTGCGCAGCGCACGGTCCGCGCCCCTCAGGGCACCGCTTACGGCCCTTGGGCCCTGGTCCCCGAACTCACCGGCACCGTCGGCGAGTCGGACTCCGACACGGTGTTCGTCGCGCTCGCCTCCCTCACGGGTGAACCCGACCCGGCCCCCCTCGCCGGACAGGCCACCGCCGAGGCGAACGGCCTCGCCGTCACGATCAGCTGGGCCGACGGAGCCCGTACGGTCATCGACTTCGGCACCCAGGACAGTCCCTCGGTCACCGAGGTGCCGTCATGACACTCCGCCTGGGGCTGTGCTCCGTCACCCTGCGCCACCTCGACGTGGCCGGCGTCCTCAAGGCCGCGGCCGACGCGGGGCTGGAGTGCGTCGAGTGGGGCGGCGACGTCCACGTGCCCGCCGGAGACGAGGCCGTCGCCGCCGATGTCCGCGCCGCTACCGAGAAGGCGGGCCTCGCGGTCGCCTCGTACGGCTCCTACTACCGGGCCGGACACACCGACCCGGCTGCCTTCGGCGGCGTCCTCCGCTCGGCCGTGCGGCTCGGTGCGCCCCGCATCCGGATCTGGGCGGGCGCCACGGGCACCGAGGAGACGGCGCCCGAGGGGAGGGCGGCGGTCGTCGCGGACACCCGTCGCGCGGCGGCGCTCGCGGCCGACGCGGGCATCCAGCTCGCGTACGAATTCCACCGCAACACCCTCACCGACGGCGCCGACCGGACCCTCCGGCTGCTCGACGAGATCGGCCGCCCCGATGTCCGCACCTACTGGCAACCGCCGCTCGACGTACACGACGTGGACGCGCTGGCCGGCCTCGACAGCCTGATCGACCGTGTCGCTGCGGCGCACGCCTTCTCCTGGTGGCCCGCAACCACCCAGCACCCGCTCTCCTTTCGCGCCGCACTGTGGCGGGCGGCCCTCGACCGCCTGCGCGGACCGGGCCAACCCCTGGACGTCCTCCTGGAGTTCGTCCCCGACGACGACGAGAGGGTGCTCGCCCGAGAGGCCCGTACTCTTCGGTCACTCTCAGCCCGATAGATCGGACCTCTCGCATCCCATTGACGCACCACACCGAGCGATCGCAGATTGCGAAAACTATCGCAATCCAATCCTCCAGCGTAGAGGTGACAGGTGGTTCTCGATGAAGAGACGACGTCCGGGCCGGAGTCGGCGCACCGCCTCACCGGTCACCGTCACCGCCGCGCTGTTACTGGCCGGCGCCGCCGTCTTCTTCGGACTGCCCCTGCCCTGGCTGCTGTTGGCACCCGCCCGCACTGCCGACGACCCGACCACCGGCACCCCGCTCGGCTTCGGCGCGCTCGGCAACGTCGACGAGGTCTGGTCGCACCTGACGTCGTACAAAGACGCCGAGATCACCCTGTGGCCCGGCAACTCCGTCATCCACGACGACACCGCCACCGAAGTGGTGTCCCTCGCTCGCCCGCTGTGGGGCCCGGCGCCGCTGGCCACGGGCCGGGGCGACGTCCCGTACGCGGAGCTCTGGTTGCGTGGACCGGCCTCCGGCAGCGACCCCGACCACCCCGAGTACTGGGGCGAGCCCGGTGACCGCGACCAGCGGATCGTCGAGATGGCCGCGAGCGGCTTCGCCCTCGCGTTCGCACCCAAGCAGTTCAACCCCCGACGACCGGGGACCTGGACTTGAGACCGATCAGTGGAGACGGGACATGAGACTGAGACATCTGTCGGTACTGGCCGCTGTGACAGCGCTGTTGGCCTTCCCGGCGCAGGCGCAGGCACAACCACAGGCAGCGGACCAGGGCCGCACCTACCATGTCGCCCCTTGGGGGAGCGACCAGGCGTACGGCTCCTCCTCGAAGCCTCTGCGCACCATCGGAGACTGCCTCTCCCGCGTTCGGCCGGGCGACACCTGCCTCATTCACCGCGGTACCTACCGCGAACAGGTGACCCCGCCCTCCGGCACGAAGGGGGCCCCGATCACCCTCGCCGCGTATGGTGACGGCCCGGTGACCGTCGACGGGACCGAGCCGGTGACCGGCTGGAAGGACGCCGGCGGCGGACTGGTCGCCGCCGACACGAACCTGCCGCCCGACCCCGACTTCAACGCGGTGTTCCTGGACAACGACCGGGCGGCCGAAGGGCGTTGGCCCAACTCCGGCTCCGATCCGCTCAACGCCGCCTGGGCCGAGGCCGACCGCACCTCCACCGACCAGCACATCGACGACACCGACCTGCCGGACGCCGACTGGGCCGGCGCGACCGTGCACCTGTGGGCCGGCTCCAACCCCTGGGCCCAGCAGACCGGCACGGTCACCGCCGGCTCGCCCGGCAAGCTGGACTTCAAGGGCGGCAACTACCGCTGTCCGCCCCTGTGCATGGGCAACCAGAACTACCGCAACTACTACCTCGTGGGCTCCAAGGCCGCCCTCGACCAGCCGGGGGAGTGGTACTACGACAAGTCCGCCCACCGGCTCTACCTCGTCCCGCCCAAGGGCGGCATGGCCGGACACACGGCGACCGCCAAACACCGCCTGTGGGGAGTGGATCTGTCCAAGGCCTCGTACGTCACCGTCCGTGGCCTGGACCTGTGGGGCACGTCCCTGCGAACGGGCGCGACGAGTACGGGAGTTGTGGTCGACGCACTGCACGCCACGTACATCTCCGAGTTCTCGACACTCCCCATGCCGCCGGACAGCGACCTCGCGATCCCGCCCTCCGAGGGGCACATCGTCGCCTCCCGTATCCTCGACTCCGGCGTGCAGATCCTCGGCACGGGCAACACCCTGAAGAACAGCGAGATCTCGCAGTCCGCGGGCGACGGCGTCCTGGTGCGCGGCACCGGCAACACGGTCACCGACAACTACATCCACGACGTCGGCTGGATGGGCAGCTACACGCCAGGCATCGAGATCAACGGCAACGACCACACGGTCACGCACAACACGATCCGCCGCACGGGACGCGCCTCCATCGACACGGCCTGGCAGCTCAACGGCACCGAGTTCCACGGCAACCGCATCGCCTACAACGACCTGTCCGAGGCGATGCGCACCTCCCGCGACGGCTCACCCTTCTACGTCTGCTGCAGCCTGGACGGCACCGGTACCTCCGTCGACCACAACACCTCGCACGACGCCGACGGTCAGGTCGGCTTCTACGTCGACAACTACTCGGGCCACTTCCTCCTGCACCACAACGTCGCCTGGAACACTGGCACCCGAGGCACCTTCTTCAACGGCCACACCGGCCCGAGCATCGCCAACCAGGACCACAACTCCAGCTACGGCGTGGGCATCAACGGCAACTCCACGCTGCTGAGCGGTGCGACCGATGCCTCCGGCTCGTACCTCAGCAACATCGTCGGACCGGTGCCGGTCAGCGCGACCAGCATCGGCGACCCGCTGCCGGTCGTCCGCTCCAACCTCATCACCGACAAGGCCGGCTACACGGACCCCGTCAACGGTGAACTGTGGCTCACCGACGGCTCACCCGCCATCGACGCCGGCGAGACGATCAACGGCATCACCACCGAAGTTCGCGGCACCGCTCCCGACATCGGCGCCTACGAACACGGCGAGCCGATCTGGTCGACGGGCTGTGACCTCCCCGGCTGCCAACAGCGCGTCCGGCACGGAGCCTGGACCGCGACCGCGACCGCGACCGCGAGCGACGGCTCCGACGCCTCCGCCGCCATCGACGGAGACATCAACACCCGCTGGACGGCCGCCGCAGCACAGGCCCTGGGCCAGTCCCTGACCGTCGACCTGGGCGAGCCGAAGACCTTCGACCGGCTCTCGCTCGACGCGGGCCGTGACACAAGCGGACAGCCGAACGGCTTCTCGGTGTCGGTCAGCCGCGACGGCACGCACTGGAGCAGCAGCCTCGCCCGGGTCTTTGGCCGGTCCTTCACCCAGGACGCGGTCTTCCCGACCCGGACGGCCCGGTTCGTCCGCATCACCCTCACCGCGAGCGGCCCCGTCCCCTGGGTGGTCAACGACCTGCGCCTGTACGGCGACGGGCCCGACGCCTCCGCCACACTTCAGACCGAGCAGGCGACGTCCGTGCACGGGACCGCACGCACTACGGCCACCACCGGGGTGCTGGGCTCCGGCGACTGGATCGCCTTCCGCCGCGCCGGCGTGAACGGCGACCACCTCACCGTACGGCTCGCCTCCACCTGTTCCACCGGGTGCTCGCTCCAACTCCGGCTCGACACCCCGCACGGCCCGGTGGCCGCGACCCTCCCCGTGCACGCGACCGGCTCCACCACCTGGCAGGAGCAGTCGATCACCCTGCCCCACCGCCTGACCGGCGTTCACACCCTCTACCTCGTCGCGAAGGGAGGCCCTCGCGTCGCATCCCTGGACTGGCTGACGATCCGGCCATGATGCTCTCCACTCCGCGCCGGACGCCGGGAAGGCAGAAGAAGCGCGCCTGCGGGCAGCAGCCCGACGGCCCGTCCAACAGGCAGTCGTCGTCCCAGCCGCGCAGCCAGCGGTCGAAGAAGGCCGCGAGGTAGGCGCGTTCGGCGGCCATCGCGTGCCGCGGCATGATCGTGCCGATGTTCTCGACGACGGTCTTCCGCGGGAGTCCCAGCTGACGGGCGATCTGCGGGGCACGCGCTTCGGCGTCGGTGTACGTCGCGTGTTCCGCACCCCGCAGGCTCAGGCCCCGGTGCCGGCCGCGGCTGTGCCGCCACAGGGCGTCCCAGGACGGCACCGCAGTCAGGTCGTTGCCGTCCTTGCCGATCAGCAGGAAGGGGCGGTCGATGCCGTCGGCGGCAACGGTGGAGAGGTTGCCGGGGCTCGGCTGCTTCATCGGGCGGTTCGACCGTGTCCCCGGCTGGGATGTCGGCGGGGTCGTCGGGTACGGGCGCGCGGGATGGCGGGGGTCCCGGGCGGGCGATCGCGGTGGGGGCCGGTCCGCAGAGTACGTACACCGTGCAGAAGCAGCCCCAGGCGGGCAGTTGCCACTTCCGCCAGGAGAAGGGGGAGCCGCTGGAGGATCGGGCGTGTACGCCGGGCGCGGTCTCTCCGGCGGTCACGCAGGAGAATCTGAAGTCGACGATTTGCCGCAAGGGCGGCTACACCTCCGGTATCCGGCCGTCCACGTCCGTCACCGGCAAGGAGAAGGCGCTGAACGCGGCCTCGTACGGCTACAAGGGCCGCATGGGCGATGCTGAGTATGACCACCCGATCAGCCTGCAGCTGGGCGGCGATCCGAACGATCCCCGGAATCTGTGGGTCGAGCCGCCGGACCCGGGACACAAGGCGGGCGGCGGGGTCAACGACGCGAAGGACCCGGTGGAGACGAAGCTGCACACCGCGGTCTGCGCCGGCAAGGTCACTCTTACGGCCGCGCAGAAGGCCATTGTCACCGACTGGAGCACGGCCCTCAGCAGCGTCGGACTCGGGTGAAGAACGGCGCGCGTGCAACTGTCCTGCAGTCCGATCCGGCGGGCGCTGATCGTGCTGTACAACTGCGAGCATCTGACCGACACGTGCGCCCGGCCGGCGAAGGCGCTCCTGCGCGCCGCTCCCGACCTGCACATCCTGGCGACCAGCCGACACCTGCTGGGGATCACGGGGGAGCAGCTCTGTCGGCCGCGGCAGCTCCTGCCTCCGTCGGCGGTGTGCCTGCGGTCAAGCGGATCAGCAAGCGCCAATGGTATTTTGAACGTGAGTTCGAATGTAGTCATGCTGGCAAGTCAGCAGTCTGGGCTGGCCAGGTGCCCCGTCTCCTGGGCCGTTGCGAGGAGGAGAGTGCTCATGGTTCCGACGTTGAGGATCGAGGCGTTCGTGCCCGCGAGCGTGCCGATCACCACCCCGGTCACCAAGTTCGGGGGCCAGCCGGTGTGGCTTTCCGAGCCGCAGTGGCCGGTCAACGACGCATGGGACGAGCCGATGCGTTTCATCTGCCAGATCGAGCTCGGGTCGGTGCTCGGCGACGCGGGGCGAGGCAAACTCGCGTACGTCTTTGTGACTCACGCGGAGCACGGCGACGAGATGTTCTTCGACCCCGACATCATCTTTCCCGACGAGGGCGCGAACGCGGTCATCGTGCAGCCGGGTGGTGTCTACGGCGGTTCAACGCTCCCGATGGCTACCGGGCCCAGTCTGTACCACACCGAGGATGGGTCCGACGCGGAGTACACCGCCCGGCTCCAGCTGGACGAGGACCCCGACTTCCGTCCTCAGCGCGACCACGGGAGGCAGCCGCCCGACGATCACGATCTCTACTGGGAGCAGATCAGCGGCGACAAGATCGGCGGAACGCCCGCGTTCTTTCAAGGCGATGACTGGCCCGACGGCGGCCCCTGGCATCTGACGTTGCAGCTGAACCCGAACTTCCAGCCGTTCTACCTCAATCTCGGCGCTGCGCCGACAGCGTTCGCGTTCGTCTCGCCGGACGCCAAGCAGGGACGGTTGCTCGTACAAGACTCCTGACCGAGGTCAGGCAGTCATGGGCCGTGTGGGCGGACCTGGGTGTGTCCGCCACTGGCTGACGGGCTCCACGCCCCGAAGGGTGTGGTGAGTAGTTACCGCGGTCGTCCGGGCCGTCGTCGCAGGCCCTCGCTGAGGTCGGGGAGCAAGCCCAGCGCGGATGGCATGTGCGGGCGTGCGAGCATAAAGCTGACCTGACCGTTCAGCAGTGGCCCGGTTGCCGTGCCGTCGTCGTGGAGGGTCAGGCGTGCGAGTTCCGACGAGCCGAGCCAGCCACCGATGGTCGTAAGGATCAGGCCACCAGGTCGGGTCTGCCCGCCGTGGCAGTCGCCGCCGAACTACGCCGGGCCGGCGTAGAAGAACTGGTGTTCTTCGGCCGGGCGAACAGCATCGAGCACAAACTGGCGGACAAGGCCGGTATCCGTCTCGCGCCGGTTCCCTCGGCGGGGCTTCAACGCTTCCGGTCGTGGGGCAGGACATCATGATGCCCTTCACTGTAGTGCGCGGGGTCTACGCGGCTTGGCGCGCGATGCGCCGCGCGAAGCCCGACGTGATCTTCTCCAAAGGCTCCTACGTCTCGGTGCCCGTGGGGATCGCCGCCTGGATGAACCGCGTCCCGCTCGCCATCCACGCGTCCGATCACAGCCTCGGGCTGGCCAACCGGATCCTGGCCCGGTTCGCCGCCGCGCTCTTCCTGGCCGAACCCGGACAGGAACTACCCCGGCGCCTGCGGCGCACAGCGGTGGTCACCGGCCTGCCCATGCGCGACGACCTAGACGACGGCCAGCCGGAACAGCTGCGCGCACACCTGGGTGTCCCACACGGCCGGCCGGTCCTGCTCATCTTCTGCGGCAGCAGCGGGTCGCAGCGCATCAACGACGCCGTCCGTCGCCAACTGCCCGCACTCACCGGCAGGTTCGCCGTCATCCACATCTGCGGGCTCGGAAACCTCGACCCGGACCTGGCCTCCGCACCGCGTTACTGGCAGCTGGAGTACCTGCACGAGGAGATGGTGGACGCTCTGTGGCTGGCTGACCTGGTGATCGGCAGGGCGGGGGCCACCACCCTGGCCGAGCTGGAAGCCCTGGACAAGCCCGCGGTCCGCTGGCGCGACCACGGCTTGGCCACCGAGTTCCACGACCGGCTACGAGGGAAGGTCCGCCGGCAGGCAGGCTGGACCCGGAGCCGAGCGCAGGCGTGACCGACTCGCAGTCGGTCAAGGCGGACGCCGTCGTCGGTGCGGACAGCCGCGGCTTCGACGGCGGAAAACTGACCAACGGACGCAAGCGCCACGCCGTCGTGGACACCCTCGGCCTGCTGCTCGCGGTGCAGGTCACTGCTGCGGACACCGGCGACCGCGCGGCCGCGCAGACCCTGCTCGCCCGGGTCGTGGACGCGCACCACCGGCTGGAGCTGGTCTCGGCCGACGGCGGCTACACCGGCAGCCTCATCGAGTACTGCCTCACCGCTCTCACCCTGGTCATCGCGGTCGTCAAACGCAGCGACGACATGCGCGGCTTGGTGGTCCTGCCCAAGCGAGGGATCGTCGAGCGGTTCTTCAGCCACCTGATGCGCACCCGCCGACTGGTGCGCGACTTCGAGCGCCGCACCAGCAGCGCCGAGGCGATGATCTACTGGTCGATGACCCTGCTCATGACCCGCCGCCTTGCCCAGCCACGCCCCTCGCGAGTGTGAACCGGTCCGGCGCTGGGGCTTCCGGCCCAAGCCAGGTTGGCGCCTGAGATCATTCGCACATGAGCTACGACCTGGCCGTGTGGGATGGAGAGCTGCCGCGCGGCGACGAAGCCGGCGCTGTCTTCGACGAGCTTTACGAGCGCTACCTCGAATCTGATGACGTGATCGCCGAGTTGTCGCCCCGCATCGAGGCCTATGTCGAGGCACTCATCGAGCGGTATCCAGACGATGCCGCCGGCAGCCCCTGGGCGTCACCGCCCGTCCTTGGCGAGGCCTCGGGCCCGATCGTCTATCTGCTCATGTCCTACAGCAGGGCGGAGGAAGTCTCCGAGTATGCGGCTGCCCTGGCACGCGAGCACGGGCTCGTCTGCTTCGACCCCCAGGGAGAAACCCTGCGGGTCTGACGGTCGCCGTTCACAATCCGGCGCCTTGTCCGGCCACCCCCGCCGACAGCGTGAACCGACCCGGCACCGGTTCGACCAGCCACCCTCGGGCCACCATCCGCTTCGCCTTCGACCGCAACGCCTCCACCTTCGCCGGTACCGTCTCCAGGCCGAAGCAGACGGCCATCTCCTGGCAGGAAAACGGACCTTGACCAAGTCGGTCCCGGTCGGCAAGGACCCGCAGGATGCGCCGGTAGTCCGCCGACAGCGCCGACCAGGCCAGCCCCGCACGCCACATCGGCACCACCGACTTCGACTTCGCCGATTCCGAAGCCCCAGCCGGCACTGGCTGTCCACCGCCATCCGGCAGGTCCACAGAGACATCAGGACCGACGACGTCGCCGTCGCCTGGGGCCAGTACCTCGCCGACACGTGAGCAAGCAATGACCCACTCGTTCCCATCCCGCTCGCCCACGGCCAGCTCGGACCTGACCAGTGGACATGCAGTCCTCAAGCCCGGAAAGACAACAGCTTCTAACAAACCACCGCTAGGGAAGGACCTACGGGAAGTCAATGAGTCAACGACAAGTGCGACGGAGGGGCCGGACGGCCCTGCTCAGCTCAGCGCGCGGTGCGCCTCGGCCACGGTCGCGCCGTCGACCAGCTCGCACGGGAGCAGGAGTTGCGTCTTGCGGCCGGGCTGCACATCGCCGCGCAGCATCGGGACCAGGATGCGCACCGCGCGGGCACCCATGTCATGCCGGGGAATCCGGAACGTGGTCCAGTCCGCCTCGGGACTCGTCCGCAGCGGCCAGGTCGATGTCTGCGTGGGATCGGTGTCCCCCAGCACTCCGATCGACAGATCGTCGGGCACCCGAAGTCCGGAGTGCTCGCACAGCGCACGCAGAGCGGCGGCCATCTCCGTGGTCTCCACCAGGGCCGCAGTCACCTGATCGGAACACAACCGGTCGAAGACCGACGACGGGTCCTCGTCGGTGAGGGCCAGTGGCGCCTTGCGATGGCGCCGGCAGGCACGCAGGTAACCGGCCCGCCGGTCCGCCGTCGACTCGCTCTCCTCGTGATAGCCCACGAGAGCCACCCGGCGATGGCCGAGCGACCACAGGCGCTCGTACAGCGCCGCGGTGGCCGCGGCATAGTCGCCACCGACATAGCTCACCGGCCCGGCGGACGACTCGCGCCGGCCGATGAACACGAACGGGAACCCCGGCCTCACCACCCTGCCCTCGGGCGCGGTCGTGTACGCCACCACCGGGACCGGCGGCGGGGAGGGACACCTGGAGGTCTACAACCTCACCATGCCGGGCATGCCCGGCCTCACCGGGACGCGTACCTACCGGTTCGCCGAAGGCAGCCACACCGTCGCCGCCGCCGACAGCGACGGCGGGACCACCGTCAGCCGGGTGGACCGGCTGACGTTCACCCGAACCCAGGTCCGGTACCTGCGCATGCGTGGCGTCCAGGGCGACCCCGCCTACGGCTACTCGATCTACGAGTTCGAGGCCCGGGACGGCGCCGACGGTACCGACCTCGCCCAGGGCGCCATCGCCACCGCGTCGTCTTCCGACAGCGGCATGGGCCCTTCGCTCGCCGTGGACGGCAGCATCACTACCCGGTGGGCGGTCTCCAGGGGCGGCCGCAAGCGGGCCGACAGCTGGCTGGAGGTGGACCTCGGCGCCGACCAAGCCGTGGACCGGGTCACCATCCGCTGGGAGGCCGCTGCCGGACGGAAGTACCTCGTACAGGGCTCCACCGACGGGCAGACGTGGGCCGACTTGGTCTCCTGGCCCACCCCGGACCTCTCCAGCGGGGGCGGCTGGCTCGATGTCGACGGCCGTGCCGGACTGGTGGTGCGCGGCTCGAAGCTGCCCTTGTCGGTATACGGCGACACCGTGGTGCTCGCTGACGGCCCGTCCGGTCCGCTGCTGGTGGAGGGCGTGCCCGGCGCGTCGACGAGCACTCTGCGCGGGATGGCCGGACGGCCGGTCCCGCGGCCGGACACCGACGGGGTGCAGGCGGCCCTCACCGAGGAGCACCTCAGCCTGTTCAACCTCACGGGTTCCGCGGTGTCCACCACTGTCGCGGTGCCATCTTTCGGCACCAGCCTCGTGCTGTTCGACGGCCGGCAGAGGGTCACCTCGGAGGGGGCAACGCTGGAGGTCAGCCTCGACGCCGCCTCGGCGGCGCTCCTTCCGCCGCGCCTCGCCCTGCACCCGCTGACCGGTGACCGGCTGCCCTCCGGCCTGGTCGCCGAGGTGGTGGACGGTGCCACCGTGCGGCTGTCCGGGGCGTCCTGCCGGGTATTGGTGACCGGCCAGGGCCGCAGCTCGATGGCGACCGTCCGCGACGCTGTCACCGTCCGACTGCCCGGAGCCACCGCGTTCCCCGTGGGAGACCTGGCCCTGGGCCGGACCGTGTTCCCGACCAACCCGCTGCCTGCGGGAATGTCCGACCCGCGGGCGGCCGTCGACGGCGACCCGCGTACTGCATGGACACCCGGCCCGAACGGCAGGATGGTGGTGGACCTGGGCGCCTCGGTGGCCTTCACAGACGTCGGCGCGGAGTGGACCGGTGGCCGCGTCCCCACCGGCCGGGTGGAGGTCAGCGACGATGGCCTGACCTACCGGAGCGCCGGCACCATGGCCGGATCCGGCCCTCTCCGGGAACTCACCACCAAGGCCACCGCCCGTTACGTCGCCCTGGCGACCGACGCGTCCGGTGCCGGTACCGCGCGCCTGGTGGCCCTCTCGGTGCGCTGACTGGCGGCGGGGGTGCCTGTTGAGTAGGCACGGAGCGCGGTGCCGGTGTTGCCACCGGTCCGTTTCTCCGTGCCGCTCGCCGAACCCGGCGTACCCGTCCATTGCGGGCTCACTGTCGGTCGGGCTTCCATTGACGAGCCGGAGATCGCCTACGAGCTGTTCCAGCGCGTGCACGGACAGGGCTGTGCCACCGACGCAGCGTCCGCGGTACTGGACGCGGCGATCGCGACTGGGCGGAAACGGCTCTGGTCGACGGTGCGTCCCTGGAACGCGCCATCGTTTCGCGTCCTCGAAAAGCTTGGGTTCCCGCGCGACCACGTCTCGACCGAAGACAGGGGCGAACTGGTGTGGCCCTCCCGTTCCCTACCGTAAGAGACGCGCCGGGGGTCAGTTCGAAGTGGCTCCGCCACATCGGAGGCACCACCGCCGAGCCGGTTCTCCTCGGTTCCGGCCCCCACAGGTCGTCGGCCCCCTGTCACACTTCGGGTGCGGCGGGCAGGATGATCGCCATGACCCGCGCCGCCTTGGACGATGCCACCTCATTCCACGACCTGTTCGCCACACACCCCCGCCTGACCGACCTGGTCCTGGCGCCCGACGGCACGCGCTTGATCGCGTCCGTGCAGATCATCAACGACCAGGGAACTGGGCACGTTTCGAGGTTGTGTGAGGTGGACCCCTCGGGCGAGCGCGAGAGCCGCCCCGTGGCCCGGTCCGTGCAGGGTGACTTCGCTCCCGCTTTCGCTGCCGACGGCACGCTGCTGTTCCTCTCCGGCCGTGAGAACACAGATTCCGCCGCTGAAAAGAGCGAGAGCCCGGGCGTGGGACTGTGGGCACTGCCGGAGGGCGGCGAGGCCAGGCAGATCGCCCACCACCCGGGAGACATATCCGCCTTCGTCGCCGCCAAGGACGCCTGCACGGTCACCTACACAGCTGATCTGCTGCCTGGCGCGATGAATACCGAGGCATACGCCGAACTTCGCCGGGAACGCGAGAGCACCATGGTCAACGCGGTTCTGTACGAGGCGACCACAACCTGCGCCTTCGGCGCAGGCCACGGCCCTGACGAACCCCACACCTTCGTCCTGCACGCCGACGGGGCTCCGGTGAACGCCGGCAGCCAGGGTCTGGCCGGCATCGGAGACATGGCGCTCTCGCCGGACGGATCGCTGGTTGCCTACACGCGGGCCCCGACGGGCCGCGTTCCCGACACGAATGTCGTGGTGGTCGCCGACGCGGCCACGGGCGCCGAGCGCCACACATTCTCCCGCCCTGGTCAGCAGTACTACCGCCTGGCATTCACGGCCGACGGCTCGGCGTTGGTCTGCCAGCGCCAGCAAGAGGAGACCTATGACACGGAGTGGCGAGTCACGCTGGTCGCGCTCGACCTGGCTTCGGGTGAAGAGACCGACCTCCTGCCGGAGTTCGACAACTGGCCGTGGCCGGGACGGGCCGTCCTCTCGCCGATCCGTGGGGACGCCGCGCTGTGGTTCACCGGTGACGAGCGGGGCCACCGCCCGATCTTCCGCCGCGACGCGGACGGCACGATCACCCGCCTGACCGCATCCGGCGCCCACGCCTCGCTCTGCGTGTCGCCCGATGGGACCACCCTCTACGCACTGCGCAGCACGATCGACAGCCCGCCTCGAGCGGTCCGACTGGATGCCGTCGCAGCCGATCAACAACCCGCCTTCCTCAGGGCCCCCGGTGACCTCGACTCGCTTCCCGGCACGCTGGCCGAAGTGCACGTCGGGGCGGACGACGGTTTCCCGTTGCGCGCCTGGCTCGCGCTGCCCGAGGGTGCCTCGGCCGAGCGTCCAGCGCCGCTGATCATCGTCCCGCACGGTGGACCACAGATGTCCTACAGCGCCTGGACGTGGTTGTGGAACCCATGGCCGTTCGTGGCGCGCGGCTACGCGGTACTGCTACCCGATCCTGCGCTGTCCACTGGCTACGGGCAACGCATGCAGGAGCGCGGCCGGGGCCAGTACGGCGGTCAGCCCTACCGTGATCTCATCGCGATGACGGACGCGGCACTGGCACGCGACGACCTTGACGCGACCCGGACCGGCCTCGCCGGCTGGTCCTACGGCGGCTACCTGGCCAACCGGGCCGCGACCCTCACCGACCGCTTCAAGGCGATCGTCACCCACGCCGGGATGTGGAACCTGGAAGCGTTCCAGATCGACACGGACATGCACGCATACTTCCGGAAGATCTTCGGCGACCCACAGACGCAGCGCGAACGGTACGAAGCCGACTCGCCCCACTTCCACGCGGCGAAGGTGACGACGCCGATACTGATCGTGCACGGCGGCAAGGACCAGCGAGTCCCGATGGGCCAGGCACTGAGCCTGCACAGCGATCTGCAGCGGCTCGGGACGCCCGTCACCTTCCTGTACTTCCCGGACGAGGGCCACGCCATCGGGGCGCCGAACCACATTCGCCTCATGTACGAGACGGTGCTGAACTTCCTCGATCACCATGTCCTCGGACAGGAGTGGCGGCGCCCCGGCATGCTTTAACTGATCATCTTCAGGCCCGAGAGGTTGGACGAAGGGAGCGTTCCGCTGTGACGCATGCTCACGAGGAAGAAGTGCTGGCCAGGATCGCCAAGGGGCTCGTCTACACCGAGTCGGAAGCGGCCTTCCTGGCCACTCGGCGCCGCACCGAGCAGATCTTCGAGTACAACCACACACCACCGAGCGAAAGGGAGAAGCGTCGATCGCTGCTCGTCACGATCCTCGGCTCGGTCGGTGAACGCACAGTGCTGCTGCCGCCGTTCCACGCCGGGTTCGGCAGCAACGTCTACATCGGCGACGACTTCTTCGGAAACGTGAACCTCACGTTCGTCGATGACGTGGATATCCGCATAGGCAACGGTGTCATGATCGCTCCCAGCGTGACACTGACCACGACGGGACACCCGGTGCATCCCTCACGACGTGCTGACTTCGGACGCTTCTCGGAGCCGATCGTGATCGAGGACAAGGTCTGGATCGGCAGCAACGCGGTGGTCCTGCCCGGCGTTCGCATCGGATACGGGTCGGTCGTCGGCGCCGGCAGCGTCGTCAGCCGCAGCATTCCCCCGATGACCGTCGCGGTCGGAACCCCTTGCCGGGTGATCCGCTGCATCACGGACGAGGACCTCACCACACGTACCGCCGGGCATTAAACCACCGAAAGCTGTGCCAGCGCCTCGTTCAAGTGATGCTCCGCAATTCCCTGCATGAACGCCCGGTCGGGGAAGTCCCCGTCGAGCAGCCGGAGCGGCCCCGCCGTCAGTGACAGGTGCTGGGTGAGCTTGTAGAGCGCGAGTCGGTCCTCGTCGAGGTCCTCCACCGCCAACCGCCGGTACTGGTCCTCGGAGTGGCGGAGCCGCAGGAACACATGCTCCCACTCGACGTCGAAGTACAGCAGCTCCTCAATGTCGATGATGACGGGGTTACCGTCCCGGTCCACCAGCACGTGGTCCAGCCCCAGCTCGCCATGGACGACCGAGTACTCGGCACGCGGCCGCACCGCCGCGGCGAGTTCACGCAGCCGCTCCTCCAGCCTGCCGCGGGCGTCCGCGATCCTCCGGTCACGAGACGCCGCCTCGGCGAGGCAGCGCAGCGCGAACTCGAGCGCTGCCTCCTCGCACGACGCCGCCCTGGACGTGCCCCCCTTGTCGATCTGGGCCACCTTGCCGAACGACGGCGCTCGATGGCGTCGCATCGCCGCCAGGGCATCGGCGAGGCGTGCCATCGTCGGCTCTGCGGCGCGCGGGTCGCGGTTGAACAGGTCCATCAAGTCCTTGCCGGGGAAGTCCTCCACGATCGCCAGGTCGGCCGGGTAGTGGGTACGGTCGCGGTCGACCAGGTGAACCTCGGGGACGCGCACGCCGAGCGAGGCCAGGCGCGCGTGGCTGGCCTCGAACAGGTCAAGTCCGACACCGGGCGAGAACGGATCCGTGAGGTCGCCGTCGCCCTGAGCCGCCGGCCAGTAGTTCTCCGACTCCTGCCACAGGTAGGCGATCGCCGTCGTGGCATCGTCCATCATCAGGCGGTACACGCCCTTCGTGGTGCCGCCGGCGAGTCGCTCGACCGCCTCCAGCCTCCGCCCGTCACTCAGTGCGGCACGGGCCGCCCCCGCCAACTGGTCCGGTGTCACTTTCCGAGGTGCCACGTCCACAACCCGCCTTTCCGGCTCGACAGCCCGGGCACCCTACGCGATCAACCTCTCAGCGCCGAACGAATTGTTCCGAGACCGCGACCATCCAAGACAGGACGACGGCCCATGTCTCGTCTGCGGACGCACCACCGGTGTGCCGCCTTTGGGTGCCCAGGTGCGTGCCCGGTGCGACGTCATCGAGACGGCGGCTTCGTCCTCGAAAGGGCGAGTACATGCTGGCCCGCACGTTCATCGCCGCCACCACCGGCGCCGGCCTCCGCCAGGTCGACTTCCTCAACGACCGGCACGGGTTCACCGCGCTGGCCGCCGACCGCCCCGCCCCCTGCCCGATGTCCGTCGACGTCACTGGCCGGATCAACGGCATGCCCTGGCGCGGACAGCTGGACTTCAGCGAGGCCGGGACCCTGATGCGGCACCTGGGCACAGTGGCCGCGATCATCTGCCTCTACCTGACCGGCATGCGCCCCCAGGAAGTCCGTGGCCTGCGCTCCGGTTGCTGCCCGGACCCCGAGCCCGCCGCCGACGGCACCGCCGGACGGCACCTGATCCGCAGCCACCACTACAAGAACGTCACCGACGAGGACGGCAACCACGTCTCCGCCGAGGGAACGCGAGGTCCCCTGGGTCGCCATCACGCCCGTCGTCCGCGCCATCCGCGTCCTGGAGCGCATCGTCCCTGACGGTGAGTACCTCTTCAGCTCCGCCCACCACGACTTTGTCTTCCAGCACGGCTACCCCGGAACGATGAAGAAGCATGCCCTGAACGTGCGTGTCGAGGACTTCGTCGCCTGGGCGAACCGAGAAGGCGAGGCCCACGGGCTGACCGACCAGGTCATCGCCCAGGACCCCGACGGCTCGATCGGAGTGTCGCGATTCCGGCGCACACTGGCCTGGCACATCGCCCGCCGTCCCGGCGGACTGATCGCGCTCGCCATTCAGTACGGGCACATGCGCACCGTCCTGGACGCCCGCACCTCCAGCGGCTACGCGACCCGCGGCCGCCGCGGCGCCCGTAGCGTCCTGGACATCGAGACCGCGCTGGCCGCCGCCGACACCGCCGCCCGCCTGCGCGACCGTGTCGCCGTCGGTGAGAACGTCTCCGGCCCGGCCGCCCGCAGAGCCCTGACCGCCGCCGCCCAGACTCCGCGCTTCGAGGGCCGTATCGTCCCGAAGACGTTCGCGAGGAAGGCCACCGCGTTCCTGGCCCGGGACGGCGTCGTCCTCTACGACAACCCGGACGCCTTCCTGATCTGCGCGTTCAAACGCGACACCGCGCTGTGTGAACCCGGACCAGGAGCAACGGCCCCGCGCCAGTACGACTGCCGGCCGGGCTCCGGCAACACCGTCCGCACCGACGCCCACGCCCGCCAACTACGCGAGCGGGCCGACGAGATCGAGCAGCCGGCCGACCACGCCCCCACACCGGTGGGCACGCGGCTGCGGTCCCACGCCAACCGGCTCAGGGTCACCGCGCAGGCTCACGACACCACCGCACAGTCCGCCGAGGCCCTGACATGAATCAGCAGCACCTCCACGAGCGCACCCGCATCCGCGAGGCGCGTCGCCGGGCCGCAAAAGACCGAGGTCTCTGCGCGTGCGAGCCTGGTCGGCGATGACGAACGCGTCCTTCTCGTCCGTCTTGCCCTGCCCGCGGTAGGCCGTCGACGCCTGGTGCACAGCCAGGCGGGTCATGTAGACCATCGGCTGTTGGCGGCCGAGCAGGAGGCCGATGAGCAGGGCGGCGCCGCCGTGGTTGATGTCCACGGCCCACAGGGCGTCCTCGGACAGGGCGAGTACGTCTGCGATGAGCTCCAGCAGGGCCGGTTCGTCGTTGAAGACTCGGCGTGAGAGGAGGCGTTCTCCCCGCTCGTTGACCACTACGCAGTGGTGGTGTTCCTCGCCGATGTCCACTCCGGCCCAGATCTGGGGCACGGTCTCCTCCGCCAGCTCGTCGTCACGCATCGATCCCGCAGACGACCTCGCCGACGTTGTCCTACGCAGCGATCGAGGCGCCTATCCCCATTAGCGGTCGAGTCGTCGCGGGGTTCCGGGCGGCCAAGTTCTTTGAGCCGTCCAACAGCGACAAGCTCACAGCCAAACCCCCGGGCCCGCCGATCCTACGAAGGACCGACTCAGACCTACGCTTGGAAGGTAGGACAAGCTCAGATCCCGTGTCCTAATCTCACGGTCGTCGGTGCCTTTGGGCCATTCCCCAGGATCGTGACTTGGGGCAGAGCAGTCAGGCCGGATGCGGCTTCGTGGCCGACCGCTACCGCACTATCCCGCGCTGCGCGGCGGGAGCCGCTGTGTGACCCGGTCGAACAAGTCCGTCAGTGGCTCACCGACATCCTGGCCAAACTCAGTCAGCCCGTAGGTGACTTGGGGCGGCGTCGTCGGCTCGACCTCCCGCCAGACCAGGCCGTCCTGGACCAGCGCGCGCAGGGTCTGAGCGAGCATCTTCTCGCTGATGCCCTGGATGCTGTCGCGCAGCTCGTAGAACCGAAGGTCGTTGCTCCGCAAGGAGATCAGCACCCAGATACCCCACCTGCTGGTCACGTGGTCGACCACGTCTCGTGCGGGGCAGTCGGTGTGAAACACCTCATACCGATGACCGGTCTCGGCCTGCGTCAGCTGCGCGCCTTCCCTCATGTCCGGAGCTTACCTTTGGGTATGTTCTTACGAAAAGTAAGCCCACCTTCTAGCGTCAATTGTCTCAGTGCACACTGGACTTGGAGCTGAACATGATCGTGGTAACCGGGGCTACCGGGAATGTGGGCCGGCCCTTGACGCAGGCCCTGGCCGAGGCGGGCGAGCAGGTGACGGCGGTGTCGCGGCACGCGGTGGCGGTGCCGGACGGGGTCCGGCATGTCTCGGCCGACTTGGCCGAACCGGCTGGCCTCACCCTTGCGTTGGACGGGGCGACGGCGCTGTTCCTCCTGCTGTCCGGCGACCTGCACGCCCCCGAAGCCAGGCCGACCGACCTCATCGGCCTGGCCGCGGCCAGCGGGGTTCGCCGGATCGTCCTGCTGTCTTCGCAGGGCGTGGCGACCAGGCCGCTCGGCCCGTCGCGGGTCGCGATGCGCGCGGTGGAGGACGCGTTGAAAGAGTCCGGCCTGGACTGGGCAGTCCTGCGACCGGGAGGCTTCGCCTCCAACGCCTTGGCCTGGGCGGAGTCCGTCCGCACGCAAGGGACGGTCGCCGCACCCTTCGGCGATGTCGGGGTTCCGATCGTCGACCCGGCGGACATCGCCGAGGCCGCGGCGGTCTGCCTGCTGGACGACCGGCACACCGGCGGGGTCTTCGAACTGACCGGGCCGGAAGTGATCACGCCGCGTCAGCAGACGGCGGCCATCGCCGCCGCGCTCGGCTCGCCGGTGCGGTTCCACGAACTCACCCGCGATGAGGCCAAGGCCGCGATGACCCAGTTCGTGCCGGCGGAGCTCGCCGACGACACCCTGGACATCATCGCCGCCCCGAACCCCGCCGAGCTGCGGATCAGCCCGGACGTGGAACGAGTCCTCGGCCGCTCCCCGCGCCCCTTCAACAGCTGGGTCGCCCGCAGCATCGCCGCTTTCCGCTGAGGCACAACGCAACTGAAGCGCCCGGGCAGCCTCGTGCGACCCACCTGGCAGAGTCCGACCGCGATGCCTACTTGGTCGGCCTGGCCCCAGGCTCCGACATCGACCACCACGGGACCCGCTTCACCGCACCCCTGCTCGGCGCCCTCCGGACGCGGCCACCGGACGCGTACGCCTCGGCCCTGCCCGGTTCGAGTTGGCGGCTTTCGAGGGCGGCGCCTGGTTCGGGGCGCCCTCGCTGTGCGCGGGGGTGGAGGGGTTGGCCTGGCGAGTGGGCCGCCTGGCCGTGCCTGATTACCCGACAGATGCCTGCCGGCTGTGGTCCCTGACCGATTTCTCGATCAAGCGCGCACACGTGGTGAACATCTCGACCTGCTCAGGAGTCAGAACACGCACGGAGACCTGCTCCAGGGTGCGCCACATGTCGGTGATGGGCTCCTGCAGGGCGCGCCCGGCATCGGTGAGGTGGACCACCATGACCCGCCGGTCATGAAGCGCGGGCTCCCGGGTGAGCAGCCCGGCGTCCTGCATGCGGCGCAGTGACTTGGAGACGGTGGAGTGGTCGAGGCCGACCCGCTCCAGCAGTTCCGCCTGGGTCTGGCCGTCGTGGTCGAAGAGCTGCATCAGCAGCAGTTCCTGGCCCGGGTGCAGGTTCATGGCGCGCAGCATGGCCGCGGCATGGCCGCGGTGGGCGCGAGCGAGCTGGAAGATGGCGTAGCTCAAACGCCCTTCGCCCGCCGCCTTCGGCAGCTCTGATGAGGTGGTACCGGACATTGCTGCTTCCTTGATCTCGTGAGTGGGAGTGATCGTTTAGTTGACGGTGAGGACGAGCTTGCCACGGTTGTGGCCGGCGTCACTGGCCTGCTGCGCCTGGGCGGCTTGTGCCAGCGGGTAGGTGGCGCTGAGCGTGGTCACCAGCGTGCCGTCGGCCGCCTGCCGGGCCAACTCGGCGAGGCGGGCGGCGGAGCGGCGCTGGGGTCCTTCGGCGAAGACGATGCCGAGTTCGCGGGCGCGGAAGTCGGCAGTGGTGACGATCCGGTCGGTGCCGCCGCGCAGGGCGATGGAGTCCTCCAGGGCGCCCTTGCCAGCGGCGTCGAAGACCGCGTCCACCCCTTCGGGGGCGAGCGCACGGACCCGCTCGACCAGGTTGTCCCCGTAGGTCAGCGCCGCGGCACCGAGCGAGGCGACGTACTCCTGGTTGGCCGCTCCGGCAGTGCCAAGGACGCGGGCACCGCGTGCCACGGCGAGCTGGACGGCGATGGTGCCGAGCGCGCCCGAGGCGCCGTGGATCAGCAGCGTCTCACCCGCGCTCACGTCGAGCAGGTCCAGCACTCGTTCTGCGCCGTCGCTCGCCACGGGCAGGGCCGCGGCATGCGTCCAGTCCAGACCGGTCGGCTTGGGGGCAAGGACCGCCGGGGAGGCCAGGGCGTACTGGGCGTAGGAGCCCGTGTCGGACCAGCCCAGAACCTCGTCGCCCACCTTCAGATGGTCGACACCCTCACCGAGCGCGTCTACCACGCCGGCGATTTCCCCGCCGGGCACGGCGGGCAGCGTGGTGGGGAAAATGGCCTCCATGACACCGGAGCGGATCTTGCCGTCCACCGGGTTGACGCCGACAGCGTGAACGCGCACGCGGACCTGGCCGGGGCCGGGCTGGGGGGTCGGGATCTCCGCCTCGTGCAGGACCTCGGTGCCGCCGAACGTGTCGAAAACGATGGCCTTCATGACTGCTGTCTCCTCAAGTGGATTCGCTCCGCGGCCACTTACGTGGCCAGCCACATAAAAGTAGCACTGATTGTGTGGCTGGCCAAGTAATTGTTTCGCAGCCCCCGGAGGCAACCCATCTGTCGTCATTCGATCGTTTGACGACAGGCGGCCGACGCGTCCAATGAACCCGTGCAGTCCGGGGGTTCGCGGGGGCTCGAAGCGCAGAAGTTCGTGGACGCGGTCCGGACCGAGATGGAACGGTTGTCAGAGGACGATGCTGTTCCGCTGGCCAGGCCAGTACGCGAGGACGTGCGCAAGCGTGTGGCCAACTGGAACACCTTGAGTTCGTGGCCGCTGCCCAACGTCTGGATCGGCACGTCGATCAAGTTGGATGAGTACTGCTCGCGGGCTGATGAACTGCGGGGCATCCCTGCGGCTGTCCGGTTCCTGTCGCTGGAACCGCTGCTTGGGCCAGTGCCGTCCCTGAAGCTGTCGCGGATCGACTGGGTGATCGTCGGCGGCGAGAGCGGCCCGGCTCACCGAGCGCTGGACTTGGCCTGGGTCCGCGACATTCGAGACCAGTGTGTCGATCTTCGGGTAGCTCTGTTCTTCAAGCAGGTCGGTGGGTTGACCCCGAAGGCCGGCGGCCGCCTGCTCGATGGCCGGACCTGGGTTGAGTATCCCGACACAGCGGACATGGTGGGGGTGTGACTCAGATGTGCGTCAAAGAGCCCCTGGGGGTGAGATCCCGGCCGGGGAGACGTCGGCCGAGTTTCGACGCACGTCCCCGGTAGCGGTTCCGGACCGGGCGTAGTCCACGGACGACCGGATCAGCAACTCGCCCTGTCGGCGATGGTGCTCGCGGTGGCTGGCCGTGGCGCTACGGCAGGTAGTGACTGGCCTGTGTTCCCAGGACGTTCAGCAGGGCCAGGGCGTCGGCGCCGGGGGATCCCGGCGGCGCGGTGAACAGCACGAGGTACTGGTCGCGGTCGGTGAGGGTGAGGGTGTCGCAGTCGACGGTGACCTCGCCGACGGTCGGGTGGCGGAAGGTCTTGGTGAGCATCGGCGCGGCCTGCACGTCGTGGCGTTCCCAGAGCCGGGCGAAGTCGGGGCTGGCGTCGCGGAGTTCGTCGACGAGGCCGGTCACCGCGGGATCGGTGGGGTAGCGGGCGAGGGTGGTGTGGAGCTGCATCACGACGCCCAGCCGGAAGTCGGCGGCGTCGGAGATCCCGTAGAGCGTCGCATCGGCGGGTTGCGGCCCGGGGAAGGCCCGGCGGGCGAGGTTGCGGTCCTCGGGGGCGAGCGGGGTGAAGTCCTCCATGAGCGCGGACGCGAGGTCGTTCCAGGCGAGGATCTCGCATGCTGCGGACATCACGAAGCCGGCCGTCCGCGGCAGCCGCTCAAGGAGCGCGAGGATGCTCGGGCGGACGTCGCGCCGGTGCAGTCCGGTACGGTTCGGCGCGGTGCCCGCGAGGACGTGGAGGTGGTCCGACTCGGTGTCGGTGAGCCGCAGCGCACCGGCGATCGCGGCCAGGACGTCGCCCGAGGGGCGTGGCGCCCTGCCCTGCTCGAGGCGGACGTAGTACTCGGTCGAGATGTGCGCGAGGACGGCCACTTCCTCGCGGCGCAGACCGGGCGTGCGGCGTCGCGGGCCGCGGGGGAGGCCGACGTCCTGCGGGCGGAGTCGCTCGCGGCGGCTGCGGAGGAACGCCCCGAGTTCCTGTTTGTCCATACGGCCAGTGTGCGCGCGGCGCGGCGGCGGATCCTGGTACAGCCTGTGCCTGTATCCGGCCGGCAGCCGGCCGGACGCTGTTGCCATGACGAACACCACGAACACCACGAACACCACAAACAGCGCACCCGTCGGCCTGCTCACCGGCAAGGTCGTCTTCATCACCGGCGCCAGCCGCGGCATCGGGGCGGCCGCGGCTCGGCTCTTCGCCTCCGAGGGCGCCGCCGTCGTGCTCGCTGCCCGCGGCACCGACGCCCTCCAGACCATCGTGAAGGAGATCCGTGCCGACGGCGGCACCGCTGACGCCGTCACCCTGGACCTCGCCGACAGCGCGAGCATCCGCGCGGCTGTCGACCACGTCGAAAAGCTGCACGGACGGCTCGACGGCGCCTTCAACAACGGCGCGGTCCCCCAGCAGCAGTTCGGCCCGGTCGAGACCACCAGCGACGAGGACATCGACGAGCAGTTCGCCGTGAACTTCCGCTCCCACTGGACCGCCATGAACGCCGAGGCCGCGCTCATGCGGCGGGGCGGCGGCGGGGCGATCGTCAACACCTCGAGCATCGGCAGCCGTCGGGCGAACCCCGCCCTGCCCGCCTACGGCGCCATGAAGCGCGCGCTCAACAGCCTCACCGAGACCGCCGCGGTGAACTGGGCCGGTGACCGTATCCGGGTCAACGGCATCACCCCTGGCGGCACCGCCACCGAGATGATCGACACCTGGGCGGCGGCGACTCCCGGCATCGTCGCACAGATGACCAAGTCGATCCCGCTCGGTCAGATGGCCGAGCCCCGGCAGATCGCCGAGGCGGCTGCTTGGCTGCTCAGCGACCGGGCCTCGTACGTGACCGGCGCGATCCTGCCGGTCGACGGCGGCGCCGGCGCCTGACCAGGGCAGCCCAGCATCACCCGCCAGCGCCCACCCTCTCGGCGCCGAGCCCTCCCCCTGTAAGGGCCGCCCAGCCCCCAGTGGGCTCTGCTACGCGCAGACCTGCGACCCAGCCCTCGGGCCGGGTACCGCGGCCGGCCCTTACGGCCCCCACACCGCCACCTTCAAAAATGGAGGAACGCCCGATCATGAACAGACCCTCCGGGTTCTCTTCTTGGTCCTCCGGTGTCCGTCACCGGGAGCGGGTCGGAAAAGGGCGTTCGTCCCGCTTCCCCCGCACCGATGGCGGCGGGGGCGTCGGCGCAAGCTGGTGTGCGCCGACGAGAGAGTGCCGGGTCCGGGTGAGGGCGCAGCAAGGTTCCCGCACCCGCTTCTCATGACCGCGCTTTGACGAGCGGCAGTGAGGGGGGGTGATCACCCTCCTCACTGCACGCGTGCCAGGCGAGCGGTCCGGTCCTGAGGGGGATGCGGGCTGGGCGCCGGGGGCTACGGCGACTCCCCGGTACTGGACGTCGGGATCAGGCGGCGGTCCAGTCGCGCAGCTGGCGGGCGATCCGGGCGACGCCCAGCGCTCCGGAGGCCGCGTCGCGCACGAGCGCGACGGCAGCCTTGGGCGGGTACGCCAGTTCGCGCGCGTTGAGGATCAAATAGGCCTCGGTCGCGTGCCAGGCGAAGGCTTCGTTGGAGTGTTCCAGGCACGGCAGTTTCGCCAGGGTCTGCAGAAGGGCTGCGGCTTTGAGGTGCAGTGATCCGTAGACGTCGTGCTCCATCGCCCTGGCATTGACGCGGGCGACAGCGGCGTAGAGCGGCCCGTAGTCGTCGACCTGCGGATCGCGGTCGAGCAGCTCGGCGGCGTGCAACAGAAAGGTGACGTCGAGCGGGAGGGGTTTCGGCTGGGTCACGCGGCGTGGCCTCGCTCCTGGTGCTCGAGTTCCTGCCGCGCCTCCTGCTCGGCTGCCCGCTGTTCGGCGCTGGGGTCCAGGCTGCTGGGCTCGGCCGCGAAAGCCGCGCTGCTACGGGCCATGGATGTCTTGAAGCCTTCCAGGAAGCGCTGCTCCACGGCGGTCGCACGGTCGTAGGCCGCCGAGAGGATGTACTCCTGCATGCTGACCCCCGCTTGTTTCGCGGCTGCCGCGATAGCGGCCCGCTGGGCAGGGTCAGGAAAGCGAAGACTCATCGCTTTGGGATCCGACATGGTATCTACGGTATCATTGATACCGTCTGTGCGTCTCGAGACGCACCACAACCGTCGCGGCCATCGCCGGGAACCCTGTAGCCACCTGCCGCCGAGCACGAAGCCCCCGCCCTGGGCGCGGCCGGGGGCTTCATGCGGACTGGGATCTACCGGTACCAGTACGTGGCGCCCCGGTAGTGCGAGCAGGTGCCGCGGGCGTGGGCGCTGTAGGACCAGGTGCTGTCCTTGCACTTCGCCGTTGCCCCGCGTGGATGCGGCGAGTTGGCCTTGCAGACGCCCGTGGTGTGCCGGGTGCACGTCGCTGCTGCTGCGTCGGTCGCCACCGCGACCGGGGCAACGAGCGCGGCTGCCAGTACGGCTGCCGCAACCATATGCGCGACTTGTACGGATGGCGATCAGGCGCTGTAGTGCACGGGCTTCGGCGTCCGTGACATGAGCGTGGCGGCCGCGTCCGGGACGCTGGTAATGCCGTCGATCACCGCGGCGACGACCTCGGCGATCGGCATCTCAACCCCGTGGACCCGCGACAGGTCCAAATGGCCCGGCACGAATTCACACCCTCAGCCGTCTGCCCCGTCGCCGTCGTGGCTTCCTGCACTCTCATTCCCTGCCCGAGATGCTCGCCGAAGGTCCGTTCTTCGCGCTCAGCGTGTCTCATGAGACATGTGGCTTGGCGCCGGCCAGGTGATTGGCCTGGAGGTCAGCGGTGTTGGCGAGAGCGTGCCGGGGGCGGTGGCGAAATGGCGGCTGAGACGTCATGACCGACACCATGCGTGAGGTGACCGCCCGTCTCTGCCCCGACGCCTGATCAACACCCGCTGGCCGATAGCTGAACGCCCCGCTCGTCTCCGGACCGGCGGGGCATCGCCGTACCCGGCTCCTCTCGACGCTCTCGCGGTCCATGGGCCTCACCCCCGGCTTCATACCCCGGCTCTGCGCCAGCCGGACCCGGACGCCGCCAACGTCATGTGACGGCACAACTGCGTCGAGGGTGAGTCAGTGTTGCTCAGGCTTCGCTGAACGCGACATGAGTTCCTTGACGGCTGCCTGAGGGGGTTTCCCGCTGTGGACGATGTCGACGACCGTGCTGGTGATGGGCATGTCGACACCGTGGCGGTGCGCGAGGTCAAGCACTGAGAGACAGGATTTCACGCCCTCCGCAGTCTGCTTTGTTGCGGCGATGGTTTCCTGCAGTGTCATTCCGCGGCCGAGGTTGGCGCCGAAGGTGTTGTTGCGTGACAGGGGTGAGGAACAGGTGGCGAAGAGGTCGCCCATGCCGGCCAGGCCCGCGGAGGTGCGTGGGTCGGCGCCCACTGCCTCTCCGAGGCGGGTGGTCTCGGCGCGGCCCCCGGGTGATCAGTGTTGCCTTGGTGTTGTCGCCGAGGCCCATGCCGTCAGCAATGCCAACGGCCAAGGCAATGACGTTCTTCACGGCGCCGCCGAGTTCGCAGCCGATCACGTCGCTGCTGGTGTACGGGCGGAAGAAGCTGGTGTGACAGGCGGCTTGGAGCCGCATGGCGACGGATTCGTCCTTGCAGGCTACGACGCTGGCCGCAGGCTGTCGCCGGACGATCTCTCCGGCCAGATTGGGCCCCGACACAACGGCGATGCGCTCTGGGCCCGCGCCTGTGACGTCGGCGATGACCTCGCTCATCAACTTGGCGGTCCCGAGTTCGACGCCTTTCATGAGGCTGACCAGCACCGTGGTCGGTGCGATGCCAGGCGCCCAGGTTCTGAGGTTGGCGCGCAGCGTCTGGGAGGGGGGAACGAGCACCACGAAGTCGGCGCCCGACGCGGCCCTCGCCGGATCGGTCGTTGCCGTGATCCCGGTCGGGAGTACGACGCCGGGGAAGTACTCCGGGTTGGTGCCAGTGGTGTTGATGGAGTCGACCAGTTCGGGGCGTCGCCCCCACAGGGAGACCTCGCATCCCGCGTCGGCCAAGACCACGGCGAACGCCGTGCCCCAGGAGCCAGCGCCGAACACGGCGAATCGGGTCGTCACCGACCGGCCTCCCTCTGATCGCGCTGCTGGTATGACGTGCACGTCGGCGGCCTAGCGTAGTCACTGCGGCCTGGCCGGCACCGGTACACGAAAGAGTCGTACACGGCTGGGGACGTTCAGTGGTACGTCCTCCCATCCTCGAGGAGAGGAGGACGCGGACCGGCACGATGTGTGTCGGCTCAGGCGGGGAGCTCAGCTGACAAGCGGCGGGTGACGGAGTGTCGGACCTCGAACTCGTGGGCGGACATGCGAGTGCCGCTGACCTCGATGACTTCGCCGGGCGTGTGTTCGGGGTTTCCCAGGAAGGTGTCCTCCCTGCATACGCGACCAGAACCGGGCACAGTACGTGGCTGAGGCTGTCGTCGCGCTCTCTCCCTCAGAACCCATCCTTGAACCTCGATTGATCTCCTCGCGCTCGCCCGGCTTCATCGCGATGAGTGCGGACACCGCCGAGCACGACCTCACTCGGACAGCGCGACCGGGGACCACATGCCGAACCACTGCTCAGCGCCGTAAGCCTCGAACCGCTCTACCTCGATAAAGCCAAGCTTCGCCGCGAGGCGCATCGAGCGGACGTTGGCGGTCTGGGTGGCGAGTACCACTGGTTTGCCGGGAAGTGCGTCGGTGAACCAGCCGAGTGCCGCTGCGCACGCCTCGGCGGCGTATCCGCGTCCCCAGGTCTCTGGCAGGAACAGGTAGCCGAGCTCGGCCTTCCCGGCAGCCTGCCGAAGGTGCCCCGTGTCTTTGGTGAGCGTGATCTGGCCGATCATCGCTCCGTCGAGATCGATCACGAAGAAGCCAGGCCGCCGTCCGGGTATCTCAGGCACCTCGCGTTCGAGCTCATCGCGCGGTCGAGGACCACCGAGGTAGGTGTGCACGTCCGATGAGGCGAACAACTCGATGAACGCCGCCCGGTCCCGGGCCTCGGACTCACGGAGCACGAGCCTCTCGGTCCTGATCGGGGCAGGCGGCCAGGCGACGGGTCCAAGATCAGTCATGCCGACCAGCCAATCAGCAGGCTTGGTAGCGATCAAGACTCGCCGACCGATCAACTCACCTGCCCGGGCCTGTCCTTCTTCTCTCACATCCCCTCCAACGAGCCACAAGCAGTGCTGCTTCACCCTGCGGGTTTAAGGATGGGTTCTCAGCCTGGATCAGCGGGCTTGGCGAGGACCGCGCGGGCGGAAGAGCGTAACGGTGCCTGGAAGCCCCTTCTCGCGGCCCAGCGGGCGGCTGTCCGCAGGCATTTCCTCGCGAGGGCGAGGTCGAGATCAGGCGGCTTGCCCGTGTCGGCCGAGTACACCACGCTGAGCCCCGAGCACGAGGACTACCGGCGAGCCCAGATCGCGCACCGATGAGTTTCCCGCGCCGCGCTGGTCTATACGCCGGACACCCACGGACGGAAGGCTGGGCCATGCGGAAACTGATCTACGGCATGAACGTGACCCTGGACGGCTACATCGCGGCGGCCGGCGACGACATCGGCTGGAGCGGACCGCCGAGCCACGAGCTGTTCCAGTGGTGGCTCGACCACGAGCAGGCGAGTGGCCTGTCGCTGTATGGGCGCAAGCTATGGGAGATGATGAGCTCCTACTGGCCGACCGGTGACCAGCAGCCGGGCGCCACCCCGGCGGAGATCGAGTTCGCGCGGAACTGGCGGGACACGCCGAAGGTAGTGTTCTCCTCGACGATCGACAAGGTCGACTGGAACACCCGCCTGGTCACCGGCGACGCGATCGCCGAGATCACCCGGCTCAAGGCCGAGGACGGCGGCCCAATGAACATCGGCGGCGCAACGCTCGCCGGGGCGGCCATGCGCGCCGGGCTGATCGACGAGTACGCGATCGCCACCCATCCGGTCGTGGTGGGCAGCGGCACGCCGTTCTTCACCGCGCTGGACAGCTGGGTGAACCTGAACCTGGTGGAGACGCGGACGTCTCCCGGCGGCGTGGTCCTGACCATGTACGAGACGAGGCGCTGAGTAGCAGCACCCCACGCGCTAGGCGTATGGGTCTGGTGCAGGTTTGGGTGACAGGTTCGGTCACGCGACCTGGGAGGCCGGTGTGGTCATGACGGTCTCGAATTCGACGGAGGTCAGCCGGC
>NZ_JBIWFN010000017.1:0-243512 GCF_044763085.1 Streptomyces sp. NPDC096311
GCACAACTACTACGGTCCGACCGAGTCGCACGTGATCACAGCACTGACGTTGGAGGGCGAGCCGGCCGAGTGGCCGGTGTTCCCGTCGATCGGTGTGCCGGTGGCCAACAGCCAGGTGTATGTCGTGGACGGCAACCTCCAGCCTGTGCCGGTGGGCGTTGCTGGCGAGCTCTACCTGGCGGGTGTGCAGCTCGCGCGCGGTTATCTCAACCGTCCGGGGTTGACGGCGGAGCGTTTCGTCGCCAACCCGTACGGGGCTGCGGGTGAGCGGATGTATCGCACGGGTGATCTGGCTCGCTGGACCTCTGATGGGACGGTGGAATTCCTGGGGCGTGCGGACTTCCAGGTGAAGATCCGTGGGTTCCGTGTCGAGCTGGGTGAGGTAGAAGCGGCGCTGGCCGCGCACCCGCAGGTCGCTCAGGTAGCCGTGGTGGCGCGTGAGGATCGGCCGGGAGACAAGCGCCTGGTCGCCTACGTTGTTCCGAAGGCAGATGGCGGGGATCTGGATCCGTCTGGGCTGCGGCGGTTTGTTGGGGAGGGTCTGCCGGAATTTATGGTTCCGGCCGCGGTGATGGTGCTGGAGTCGTTCCCGGTGACGGCGAACGGGAAGCTGGACCGTCGTGCGCTTCCCGCGCCCGAGTACGCTTCCGCGGCCGCCTCGCGGGCTCCGCGCAATCCGCGCGAGGAAGTCCTGTGTGCGGTCTTCGCTGAAGTCCTCGGTCTGGACAAGGTCGGCATCGACGACAGTTTCTTCGACCTGGGCGGCCACTCCCTCCTCGCCACCCGCATCGCCAGCCGCATCCGCACCGAACTAAACGTAGAAATTCCGCTTCGGGCCCTGTTCGAAGCTCCCGATGTTGCCAGCCTCAGTGAACGGTTGGGGGCAGCGGAGAAGTCCCGCCGGCCCGCTCTGCGGCGGATGCCGCGCCCCCAGGAGAAGTGATGATTCCTCTTTCTTTTTCGCAGCGTCGTCTCTGGTTCCTCAACCGCTTTGAGGGAGCAAGCGTTTCGACGTACAACCTCCCCATCGCACTCCGTCTGAGCGGTGAGCTCGACCGCGAGGCGCTGGCCGCTGCTCTGCGCGACGTAGTAGAGCGGCACGAGAGCCTGCGCACCGTCTTCCCTGAGGGAGAGGACGGCACGCCGTTCCAGAGGATCCTCGACACGGAGCAGGCATGGACGGGGCTGGACGTGATCTCCACGTCCGAGGGTGAGTTGGACGAACTCATCGTCTCTTTCCGGCAGGTCGGGTTCGATGTGACCGTCGACGTTCCGATCCGCGCCCGCCTGTTCTCCCTGAGTAGTGACTCGCACGTCCTGGTGGTGGTGCTGCACCACATCGCGGGTGACGGCTGGTCTATGGCGCCGCTGGCGCGGGACGTCGCGGGCGCA
The DNA here is from genome assembly GCF_044763085.1 of Streptomyces sp. NPDC096311. Lineage (NCBI taxonomy): Bacteria > Bacillati > Actinomycetota > Actinomycetes > Kitasatosporales > Streptomycetaceae > Streptomyces > Streptomyces sp. NPDC096311. The sequence goes on from NZ_JBIWFN010000017.1 coordinate 1,393, forward strand.
TACGAGGCACGGGCTGAGGGCCGTATCCCGGACTGGGAGCCGCTGCCGGTCCAGTACGCCGACTACGCAATGTGGCAACTGGAACTGCTGGGGGAGGAGTCCGACCCGGAAAGTGTGCTGAGCCGCCAGGTCGCCCACTGGAGCGAGGCGCTCGCGGGCCTCCCGGAGCAGCTCGAACTGCCGACGGACCGGGCGCGGCCTGCTGCGGCCTCGTACGCCGGTGACCGTGTGCCCGTGGAGATCGACGCCGAACTGCATTCCGGTCTCGGCGCGTTGGCGCGCGAATCAGGCGCGAGCATGTTCATGGTCGTCCAGGCGGCTTTCGCCGCGCTGTTGTCGCGCTTGGGTGGGGGCACGGACATCCCGATCGGCGCGCCCATCGCGGGCCGCACGGACGAGGCGCTGGACGATCTGGTCGGGTTCTTCGTCAACACCCTCGTTCTGCGCACGGACCTTTCCGGCAACCCCACCTTCCGCGGACTCCTCGCACAGGTGCGCACGTCCGTCCTCTCCGCGCACGAGCACCAGGAGGTGCCGTTCGAGCACCTGGTGGAGGTTCTGAACCCGGCGCGTTCCATGTCCCGCCACCCGCTCTTCCAGGTCGCGCTCGCCTTCCAGAACAACACGCAGGCGGAACTCCAGCTCAAGGGGCTCACCCTGAGCCTCGTGGACTTCGCCGCGGACACCGCCAAGTTCGACCTGTCCCTCGGCATTTCGGAGCAGTTCACCGAGCAGGGCACGCCGGCCGGTCTGACGGGTGTCTTCGAGTTTGCGACGGATTTGTTTGATCGTTCGACGGTTGAGTCGTTCGTGGTGTATCTGCGTCGTTTGCTGGTGGGTGTTGTTGCTGATCCTGATGTGTTGGTGGGGTCGGTGGACATCCTTGATGTGGGGGAGCGGCGGGATCTTTTGTCGGGGTGGCAGGGGGTGGGGTCTGATGTGGTGGTGGCTCCGTTGCCTGTGTTGTTTGAGCGGCAGGTTGCTCGTACTCCGGATGCCGTTGCAGTGGTGTGCGGTGATGGGGTTGTTTCGTATGCGGAGTTGAATGCGCGTGCGAATCGTTTGGCGCGGTTGTTGGTGGGTCGTGGTGTAGGTCCGGAGTCGGTTGTGGCGTTGGTGTTGCCGCGGTCGGTGGATCTGTTGGTGGCGATGCTGGGGGTGTTGAAGGCTGGTGGTGCGTATGTGCCGGTCGATCCGCAGTATCCGGTGGAGCGTGTGCAGTTCATGCTCGAGGACGCTGATCCGATTGCGGTCGTGGTCGTGGATGATTCCGGCATCGGGATTCCGGAGGGTGTCGCTCGGGTTTTGGTCCGTGATTCCGAGAGGGGTTTCGCTTCCGGTGATCTCTCTGATGGTGAGCGGTTGTCGGTGTTGGGTGTGGATGGTGCGGCGTATGTGATTTATACGTCGGGTTCGACGGGGCGTCCTAAGGGTGTGGTGGTTTCGCATCGGGGTGTGCCGAATTTGGCGGCGGATCATATTGCTCGTCTGGGTGTGACGGGTGGGAGTCGTCTGTTGCAGTTTGCGTCGCCGAGTTTTGATGCGGCGGTGGCGGACATTTGGCCGGCGTGGTTGGCGGGTGCGGCGTTGGTGGTGGCGTCGGCTGAGGAGCTGGTGCCGGGTCCGGCGTTGGCGGATCTGATCGTGCGGTCGGGGGTGACGCATGCGACGTTGCCGCCGGCGGTGTTGCCGGTGCTGGAGGCTGAGGGTGGTCTGCCGGAGTCGGTGACGTTGATCGTGGCGGGTGAGGCGTGTCCGCCGGATGTCGCGGCGCGTTGGGCGCGGGGCCGGCGGATGTTGAATGTGTATGGTCCGACGGAGGCGACGGTTGCCTCGGCGGCGAGTGATCCGTTGGCGGGGGGTGTGGTGGCGGTGCCGCCGATCGGGCGGCCGTTGTGGAACACCCGCGCCTACGTCCTGGACCGGAACCTTCAGCCCGTCCCGGCCGGTGTGACGGGAGAGCTCTATCTCGCGGGTGTCCAGCTTGCTCGTGGGTATCTGAATCGCCCTGGCCTGACCGCGGAGCGGTTCGTCGCCGACCTGCACGGGATGCCGGGTGAGCGGATGTACCGCACGGGGGATGTGGCGCGTTGGCGTGCGGACGGCAATCTGGAGTACGTAGGGCGCGCGGATGATCAGGTGAAGCTGCGGGGCTTCCGCATCGAGCTGGGTGAGATCGAGGCGGTCCTGACCGGCCATCCGCGGGTCGCTCAGGCCGTGGTACTGGTGCGGGAAGACCGGCCCGGTGACAAGCGCCTGATCGCCTACGTCGTCCCGTCGAACGGCGCCGAACAGCCGGACCCGGCCGCACTGCGCCGCTACGCCGGTGAGAGCCTGCCGGAGTTCATGGTCCCGGCCGCGGTGATGGTCCTGGACGCGTTCCCGCTCACGGTCAACCGCAAGATCGACCGCCGTGCCCTGCCCGCCCCCGAGTACGGGGCAAGTGCTGCTTCACGCGCTGCGCGCAACGCGCGGGAAGAGGCTCTGTGCGCGGTGTTTGCCGAGGTCCTCGGCCTGGAGACGGTCGGCATCGACGACAGCTTCTTCGACCTGGGCGGCCACTCCCTGCTCGCCACCCGCGTCGTCAGCCGCATCCGTACCACCCTCGGCGTCGAGATTCCGCTGCGGGCACTGTTCGAGACGCCGACCGTCGCTCAACTCGCCGAGGAGATAGGCGGGGCTGCGGGCGCTCGGACCGCGCTGGTCGCCGGAGAACGGCCGGCAGAGGTCCCGTTGTCGTTCGGCCAGCGACGTCTCTGGTTCCTCAACCGCCTCGAAGGCGCAGAGGCAGCGACGTACAACATGCCGGTCGTCCTGCGCCTGACCGGCGACCTCGACCAGGCTGCCCTCCAGGCCGCCTTCCATGACGTGGTCGTACGTCACGAGAGTCTCCGCACCGTCTTCCCGGAGAACTCCGCCGGAGAGCCCTACCAGCACGTCCTCGTGCCCCACGCCCCGCAGAGTGCCGAACTCACGGTGGAGGAAGTGGAGATCTCGGTCTTGGCGGAGCGCCTCGCGGCCCTTGTGGGTACCGGCTTCGACTTGACCACCGAAATTCCCCTTCGTGCACGCCTCTTGGCGATGGGTGACGGATCGCACGTCCTCGTTGTGGTGCTGCACCACATCGCGGGCGACGGCTGGTCTATGGCGCCGCTGGCGCGTGACATCGCCACCGCGTACGCGGCACGTGCCGAGGGCCGCGGCCCGGACTGGGAGCCGCTCCCCATCCAGTACGCCGACTTCAGCCTCTGGCAGCGCGACCTGCTGGGCAGCGAAGACGATCCCGACAGCCTGGCTTCGCGCCAGCTCGCCCACTGGGCCGCGGCTCTGGACGGCGTACCCGACGAACTGGAGCTGCCGACGGACCGGCCGCGCCCTGCCGTGGCGTCTCATCGCGGCGACACGGTGCCGTTCGCGGTCGATGCGCAGACCCACGACCGCCTCGTCGAACTCTCGCGGGAGTCAGGTGCGAGTGTGTTCATGGTGCTCCAGGCCGCGCTGGCCACGCTGTTGTCGCGGCTGGGTGCCGGTACGGACGTTCCCATCGGCTCGCCGATCGCCGGTCGTACCGACGAAGCGCTGGACGATCTGGTCGGGTTCTTCGTCAACACGCTTGTCCTGCGCACGGATCTCTCCGGTGATCCGACCTTCCGTGAGCTGATCGCGCGCGTCCGGGAGACGGACCTGGCGGCCTACGCCCACCAGGACGTGCCCTTCGAGCACCTCGTCGAGGTCCTGAATCCGGCGCGCTCAATGTCCCGCCATCCGCTCTTCCAGGTGATGCTCGCCCTCCAGAACAACGACGAGGCAGACCTGCGCCTGCCCGGCCTCACCGTGTCGGCCGGAGTCGATGAGGCGGCCCGCGTCTCGGCCGCCCGTTTCGACCTCACCGTCAACGTCGGCGAGCGCCACACCGAGAGCGGCGAGGCGGCCGGGCTGGCCGGTGTCTTCGAGTACGCGACCGATCTGTTCAACCGCACCACGATCGAACGCATGGTCGAGCGTTTCGGTCTGTTCCTCGCCCACGCCGTACGGAACCCGGACGCACGCCTGGCGGATCTGGAACTCCTCCCCGAGCAGGAGCGCCACCAACTCCTCGTCGATTGGCAGGGTCCGGCCCGGTCCGAGAACGACGCATCGGCGATCAGCGGAGGGTCGGCCACCGTGCCGGCGATGTTTGCCGCCGCCGCAGCCCGTACGCCTGAGGCGGTCGCCGTCGAGGGCGGCGAAATCCGGTGGACGTTCGCCGAACTCGACGCCCGCTCACGGCTCGTGGCCGAACGCCTGACCGCGCTCGGTGTCGCCGCGGAGACCCCGGTCGCCGTACTCATGGAGCGTTCGGCGGACCTGATCGCGGCTCTGCTCGCCGTGCTCCGGGCCGGCGGTACGTACGTACCGCTGCACACGGGCTACCCGGTCGCACGCATGCGAGCGGTCCTGGACGAGGCCGACGCGCCGGTCCTGCTGACCGATGCGACGTTCGCTGGGCATGCCCTGGCCGCCGCGCAGCGGGACAAGGGCGTCGCGGTCCTCGTCATCGATGACGTCGCCTCCACAGCTGAGTCCACCACCGTGACCGATGCGGCAGCGGACGAGGCGGACGTGCTTCCGGACGCCCTGGCGTACGTGATGTACACGTCCGGCTCCACCGGTGTGCCCAAGGGCGTGGCCGTCTCGCACCGCAATGTCATGGACCTCGTCGTGGACTCGGGCTGGAACGTAGGCCCAGGGGACAGCGTGCTGATGCACGCCCCGCACGCCTTCGACATCTCCGTGTACGAGATTTGGGTCCCGCTGCTGAACGGCGCCCGCGTCGTGGTGGCACCCGAAGGCGCCCTGGAAGCGGCGGACTTGGACCACCTGGTGCGGTCGTACGAGGTGTCGCACCTCCACCTCACAGCGGGCCTCTTCCGCGTCATGGCCGAAGAGCTGGTCACGGCCTTCTCCCGTACGCGGGAGGTTCTCACCGGTGGCGACGTGATCTCGGCTGACGCGATGCGCCACGTGTTGACCCACTGTCCCGAGACGAACCTGCGCACGCTGTACGGTCCGACCGAGACGACCCTGTGCGTGACGGGCACCGTATGGCGGGAAGCCGACGACGTCACCAGCCCTGTGCCGCTGGGGCGGCCGCTGGAGCAGACGCGTGCGTACGTCCTGGACCGCACGCTGCGACCGGTGCCCGCCGGAGTCACGGGTGAGCTGTACCTCGCGGGCGCCGGACTGGCCCGCGGCTACCTGAACCGCCCTGGCCTTACCGCCGAGCGGTTCGTCGCCGACCCGTTCGGGGCACCGGGGGAGCGGATGTATCGCACTGGTGACCTGGCCCGCTGGGAGGCCTCCGGCATCCTGGAGTTCCTGGGCCGGACCGACGAGCAGGTCAAGATCCGCGGCTACCGCGTCGAGTTGGGCGAGGTGGAGTCGGCCCTGTCGGCGCATCCGCGGATCGCGCAGGTGGCAGTGATAGCCCGCGAGGACCGGCAGGGGGACAAGCGCCTTGTCGCGTACGTCGTGACGGCGGCGAATGGCGCTGAACAGCCGGATTCGGCCGAACTGCGGCAGTACGTCGCGGACAGCCTGCCCGAGTTCATGGTCCCGTCGGCCGTGGTCGTCCTCGGAGCCCTTCCGCTGACTCCCAACGGCAAGCTCGACCGCCGTGCCCTGCCCGCGCCGGCGTACGAGACGGCGGCGACCTCTCGCGCGCCGCGCAGCGCCCATGAAGAGGTGCTCTGCGCGGTCTTCGGGGAAGTTCTCGGCCTGGAGCGGATTGGGATCGACGACAGCTTCTTCGACCTGGGCGGCCACTCCCTGCTGGCCACCCGCGTGGTGAGTCGCGTCCGTACCGCTCTCGGAGTGGAACTGCCTCTGCGCGCCCTGTTCGAAGCACCTACCGTGGCGCAATTGGCCGCGTACATGGGCGAGGCCGGGCCTGCTCGAACGCCGCTCGTGGCGGTGGAGCGGCCGGCGGTGGTGCCGTTGTCGTTTGCGCAGCGTCGGATGTGGTTCCTGAACCGGTTCGAGGGTGCGTCGGCGTCGCTGTACAACATGCCGGTGGTGCTACGGATGGACGGTGTGTTGGATCGCGCGGCACTGGCCGCGGCGCTGGGGGATGTCGTCGGACGGCACGAGTCGCTGCGGACGGTGTTCCCGGAGGGGGCGGACGGTGTTCCGTTCCAGGAGATCCGTCCGGCTGGTGCCGGTCTGATGACCGTGCACATGGAGTCCGCGACGGAGGAGTCGCTGGTCGACCTCGTGGCCGCGTTCACCGGGCGCGGTTTCGACCTGACCTGTGAACTGCCTCTGAGAGTGAGTGTTTTCGACGTCGGCGGAGCGAGTCACGTACTCGTGGTGGTGCTGCACCACATCGCGGGCGACGGCTGGTCCATGGCACCGCTGGCGCGGGATGTCGCGGCCGCGTACGCGGCACGCACCGAGGGCCGTGCTCCGGCCTGGGATCCGCTGCCGGTGCAGTACGCCGATTACGCGTTGTGGCAGCGGGAGCTGTTGGGCGAGGAGTCTGACCCGGAAAGCGTGCTGAGCCGTCAGGTCGCCTACTGGACACGGACACTTGCCGGTGTCCCGGAGCGTTTGGAGCTGCCGACGGACCGTCCGAGGCCCGCGGTGGCCACATTCGGTGGTGACAGCGTCGCAGTGGAGCTCGGCCCGGAGCTCCACGCGTCCCTGGTCCTGCTCGCCCGAGAGTCCGGCGCGAGCGTCTTCATGGTGCTCCAGGCGGCCTTCGCCACGCTTCTGTCGCGGCTGGGTGCGGGGACGGACATTCCGATCGGTTCGCCGGTCGCGGGTCGTACGGACGAGGCGTTGGATGATCTGGTCGGGTTCTTCGTGAACACGCTGGTGCTGCGCACGGACCTGTCCGGTGATCCCACGTTCCGTGAGCTGATCGGGCGGGTGCGGGAGACGGACCTGGCGGCTTACGCCAATCAGGACGTGCCCTTCGAGCACCTGGTGGAGGTGCTCAACCCGACGCGCTCCCTGTCCCGCCACCCGCTCTTCCAGGTCATGCTCGCCCTCCAGAACAACACACGGGCCGAGCTGCGGCTGTCTTCACTGGAGATGATCGGGCAGGTTTCCAGCAGCACCAGCTCCAAGTTCGACCTCTTCCTCACCATGAGCGAGCAACGGAACGGCGAGGGTGCCCCCGCGGGACTGGCCGGCGTGCTGGAGTTCGCGACCGACCTCTTCGACCGTTCCTCGGCCGTGCGTCTGGTGGAGCGGTTCGTCCGCTTGCTGACCGAGGTCGTGGCGTCCCCGGACGTGCGGGTGGGCTCCACTCGGGTGTTGTCGGCGGGTGAGTGTGCGGAGCTGGTCTCGGCCTTCAACGACACAGCGGTGGACGTACCGTGGGTGTCACTCCCCGAGCTGTTCGCGCGTCGCGTCGCGCAGTCTCCGGATGCGTTGGCCGTCGTCTTCGAGGACGTGCGGCTGACGTACGCGGAGCTGGACGCCGCATCGACCCGACTGGCGCACGTTCTGCGCGGTGCGGGTGCGCGACCGGGGAAGACGGTGGCCCTGATGCTGCCGCGCTCCCAGTGGCTGCCGGTGGCGTTGCTGGCCGTGGTCAAGACCGGTGCCGCCTACCTGCCCGTGGATCCGGACTACCCGGCGGATCGGATCGCGTATATGTTCGAGGATGCCGACCCGGTGTCCGTGATCACGGCCACCGGCACGGTGGACAACATCCCCGCCGACGTGTCCCCCGAGGCGATCGTCGTCGACGCACCCGGCTTCGCCCAGACCCTGGCCGAGGTCGCTTCCGGTCCGGTCGAGGTCCAGGACCTGCGGCCCGAGCACTCTGTCTACCTGATCTACACCTCCGGCTCCACAGGGCGCCCGAAGGGCGTCGTCCTCCCTTCCGGCGCCATGGTCAATCTGCTGGCCTGGCACGAGCGGACTCGTCCCGAGGGTGTCGGGGTGGTCACCGCCAACTTCACGTCGATCAGCTTCGACGTGGCGGCGCAGGAGCTCTTCACCACACTTTGGTCCGGACGCACCCTCGCCGTTCCCCGCGACGAAGTACGCCGCCACCCCGGCGACTTCGCGCGCTGGCTGGACCGGTACCGGGTGAACGAGTTGTTCGCCCCCAACCTGATGGTCGAGGCCCTCGCCGGGGCTGCCGCCGAGCTCGGGCTCTCACTGCCCGAGCTGCGTGACGTGGCGCAGGCGGGCGAGGCCCTGACCCTGCACGATCGGGTGCGGGAGTTCTTCGCGGCGGTGCCGGGCGGGCGCAGGCTGCACAACCACTACGGGCCCACCGAGTCGCACGTCGTCACGACGCTGGCCCTGCACGGCGATTCCGGCGACTGGCCGGTGTCCCCGTCGATCGGTGCGCCGGTCGACAACAGCCAGGTCTACGTCCTCGACGCCGGCCTCCGGCCCGTCCCCGTGGGCGTGACCGGTGAGCTCTACCTCGCGGGCGCCCAGCTGGCGCGCGGCTACCTCAACCGCCCTGGCCTCACGGCCGAGCGATTCGTCGCCAACCCCTACGGCACCGCCGGTGAGCGCATGTATCGCACGGGTGACCTGGCCCGCTGGCGGGGGGACGGTACGCTGGAGTTCCTGGGGCGCGCCGACTTCCAGGTCAAGATCCGCGGCTACCGGATCGAGCCGGCCGAGGTGGAGTCGGTGCTGGCCGCCCACCCGCAGGTCGCCCAGGTGGCGGTCCTCGCGCGTGAGGACCGGCCGGGGGACAAGCGACTGGTCGCCTACGTCGTACCGGCGAACAGCGCCGAACAGCCGGAGCCGTCCGCGCTGCGGCGGTACGTCGGTGAGGGCCTGCCCGAGTTCATGGTCCCCTCTGCCGTGGTGGTCCTGGACCATCTTCCGCTGACGGTCAACCGCAAGCTCGACCGCCGGGCCCTGCCCGCCCCCGAGTACGCCTCGGAGGCCGCCTCGCGCGGGCCGCGCACCGCGCACGAGGAAGTGCTGTGTGCGGTGTTCGGCGAGGTTCTCGGCCTGGAGACGGTCGGCATCGACGACGGGTTCTTCGACCTGGGCGGGCACTCGCTGCTCGCCACCCGCGTCGTCAGCCGCATCCGTACCGTCCTCGGTGTCGAGCTGCCGCTGCGGGCCCTGTTCGAGTCGCCCACCGTCGCCGAGCTCGCCCGGCACATCGGGCGGGCCGACACGGCGCGGGTGCCGCTCGCCCCGATGGAGCGCCCCGAGCGGCTGCCGCTGGCGTTCGCCCAGCGCCGCATGTGGTTCCTCAACCGGTTCGAGGGGGCGAGCGCGTCCACGTACAACCTGCCCATCACCCTGCGGCTGACGGGTGGACTCGACCGCACCGCCCTGGAGACAGCCCTCCAGAACGTCGTCGAGCGGCACGAGTCGCTGCGCACGCTCTTCCCCGAGGGCCCCGACGGTGTTCCGTACCAGAGGATCCTGTCGGCGGACGACGCGCGCATCGGACTCCCCGCGGTCGAGGTGGGGTCGGCGCCGGAATTGGAGGAGCGGCTCGCCGAGGAGGCGTCGCGAGGCTTCGACCTGACGAGGGAACTGCCACTGCGGGCCTCCTTGTTCGTCGCCGAGGATGGGACGCATGTCCTTCTCGTGGTGCTGCACCACATCGCGGGTGACGGCTGGTCGATGGCGCCGTTGGCGCGGGACATCACGACGGCGTACGCGGCACGCACCGAGGGGCGCGCTCCGCAGTGGGAGCCGCTTCCGGTGCAGTACGCGGACTACGCCTTGTGGCAGCGGGAGTTGCTGGGTGACGAGTCCGACCAGGGCAGCGTGCTCGGTGCCCAGTTGGCGCACTGGACCCGGGTGCTCGCCGGTCTGCCGGAGCAGCTTGAGCTGCCGACGGACCGGCCCAGGCCCGCGGTGGCCTCGTACCGGGGCGACAGTGTTCCGGTGGACGTCGCCGCCGGGCTGCACGCGGAGCTGGTCGCGCTGGCGCGTGAGTCGGGCGCGAGCATGTTCATGGTTCTCCAGGCGGCCTTCGCCGTTCTCCTGTCCCGTCTGGGTGCGGGTACGGACATCCCCATCGGCTCGCCGATCGCCGGCCGTACCGACGAAGCGCTCGACGACCTGGTCGGGTTCTTCGTCAACACGCTCGTCCTGCGCACGGACGTGTCCGGCGACCCGACGTTCCGTGAGCTGATTGAGCACGTACGCGAGACGGACCTGGCAGCGTACGCGCACCAGGACGTGCCCTTCGAGCACCTCGTCGAGGTGCTGAACCCTGCGCGGTCGATGTCCCGCCACCCGCTCTTCCAGGTCATGCTCGCCCTTCAGAACAACACCCGGGCCGAACTGCTCCTTCCGGGCGTGACGATGACCGGTCAATCGGCGCGGTCGGCGGTGGCGAAGTTCGACCTGTCGCTGGCGCTGCGCGAGGAGTACGCGTCCGACGGTGCACCGGTCGGCATCACCGGCGGGTTGGAGTTCGCCTCCGACCTGTTCGACGCCTCCACGGTCCGCGTCTTCGCCGACCGGTGGACCCGGCTGCTCGCGGCCCTCGTGGCAGAACCCGACCGGCCGATCGGTGACGCGGACACCCTCACCGCGGACGAGCGACGAGAACTCGTCGGGGAACAGGCCCCGGTCGTTGAACGGCTGGCGGACACACTGCCCGCGCTGTTCGAGGAGCAGGTGGCCCGGACGCCCGACGCCGTGGCGGTCGCCGGCGACGGCGTCCAGGTGACGTACGCCGAACTCGACGCTCGGGCGAACCGCATGGCCCGGCTCCTGGTGGGCCGGGGAGTCGGCCCCGAGTCGGTCGTCGGGCTGCTGCTGCCCCGCTCGGTGGAGCTGCTGGTAGCGATGGTCGCCGTCGCCAAGTCCGGGGGCGCGTACCTGCCGGTCGACCCGGGGTATCCGGCCGACCGCATCGCCCTGCTGCTGTCCGAGGCGAAGCCGGTCGTCCTGCTGACCGACGGGTCGGAGCACGAGGCGGTCGCCGGGCGGCACGACGCAGATGTGACCGTGCTGCGCCTGGCGGACCTCGAACAGGAGCTGTCGGGGCCGGGGACCGGCGGCCTGAGCAACGCCGAACGGCGAGCGGCGCTGTGCGCCGACCATCCCGCGTATGTGATCTACACGTCCGGTTCCACCGGCAAGCCCAAGGGAGTCGTGGCCACACACCGGGGCATCGGCGGGCACCTGCGGTGGATGGCGCGGGAGTATCCGCTCGACGGGCGCGACAGGGTGCTGGCGCGTACCTCGCCGAGCTTCGACGCCTCCGTGTGGGAGCTCTGGCTTCCCCTGGTGTCCGGAGCCACCGTGCAGGTGGTCCCGGCGGCGGTGGCGGCGGATCCGGAGCGCCTGACTGCGTACATGAGCGAGAACGGGACGACAGTCGCGCAGCTGGTGCCCTCCCTCGTCCCCGCCGTGTGCGACGCTGCGGAGGCTACCGGAGGAACGTCGACGCTGCGCCGGCTGTTCGTGGGCGGTGAGCCGCTTCCGGGCGCGATCGTGAAGCGCGTGTCCCGCGTCTGGGGCATGCCGTGCGTCAACCTGTACGGCCCGACCGAGACGACCGTGCAGGTCACCCACCGTGAGGTGGGGCCCGACGCCGCCGTGTCCGGTGAGTCCGTCGTGCCGCTGGGCGTTCCGGTCGCGGGCATGCGAGCGTACGTCCTCGACGGCCGCCTGCGGCCGGTTCCGGAGGGCGTGCCCGGCGAGCTGTATCTGGCGGGCCCCCAGGTGGCGCGCGGGTACGCGGGCCGCCCCGGTCTGACCGCGGAGCGGTTCGTCGCCGATCCGTACGGCCCGGCGGGCGGGCGAATGTACCGCACGGGCGACGTCGTACGGCGCCGTGGCGGTGAGCTGGAGTTCGTGGGGCGCGCCGACGACCAGGTCAAGCTGCGCGGCTTCCGCATCGAGCTCGGCGAGGTGGAGGCGGCCCTAGCCGCCCTGCCTGAGGTCGAGCGGGCTGCGGTCGCGGTGCGGGAGAACGCGCGCGGCGAGAAGGTGCTCGCCGCCTATGTGGTAGCGGCCGCAGGCGCGTCGGCGGACCCGGGTGCGCTGCGGCGCTCGCTCGCCGCGGTGCTACCGGACTTCATGGTGCCGACGGCGATCGTCGAGCTGGACGTGCTGCCGGTGGGCGTGCACGGAAAGCTGGACCGTCGTGCGCTGCCCGCGCCGGAACCGGGCGCCGCCACGCTGTCGGGCCGGGCACCGCGCAATCCCCAGGAAGAGGCGCTGTGCGGGTTGTTCGCCGAGGTGCTGGGGGTCGCGTCGGTGGGGATCGACGACAGCTTCTTCTCCCTGGGCGGGCACTCCCTGTCGGCGGTGCGCCTGGTGAGCCGCATCCGGTCGGTCTTCGGGGCGGAGCTGCCCGTACGGGCGTTGTTCGAGGCCCCGTCGGTGGCAGAGCTAGTCCACCGCTTCGGCACGGAGAGCGGTGGCCATGACGGTCTCGGGGTGCTGCTGCCGCTGCGTGAGGCCACCAGGCCTGCTGGATCCGGTCCGGCGCCGCTGTTCTGCGTGCACCCGGCGGGCGGACTGAGCTGGCCGTACGCGGGAATCCTCCCGCACCTGGAGCCCGACCAGCCCGTGTACGGTCTGCAGGCGCGCGGTATCGCCGAGCCCGCTGAACTCCCCCAAAGCATTGAGGAGATGGCCGCCGACTACGTGGCGCACATGCGCACCGTGCAGCCCGCCGGGCCGTACCGGATCCTGGGTTGGTCCCTGGGAGCGGTGATCGCGCACGCCGTGGCGACCGCGCTGCAGGACCAGGGCGAGACGGTGTCACTGCTCGCGCTGCTGGACGGCTATCCGGCGGTGGAGCCCGCCGAGGCGGTCACCGCCACCGACCAGGAGGCCGGGGAGCGACGGATCCTACGTGGCCTACTTCAGGGGATGGGGTTGGTGGACGCGTCGGACGAGGAGGGCCACGAGCCGTCACTGTCCGAGGCGATCGCGCTGCTGCGCGGGCAGGGCGGGGTGCTGGCCGGGTTCGACGAGGTGATGCTGGCGCGGCTGCTGGCAGCCTGTGTGAACGGGACGCGGCTCGCGGGCCGGTTCACGCCGTCGGTCTTCGACGGCGACGTCGTGTTCTTCACGGCGGCCGCAGAGCGTGTGGCGGATGGCGCCGCCGAGCACGGCGTCGACTTCTCGGTGTGGGAGCCGCACGTCGGTGGCTCCTTGGAGAACTACGACGTCGACTGCGCGCACACCGATATGACGGCCGCCGCGCCGATCCGGGAGATCTCCAGGGTGATCGCGCAGGAACTCCGCAAGCGCGGCTGAGGCCGCATCCCGGCGCACAACGAGCCCCCGGCCCTTGATGGATGACGTGGCACGGGCCCGTGGAGTTGCCATGGGCACGTGCCTGAGCAAGAGGAAGAAGGAAGCGAACTGATGCAGTACAGCCCTGCAGGGGAAGGTGTCCGGCTCGACCACGTCGAGTTCTTCGTGGCGGACGCGGCGGCCCACGCCGCTTCGATGGTGGACGAGTTCGGCTTCCGTGTCTGCGGATCCGCCGGCCTCGGGGAGGACGGCGCCGCGCGCTCGGTGGCGGTGCGCCAGGGCGACGCGGTCATCGTGTTCACCCAGGGCCTGAAGGAGGAGCACCCGGCCGCTGTGTACGTCACCCGGCACGGCGACGGCGTTGGCGGCATCACGCTGCGCGTCGACGACGTACGGGTGGTCTTCGCCCACGCTGTGGCCAACGGGGCGACTGTCATCGAGGAGCCGGTGGACCTGGTGGACGACGTGGTGGAGACCACCGCGGTGATCGGCGGATTCGGCGACGTCGTGCACCGGCTGGTCCAGCCCGCGCCGGGAGCCGACGTCCGCGGCGTCCTGCTTCCTGGGTTCGCGGCCGCCTCGGGCGCGGCCGCCTCGGCCGCCTCCGAGCGGGGCATCGTCCGCGGCATCGACCACTTCGCGGTGTGCCTGGAGGCCGACGGCCTCGTCCCGGCCGCCGAGTTCTACCGGCGCGCGCTCGGCTTCCGGGAGATATTCGAGGAGCGCATCATCGTCGGGGGCCAGGCGATGATCTCGAAAGTCGTGCAGAACGCCACGCACGACGTGACCTTCACCCTCATCGAGCCCGACCTGTCCGCCCAGCCGGGCCAGATCGACGCGTTCCTCAAGGACCACGGCGGGGCGGGGGTCCAGCACATTGCCCTGGCCGCCGGGGACATCGTCGGTACCGTCGGAGACCTTGCGAGCCGCGGCATCGGCTTCCTCACGACACCCGGTACCTACTACGACATGCTGGGCGACCGACTCTCCCCGGAGGCCTACACGGTGGAGCAGTTGAAGGGGCTGGGGATCCTGGCCGACGAGGACCACGGCGGACAGCTCTTCCAGATCTTCGCCAAGTCGACTCACCCGCGTCGGACGTTCTTCTGGGAGGTCATCGAGCGGCTCGGCGCCAAGAGTTTCGGGACGCGGAACATCAAGGCCCTGTACGAAGCCGTCGCCCGTGATCTGGAACAGGCCCACCCGGCCCGGGAAGGCGGTCGCGCATGAGCACCCTCGACACGACACCGCGCACCGAACCGGCCCACAGCGCACCGCGCCGCGCGGCGGGCAGCGCCCACTGGCTGACCTCCGCCGACGCCCAGCGGGCCGCCGACCTGGCCCTGCCCCAGGACGTCCGGGACTTCCTGGAGGGCGGCAGCGGCGCCGAGGCGACGCTCGCCGCCAACCGGGCCGCGTTCGAGGACCTCTTCCTCGTGCCGCGCGTCCTGGCGGACGTGTCCGGCACCGACACGGCGACCACCGTCCTCGGTGCCACCGCGGCCATGCCGGTGGGCATTGCGCCCATGGCTTACCAGCGGCTGTTCCACCCCGACGGCGAGCTGGCCGCCGCGCGCGCCGCCGAGGCGGCCGGTATCCCTTACGTGGCGGGGGTGCTGAGCACGTACACGCTGGAGGAGATCACTGCGGTCTGCTCGCAGACCTGGCTCCAGCTGTACTGGCTGCGTGACCGGATCCTGCTGACGGACCTGATCGACCGCGCCGAGGCCGCGGGCTGCGAGGCGCTCGTCCTGACGGTGGACGTCCCCCGGATGGGGCGGCGGCTGCGGGACATGCGCAACGCCTTCGTTCTCCCGCAGGACGTCGTGGCGGCCAACTTCCCCGCCGCCGCGACCCTTTCCGCACGCCGCGGCGCGGCCGGCATGTCGTCGGTGATGGTGCACACCAGCGAGGCGTTCGACCCGACCCTGACCTGGAACGACGTGGCCTGGCTGCGCGGGCAGACCGATCTGCCGCTGGTCCTCAAGGGCGTGCTGCACCCCGAGGACGCGGCGCGCGCCGCCGAACTGGGTGTCGACGCAGTCGTGGTGTCCAACCACGGGGGCCGTCAGCTGGACGGAGCGGTGGCCGGTCCGAACGTGCTGCCCGCCGTGCGCGACGCCGTCGAGGGCCGTGTCGAGGTGCTCCTCGACGGCGGCGCGCGGAGCGGTACGGACGTGCTCAAGGCGCTCGCGCTGGGGGCGTCGGCGGTGCTGGTGGGCCGCCCGGTCCTGTGGGGTCTTGCAGCCGACGGGCAGCGCGGCGTGGAGCGCCTCCTGTCGTTGCTGCGCACCGAGCTGGAGGACGCGCTGGCTCTGTCGGGCTGCGCGGACGTGACGCGGGCGCGGGGCCTGGACGTGGTGCCCCGGGGCGCCTCGCTCCCCTCCTCGGTGCGAAGGGGGCAGCGGTGGTGACGGCGGACCTGTTCGCGGCGGAGCTGCACTCCTCGCTGACCGACGCATTGCTGTCGTCGATGAACTTCCTCAACGAGGTGGCCCAGCGGTTTCCCGAGGCGATTTCCTTCGCCGCGGGCCGCCCGCACGAGGCGAACTTCGACGTGGCACTGATTCACGAGTACCTCGACACGTACTGTCGCCACCTGGCGGAGAGCGAGGGCCGCACCGAGGAGCAGGTGCGGCGCGCCCTGTTCCAGTACGGGCGCACCAAGGGCATAGTCCACGACCTCGTCGCCAGGAACCTGGAGGTCGACGAGGACATCGTCGTCGACCCCGAGGCGATCGTGGTGACCGTGGGCTGCCAGGAGGCCATGATTCTGACCCTGCGGGCGCTGCGCCGCGATGAGCGGGACGTCCTCCTGGCGGTGTCGCCGACGTATGTGGGGATCACAGGGGCAGCGCGGCTGGTGGACATGCCCGTGCTGCCGGTGCGCTCCGGAGACGGCGGCGTCGACCTGAACGACCTGGCCGCCGCGGTGCGGCGGGCCCGCTCCGAGGGGTTGCGGCCGCGCGCGTTCTACGTCGTCCCCGACTTCTCCAACCCGGCGGGTGAGACCCTGTCAATCGAGCAGCGCCGTGAACTCCTCCACATCGCGAATGAGTCCGGGCTATTGCTGCTGGAGGACAATCCGTACGGATTGTTCCGGGCGCGGGGCGAGCGGCTGCCGACGCTGAAGTCGCTGGACCGCGCCCGCCACGTGGTCTACCTCGGCTCATTCGCCAAGACCGGGCTGCCCGGCGCCCGCGTGGGGTACGTGGTGGCGGACCAGCTCGTCGACGGCGGAATGGGCGGTGCGCTCACGCTGTTCGCGGATGAACTCTCCAAGATCAAGAGCATGGTTACGGTCAACACGCCCCCCGTCGCGCAGGCGGTGATCGGCGGCAAGCTGATCGCCCACGACTACAGCCTGCTGCGGGCCAACGAGCGCGAGATCGCCACCTACGCCCGCAACCTGCGCCAGGTCCTCGATGGGCTCGAGCGCCGCTTCCCCCGCCCGTTCGACGGAGAAGCGCCTGAGGTCACCTGGAACACCCCGGCCGGAGGCTTTTTCGCCGTGGTGACCGTGCCCTTCGACGTCACCGACGAGCTCCTGGCGCTGTCGGCGGAGAAGTACGGGGTGATCTGGACCCCCATGCACCACTTCTACGACGGCGCGGGAGGTGAGCGCCAACTGCGCCTGTCCTGCAGTCTGCTGGAACCGGACACCCTCGACGAGGGGCTCGACAGGCTCGCCGCGTTTATCAAGGACCCGGTGTGATGCGCCAGGCGAAAGAGCGGCACCGCGCCAAACCGGCCCCCGCGGACCGAGGGCTGCGCCGCCTGCTGTCGTACAGCCTCCGCCACCGCCGTACGGTCGCGTGCGCGCTCGTCGCCACGCTGCTGGTCACCGGCGCGGCGCTGATGGTGCCGCTGATCCAGCGCACGGTCGTTGACCGGGTCGTTCTCACCGACGAACTCGGCCTGCTGCCTTGCGTGGCCGCCTTGGTCGCCACAGGCCTCGCGCGGTTCGGCGCGGGCGCCGCGCGGCGCTACCTCGCGGCCCGGCTCTCGTACGACGTCCAGTACGGCTTGCGCAACGACATCTTCCGCACCCTGTCGCAGCTCGACGGCGCGCGCCAGGACGAGTTGAGGGCCGGACAGGTCGTCAGCAGGGCGATCTCCGACCTCACCATGGTTCAAGGTCTGCTGATGCTCCTGCCCCATGTGCTCGCCGGCGTGCTGATGTTCGTCCTGGCGCTGGGCGTCATGCTGGTGCTGTCACCCGCCCTGACCCTGGTCATGCTGCTGGTGCTGCCGCTCCTGCTGCTCACCGCGCTGCACAGCGACCGGCGCATGTACGGGGCGGCCCGCGAGGCGCAGCAGCGCGAGGCGCTGGTCGCCGGGGTCGTCGACGACTCCATCGCCGGCGTCCGCGTCGTGAAGGGCTTCGCGCAGGAGGCACGGGAAATGCGGCGGCTGGAGGCGGCCGCGCGTCGACTGTTCACGGCCCGCTCCCGCGTCGTAGGGCTCAACGGCCTGTACGGCGCGACCCTGCAGGCCCTGCCGCTGCTCGGGCAGGTCGGCATCCTGGCCCTCGGGGGCTGGATGGCGGCCCGGGGGAACATCTCAGTCGGCACGTTCGTGGCGTTCTCCACGTACCTCGCCGAGATGGTTGTGCCCATGCGCGGCCTCGCCGCCCTGGTGACCGGGGTCCACCAGGCCCGCGCCAGCGTCGCGCGCGTCTTTGAACTCATCGATACCCGCCCACTGGTCACCGAGGCCCCCCAGGCGGTGGCCCTGTCCCCGGCGGCCCCGCCGACCGTCGAACTGGACAACGTGACCTTCGGATACGGCTCTGGGGCTCCGGTCCTGAAGGGGCTCACGCTGACGGTCGCGGCGGGGGAGACCCTCGCCCTGGTCGGGGCCCCGGGCTCGGGCAAGTCGACCGTGACGACGCTGCTGCCGCGCTTTTACGACGTACGGCAGGGAGCCGTCCGCGTCGGCGGCACCGACGTGCGTGAGCTGACGCTCGACTCGCTGCGCTCGGCTTTCGGCCTGGTGCCCGAGGACAGCTTCCTGTTCTCCGGCACCATTCGGGGCAACATCGCCTATGGCCGGCCCGACGCCACCGACGAGCAGGTGTGCGCAGCGGCCCGGGCGGCGGGCGCCGACCGGTTCGTGGAGGAGCTGCCCGAGGGCTACGACACCGCCGTCGGAGAACGGGGACTGACCCTGTCCGGCGGGCAGCGGCAGCGCCTCGCGCTCGCCCGCGCCCTGCTCACCGAGCCACGGATCCTGCTGCTCGACGACGCCACGTCGCACGTGGACCCGCGCACCGAGGCGGAGATCCACCGCACCCTGCGGCGCATCACCCGCGACCGCACCACCGTGCTCGTCGCCCGCCGCCGCTCCACCCTCGAACTGGCCGACCGCATCGCCGTACTCGACGAGGGACGGCTCGTGGACACGGGCACGCACAGCGACCTCATGGCCCGATGCGCCCGCTACCGGACGCTGCTCGCGCGGCAGGAAGAGACGGCGCCCGAAATCGCGTCGTCAGCGACGGAATCCGAACCACAGGTGGTACGGGCCGGGCCGGTGACCGTGACGGCGCCTTCCGGCGAGGTGCCGTCACGGCCCGCGCCGCGCGCGCTGGCCCGGCTCACCGGGGCAGCTGTCGCCCCCGCCCTGCGGCCCGAACCGGACTACGGCCCGTCGAGGCTGTTGAGGCCCTTCCGCGTGGCGCTCGCCGTCGGGGCACTGATGGTGGTGCTCGACGCCCTGGGCGGTGTCTTCGTCCCGCTGTTCATCCGCAGCGGGATCGACGACGGTGTCCGGCAGGCGGCCACGGAGGCAGTCCTGGCGATGGCCCTGGCGGCGGGGGCCGTCGTCGTCGCGGGCTGGGGCGTGAGCCTCGCGCAGATCCGCCTCAACGGCGCCACCGGCGAACGCATCCGGTATCTCCTTCGGATGCGGACCTTCGCCCATCTGCACCGGCTCGACCTCCAGTACTACGAACGCGAGCTGTCCGGGCGGATCATGACCCGGCTGACCGCCGACGTGGAGGCCGTGGCGTCGTTCGCGCAGACCGGGTTCGCCACGGCTGCCGTGAGCGTCCTGTCGACGCTCACCGTGCTGGCGGTGCAGTTCTCCCTGGACTGGCCGCTGGCGCTGGTGGTGTGCGGGGCCGTGCCGGTCCTGCTGCTGGTGACCGTCCTGTTCCGTCCCGCCTCGGCCAAGGCGTACGACGAGGCGCGTGAGAAGGCCGGCACGGTCAATGCCCTGCTGCGCGAGAGCACTGAAGGGCTGCGCGTGACCCAGGCCTTCGGTCGTACGGGCGCCGACGCCGAAAGCTTCGCGCACCATGGGGACGTGTACCGCCGGGCGCGTCTAAAAACGCAGCGGCTGATGGCGCTCTACTTCGGGTTCGTGGAGTTCTTGCCCGAAGCGGTCGCCTCTTGCGTCCTGGTGGTCGGTGCCAGCCGCGTCGCGGCCGGCACCCTCACCGTCGGCACCCTCGTCGTTCTGCTGCTGTACGTGTCGGCGTTCTTTGCCTCCGTATTGCAGTTGTCGCAGGTCCTCGACGGATACCAGCAGGCCTCGACTGGCTTCCGCCGCATCCAGGAGCTGTTCCACGACCCGGCGGGGACACCGCAGGCCGAGGAGCCCCTGCCGGTGGAACGGCTCGCCGGACACATCGAGTTCGAGGACGTCCGCTTCCGCTATCGGGGAGCGCACCGCGACGCCCTGGCGGGGATCGACCTCACCGTCCCGGCGGGGCAGACCCTCGCGCTGGTCGGTGAGACGGGCGCGGGCAAGTCGACCCTCGTCAAGCTCGTGGCGCGGTACTACGACGTCACCTCGGGCACCGTGCGCGTGGACGGCCACGACGTACGGGACCTGGATCGCGCCGCCTACCGGGGTCGCCTCGGCATCGTCCCCCAGGAGAGCCACCTGCAGGCGGGGACGGTTGCCGAGGCCATCGCCTACGGACGCCCCGGCGCGAGTGGCACCGAGATCGAGGCCGCGGCCCGGGCAGTGGGAGCGCACGACCTGCTCTCCCGGCTGCCCGGCGGCTACGCGCACCCCGTCGCCGAAGGCGGCCGGAACCTCTCCGCGGGGGAGCGGCAGCTGATAGCTCTGGCCCGGGCCCAACTCGTCGCGCCGGACGTCCTCATCCTGGACGAGGCCACCTCGGCGCTCGATCCGGCCACTGAGGCCGCCGTGTCGGAGGCGATCGGAAAGCTGAGCGCGGGCCGCACCGCGCTGATCGTCGCCCACCGGCCGGACACGGCGGCACGCGCCGACCGCGTCGTGCTCGTCGACGCCGGCAGCGTCGTCGAGTCGGGAACGCACGAGGAGCTGATGGCCGCGGGCGGGCGCTATGCCCGGCTGTGGCGGGGCGACGCCCTTGTCGACCTGCCCCTTTGAACCCTCTGACGGCCGCGTCCGGCCGTTACGCAATACGAGATCAACGAACGCGAGTTCAACGAACAGAGGAGAACCCTTCCATGACTGTGTCCACTGTCGCGGGGACGGCCTTGTCCGAACTGAAGTCTGCCTATGACAAGGACGGTTACTGCCCCTTGCCCCACCGGTTCGGCGAGGCCTCGGTCGAACTGCTGCGCCAGCGGGTGGCGGCGATCAGTGCCCAGTCCAGGCCGGAGGTGGTCCACGAGAAGGGCAGCGACATCGTTCGGGCCATCCACGGCTGCCACGAGTTCGACGAGGTGTGCGCGGCTCTCGTGCGCCACCCGGTGCTCGTGGAACTGGCTGAGACGCTGATCGGCGGGCCGGTCTACGTGTACCAGTTCAAGGTCAACCTGAAGCAGGCCCGCGAGGGCGCGGCCTGGCCATGGCACCAGGACTTCGCGTTCTGGAGCGAGGAGGACGGCATGCCGCGTCCCGACGCCATCAACTTCGCGATCCCGCTGGACGACGTGCACGAGGACAACGGTCCGCTGCTCGTCATCCCCGGCTCGCACGACCTCGGGCTGTTCGACCTGCCCGACCAGACGGCGCAGACCTCCAACTGGCGGCAGCACGTTTCGAACGACCTGGCCTACACGGTGAGCGCGGAACGCGCCGAGCGGATGGTAGAGGAACGTGGCAGGACCCTCATCCTGGGCGGCGCCGGCTCCCTACACGCGTTCCACCCGAGCATCGTGCACTCGTCGTCGAACAACAGCTCCGAAGACCGGCGCGCGCTGCTGTTGATCACCTATAACGCGGTCGACAACGCACCGGCCAACCCGACACGCCCGGCCTTCCTGGTCGGCCGGGACACGACACCGGTCGCGGCTCGCCATGACGAGCGTCTCGTGCTGGAGTCCGCATGACTCGACCGCCGCTCAGACGATGGCTGGGCAGACTGAACCACCTCATGCGGGCCCAGGCGGCCCCCGCGTGCTGCCCAGTCTGCATCGCAGTCCACGCCCGTGGACTCCGCCCACCCGGACACGGGAACGGGCGGTAGCCGCCCGATGGCCCCGGGTTCTCGGCGTCCTCGGCCCCTCTTCGGCCGGGGACGCTGGGCTCTCGCCTGGTGCTGCCGCCTCTGGAAGTGGAGGATCCGGCCGATGTCTTCCGCCCGAGTATTGCTCGACCTGCCGCCATCGCGGCAGACAGTCGGGGCTGTCGGGGGCTGCCGAACCGGCCTGATAGAGCGTCGGGAAAGTCAGCAAACGGTCAGCATGAGTCCTGAAAGGCCCGGGGAAAGCTGACCGAACATGCGAATGGTTGTTAGTCTGCCGAGACCGCCCTTGACCTGCGGGAAGCAGGCAGGGAGCAGACATTTCGGGAGTTTCTTCATGTTTCGGACAATGTTCAAGTCCAAGATCCACCGTGCCACCGTCACCCAGGCCGACCTGCACTACGTCGGATCCGTCACGATCGACGCCGATCTGCTCGACGCCGCGGATCTGCTGCCGGGTGAGCTCGTGCACATCGTCGACATCACGAATGGCGCCCGCCTGGAGACGTACGTCATCGAGGGCGAGCGCGGTTCCGGGGTCGTCGGGATCAACGGGGCGGCGGCCCATCTCGTACATCCCGGAGATCTGGTGATCATCATCAGTTACGCTCAGGTCTCCGACGCCGAGGCGCGGGCACTGCGGCCGAGGGTCGTGCACGTGGACCACGACAACCGGATCGTGGCCCTCGGCGCTGATCCGTCCGAACCGGTGCCGGGCTCGGACCAGGAGCGCAGCCCGCAGGCGGTCACCGTCTGAACCCCGGGCCGGGGGCAACGGCTGAGCAAGCAGATGACCTGAGGACGCGAGGAGTTGCCCATGAGCGACATGGAGATCCGCGACGACCGTGCGGGCGGCCGCCTCGAGGCGATCGCCGGGGACGAAGTGGTCGGTCACATCGAGTACTTCGTCCTCGATGCCCCCGCACGCGCCCTCGTCCCCGTGCACACCATCGTGGAACCCGCGCACGAGGGGAAGGGCATCGCGGGCTCCCTCGCCCGTGAGCTGTACGGCATCGCCGCGCGCGAGGGCATCGTGGTCGCACCCCTGTGCCCGTACGTCGTGAAGTGGGCGGCGCGCCACCCCGAGGAGGCTCCGGCGGCCGACCCGGAGCTGCTCGGGGCAGCGATGCAGTGGCTCGAGGCGCACCCCGGGCGCTTCTGATGAACCGATCGGGTCCGCTCGCCCTGCTGCACACCTCGTCCCTGCACATCCCCGTCTTCGACGCGCTGCGCGACGAGGACCACCAGGGGCTGGAACTGCGGCACATGGTGGACGAGGAACTGTTGTCCCACGCCCGGCGCGAGGGTCCGGCCGCGGTGGCCGGCGAGGTGCGGGCGGCCCTCGACCGGGCCGTCGCCGACGGGGCGCGTGCTGTGCTGTGCACCTGCTCGACCATCGGCGCTGTCGCCGAGGAGGCGGGCGCCGGGATACCCGTGCTCCGGGTGGACCGCCCGATGGCCGCCGACGCCGTCGCCACCGGCCCCCGTGTGGTGGTCGTCGCGACGTCGGAGAGCACCTTGGAGCCGACGGTCGCCCTCGTCGAGGAGGAGGCCCGCGCCGCCGGGCGCTCCGTACAGGTTCGTACGTTGCTGGTCGACGGGGCCTGGGCCCGTTTCGAGGCGGGCGACACCGACGGGTACGTCCGCAGCGTGGCGGCGGCTGCCGACTCGGTCACCGACGCCGACGTGATCGTCCTCGCCCAGGCGTCCATGACCCCGGCCCAGCGGCTGACCACGACCACGGTCCCGGTACTGTCCAGCCCCCGCCCCGGGCTCGCGGCCGGCGCGGACGCGGTGCGCCACGGAGAGACGCTCCACGGGTGAAGCTCCACGAGTAGACATGCCATGGATGGACGCTCTATGGGCGGATGCTTCATGGGCGGACGCTCCATGGGTGGGCGCTCCACCGGTGGAACGGCCGGGTCTGTCTGGTCCAACTGGTCCGCGCGCCCAGCGCGACGGGGTGACTGGGGGAGCGGTGGCCGGGTACGCGTGGGACAAGTCCAGGGTCGACGTATCGACTGGCTGGAGGACACCATGACGCATCCGAACCCCGATCCGGTGCAACCGGGTCCCACGCCCGGGCCGGGCCCCGACCGCCCGCAGCCCTTCCCGGACCCCCACCCCTTCCCGGATCCGACCCCGGATCCGGGCCCTCACCCCCCACCGAAGCCCACCTCTCCGCCGACCCCGGTGCCGAAGCCGCCGGGGCCCGAGCCGACCCCACCGAGCCCCGGCCCGGTGCCGCCCAGCCCGGACCCGGTGCCGCCGGGCCCCGAGCCGGTACCGAACCCCGAACCCGGACCCCCGCTCACGTGAACGTCCGATCGAACGAGTGAACGAGTGAACGGGTGAGGCCGTCACGCCCCGGGTTCCAGGGATGTGACGGCCTCGGTGGCGCGGAGTACCCGTACGCCCGGTACCCGTACGCCCGGTACCCCCTACGTCTGCCTACGCCTCGACCTCCGACCGGTCGCCGCCCCACAGCGTGTGGAACGAGCCCTCCCGGTCGACGCGCCGGTAGGTGTGTGCCCCGAAGAAGTCCCGCTGCCCCTGCGTCAGGGCGGCGGGCAGCCGGTCGGCGCGCAGCGCGTCGTAGTACGCGAGGGCCGCGGAGAAGCCGGGTGCGGGAACGCCCTGGCGGGTGGCGGCCACCAGGACCTCACGCCAGTCGTCCTGCGCCGCCGCGATCTCCTGCGCGAACGTCTCGTCGGACAGCAGGCTCGGCAGATCGGGCCGGGCGTCGTACGCGGCGCGGATCCGGTCCAGGAACGCCGCCCGGATGATGCAGCCGCCGCGCCAGATCGCGGAGATGGCACCGAGGTCGATGTCCCAGTCGTACTGGTCGCTGCCCGCGCTGATCTCGTGGAAGCCCTGCGTGTACGACACGATCTTCGAGGCGTACAGCGCCTGCTCCACCCGGTCCGCGAAGGCCGACGCCTCGGACTCCCCGAGCGGCTTCGCCTTGGGGCCCGCGAGCTCGCGGGAGGCGGCGCGCAGGTCGGCGTGCCCGGACAGCGAGCGGGCGAAGACCGCCTCCGCGATGCCGGACACCGGAACGCCCAGGTCCAGCGCGATCTGTACGGTCCAGCGGCCCGTGCCCTTCTGCTCCGCGCGGTCCTGGACCACGTCCACGAACGGCTTGCCCGTCGCCGCGTCCACGTGCGACAGGACCTCCGCCGTGATCTCGATCAGGTAGGAGTCGAGCCGGCCGGTGTTCCAGGTGCGGAAGATGTCGGCGATCTGCGCGGGGGAGTACCCGGCGACATCCCGCAGCAGCTGGTAGGCCTCGCCGATCAGCTGCATGTCTGCGTACTCGATGCCGTTGTGCACCATCTTCACGAAGTGCCCGGCGCCGTCGGGACCGCAGTGGGTCACGCAGGGCGAGCCGTCCGGCGCCTTCGCGGAGATCTTCTCCAGCATCGGACCGAGCGACGCGTACGACTCCTTCGAGCCGCCCGGCATGATGCTCGGCCCGTTCAGCGCACCCTCCTCGCCGCCGGACACGCCCGTGCCGACGAAGTGGATGCCCTGGCCCCGCAGGTCGCGTTCCCGGCGCCGGGTGTCCTCGAAGTGCGCGTTGCCACCGTCGATGATCATGTCGCCGGGCTCAAGGAGCGGGGCGAACTCCTGGATCACCGCGTCGGTCGGCTCACCGGCCTTCACCATGATCATCAGACGTCGCGGCCGCTCCAGTGCCTCGACGAACTCCTTCGCGGTCTCCGTCGCCACGAAGCCGCCCTCGTGGCCGAATTCCTCCACCAGCGCGTGCGTCCGGGCCGCGGTCCTGTTGTGCAGGGCGACCGTGTAGCCGTTGCGGGCGAAGTTACGGGCGAGATTGCGCCCCATGACCGCGAGACCCGTGACGCCGATCTGGGCTGAGTTGCTCATACGGTTGGCTCCTAAGAGATCCAGTAAGAGGTCTTGGTATTCATCGGTATCAGTCGGTATCAGTCGGTATCGGTCGGTATCGGTACTGCCGGTGATCCCGCCGTTCCCGTTCGTCAGTACTCCTCCGGCCATCCTGACGTGTCGGAGACGTGTACGCAGAAGAACGACCCGCTGCCTCTCCGGGCGAGGGAGCGGCGCCCGGGGCGCGCAGCACGGCCGATTGCGCTCTTGTCATGGCCTGTTCGCAGCGCTTACTTTTGCCGCTCCTGACGCATGTCGAGGGGGCTCCCACATGGCCGTACGCGGCCGGCACCGCCGGTATCAGCCGAACAGGATCAACCGCGCCTCACTCACTGTTACGGCGGGCGGCGCCGGAATGGCACTCCCGCTGATCGGCACCGGCGTCGCGCACGCGGCCGACGTGGACACCTGGAACAAGGTCGCCGCCTGCGAGTCCACCGACGACTGGAGCATCAACACCGGCAACGGCTACTACGGCGGACTGCAGTTCACCCAGTCCACCTGGGAGGCGTACGGGGGGCAGATCTACGCCCCGCGCGCGGATCAGGCCACCAAGGACCAGCAGATCGCCATCGCCGAGAAGGTGCTCAAGGGCCAGGGACCCGGTGCCTGGCCGGTGTGCTCGGTGCGCGCCGGTCTCACGCGGGGCGGGGACACCCCCGACATCACCCCGGCCGCCGAGCGGACCGGCACCAGGTCGGACACCTCGCCCCAGACCACCAAGCGCTCCGTGCGCGACGTCCAGCCGCAGACCACACCCCAGTCGCGGGCCGGCACCGCCGAGATGTACACCGTCGTGCACGGAGACACGCTCTCCGGCATCGCGGGATCCCGCCACGTCCAGGGCGGTTGGCAGCGGTTGTACGACGCGAACCGCAGCACCGTCGGCTCCGACCCGGATCTGATCCTGCCGGGCCAGCGGCTGAACCTGCGGGGCAAGGGCCAGACCCCGGCGCACACCGGGAGCACCCCCTCGTCCGCGCCGAAGAAGCAGAAGACCCCCGACAAGACGTCCCCGCACAAACCGTCCCCGCACAAGACGTCCCCGCACCAGACCTCCTCGCACAAGACGTCCTCGGACACCGCCAAGAAGTCCGACACGCTCGTCGCCCCCGTGCACGCCGCGACCGGCACGCCCTACCGCGCCGCCGGTGCCTCTTGGTCGAAGGGCTACCACACGGGCGTCGACTTCCCGGTGCCCACCGGCACCTCCGTGAAGGCGGTCGCCGCGGGGCAGGTCGTCAGCGCGGGCTGGGGCGGCTCGTTCGGCTACCAGGTGGTGATCCGGCACACCGACGGCCGCTACACCCAGTACGCCCATCTGTCGGCGATCTCGGTGAAGGACGGGCAGAGCGTGGTGGGCGGCCAGCGCCTCGGCCGCTCCGGTTCCACGGGCAACAGCACGGGCCCGCATCTGCACTTCGAGGTGCGGACGGGGCCCGGTTTCGGCACGGACATCGACCCGGTCGCCTACCTGAGGGCGGGCGGCGTCAGGATTTGACGCGCGTGCGGTGGTGGTGGTCCAGCAGAGGCGTCGCCACTACGTAGGGCCCGCACAGGGGGCCGAAATAGGCCAGCGCGGGCGGCGCGTCCTCCTCGGACGGCTCGGGTGAGCCGGCCGGGTCGGGCGCGCTCTCCGCGGCCCCCACCATCGCCGGAGCCGGTACGAAGGCGTCCTCGCCGTCGCGGTCCACGCCAAGCCCGTTTCCGAGCCCCGCGCCGATTCCGTCTCCGAGCTCGGCGTCGAACGCCTCCTCGAATCCTGCGCCGAACGCCTCTCCGCGGCTTCTGGCCGGCTCGTCCTCGTGGTCCGGTCCGGTGGACTGCTCGGGCAGCGCCGCGAGCAGCAGCGCCTCCAACGCGGAGTCCGGCGTGGCCGCTTCCGGCGCGGGCTCGGTCTCCGCGGTGGTGGGTGCGAGGACCTCCGCGGTGTTCCGGGCGCTGCCGATCTGCTCGGTCGTGAGCAGGATCAGACCGCCCGCCGCGACGACTCCGCAGGCCAGCGCGAGCACGGTGCCCGTCTCGCCGTAGCGGAAGGTCTCGCCGAACATCGTGATGCCGACGGCGGCCGCCACGACGGGGTTGACGACCGTCAGTGTGGCCAGCGGCGCCGCGAGACCGCCGCCCCGGTAGGAGGCCTGCGACAGCAGCATCCCGGCCGTCGCGAAGACACCTATGAGGACGAGGCTCGGCAGGTCGGCGAGCGAGACCTGGTGCGACCAGTCCACCGCGACGGTCTTGGTGAACACCGAGGACATGCTGAAGGCTATGCCGGACCCCACCGCGAGCATCACGCTGCGCACGGCCGGGTGCCGGTGCGCGGCGCGGCCCGCCACCATGAAGGCCGCCACCGCGCCGCCCGACACCACGGCAAGCACCGTGATCTGGGTGTCGCTCAGGGACTGCGAGTCGGCCGAGCCGACCAGGGCGAGCAGGACCGCGAGGCCCACCGTGGCCATGATCGCGCCACGCCAGGCGGTCGCCCCGGCCTTGCGGCCGACGAAGACGGCCGCCATGGGGAGCGCGAACACGATGGTCAGCGCGCCCAGCGGCTGCACCAGGCTCAGCGGGCCGTAGGCGAGCGCCACCACGTGCAGCACCCCGCCGACGCCGCTCAGGGCGACCGCCGCCCACCAGCCGGGGCGGCGCAACGGCGCGTACGTCTGGTCGGGAGAGGTCAGCGCGACCTGCTCCTGGACGATCGCGCCGCCCGCGTACGCAACGGCGGAGACGAACGAGAGCAGGACGGACAGCGCGAGCGCGCTCATGAGTCCCTCCTCTGCGTGCGGCGGGGGCGCTGTGCCCGGCGCGGCGAACGATCGGCCTTCATACCCACTACGATGCCTCGCGCATCCGTTCACGTCGTCGTACCTGAGCAGGCAATGAGTAGTACTGCCGATGGAGTACGACTCGCCCCATGTCCTCCCCTGGGTGGGCGACATGAGAGGGAGACCCTCCGGTGAGACCCCCTAGAGGGCTTGGTACTACTGCTGTTCGTGGACCTCGACCCGGAACTCGCGGCGCTCGGCTCGCTCGGCGGCTTCTTCGTACTACGCACCGGCGTACCGCCGGGTGCCCCGCTGCCGACGCTCGCACAGGCGTACGCGTCTCCCCGGGACGATGATCCCAGAGATGTCTGGTCGGATCCTCTGAATTTCCGCGTCCGGAAGGTCGCGGTGAATCTGCGGGCGCCCGAGCCCCGGATCGCGGTCTCGGTGGCGCAGCAGGGCCTCGCGGCCCGTCTGTGGTCGGTCGCGCTCGGCGCCGCCGCGCTGTACGGGCAGCTGCCGGACCTCGCCCCGGGGCTGCTGCGGTGGGATCCGGACGGCAGCGCTCCGGACGACCTGTGGCTGTCCGAGGCACGCGCCCTGCCGGTGGCGGCGATCGGAGAGATCGTACGGGACGGCCACCTCGCCCCGCTGGCGGCGGCTCTGCGCACCCGTCACCGCATGTCGGAGGGCCTGTTGTGGGGGAACGCGGGCTCGGCGCTCGCGGGTGCCTGGCGCCAGCTGCACCGCTGGGCCGAGGCGAACGGCCGTACGGACGTGGCCGATCGGGCCCGCGCCCTCACCGCCGACCTGTTCACGCATCCCGACCTGTCCGAGACCGTCGACCCCCGTACCCTCCGCCGCCGCAGCTGCTGCCTCTACTACCGGCTCCCCGGCGGCGGGCTGTGCGGTGACTGCTGCTTCGACCGCCCGCCGGGCCGGACGCCGGGCGGGGCTCCGGGCCGCCGCTGAGCACCGCGGTCTTCCCCAGGCGTCCCTTCTGGGTGACCATGAAAGGCACCAGCCGGTATCCGGTACGACGGGGGGCTCTGCGTGCGAGTGGGACTGCTGACCCGGGAGTACCCGCCGGACGTGTACGGCGGCGCGGGCGTCCATGTCGAGTTCCTCGCCCGGGAGTTGCGGACCCTCACGGACCTGGACGTGCACTGCTGGGGCGAGGGCGCCGCGGGCGGCGTCGTGCGCCACCGGTCCTGGTCCTCGCTCGACGGCGCCAACGACGCGCTGCGCACCTTCTCCGTGGACCTCGCCATGGCCGCCGCCCTCGAAGGCCGCGAACTCGTCCACTCGCACACCTGGTACGCCAACCTCGCCGGCCACTTCGGCAAGCTCCTGTACGGCATCCCGCACGTCATGACCGCCCACTCCCTGGAGCCGCTGCGCCCCTGGAAGGCCGAGCAGCTCGGCGGCGGCTACGCCCTGTCCAGCTGGGCCGAGCGCACCGCCGTCGAGGCCGCCGACGCCGTCATTGCCGTGTCCGGCGCCATGCGCGAGGACATCCTCACCTGCTACCCCGCCCTGGACCCCGCCAAGGTGCGCGTCGTGCACAACGGCATCGACACCGCCCTATACCGCCCGGACCACGGCACGGACGTCCTGGAGCGCATCGGCATCGACACCGCCCGCCCCTACGTCCTGTTCGTCGGCCGCATCACCCGCCAGAAGGGCGTGCCCCACCTGCTGCGCGCGGTTCGGGACCTGGACCCGGCCGTGCAGGTGGTGCTGTGCGCGGGCGCCCCCGACACCCCCGAGATCGACCGGGAGTTCCGTGATCTCTTCCAGGAACTGAGTGCCGTACGCCAGGGCCTGCACTGGATCCCGCAGATGCTGCCCCGCCCGGACGTCGTCCAACTCCTCACGCACGCCGCCGTCTTCGTCTGCCCCTCGGTGTACGAGCCGCTCGGCATCGTCAACCTGGAGGCGATGGCCTGTGGAACGGCCGTGGTGGCGTCGCGGGTCGGTGGGATACCCGAGGTGGTCGAGGACGGCGTGACGGGTGTTCTGGTGCCGGTCGAGGAGAACTTCGAGGCGGGTCTGGCGCTCGCTCTCGACTCCGTGCTCGCCGATCCCCGGGCCGCCCGGCGGATGGGTGAGGCCGGACGGGAGCGCGCGGTACGGGAGTTCGGATGGGACGCGGTGGCCCGGCGGACCGTCCAGCTTTACGAGGAAGTCCTCAAACCGGGGTAACCATCTGACAGGTGTAGTTCAAGCAACGGGGCCGGCCCGGCACAGCGGGCGCGGCTCGACCGGGCTCAGAGGGGCGGCGGCATGCGGCGCGGTGGACCTTCGGTACTGGGAATCGTCCTTGCGGGTGGAGAGGGCAAACGGCTCATGCCCCTCACCGCGGACCGCGCGAAACCCGCGGTCACCTTCGGCGGGACGTACCGCCTGGTGGACTTCGTACTCTCCAATCTCGTCAACGCCGACATCCTGCGCATCTGCGTCCTGACGCAGTACAAGTCGCACTCCCTGGACCGCCATGTCACGACGACCTGGCGGATGTCGAGCCTGCTCGGCAACTACGTCACACCGGTCCCGGCCCAGCAGCGGCTCGGCCCGCGCTGGTACCTGGGCAGCGCGGACGCGATCCTTCAGTCCCTCAACCTCGTGCACGACGAACGGCCCGACTACATCGCGGTGTTCGGCGCCGATCACGTCTACCGCATGGACCCCCGGCAGATGCTCGCCCAGCACATCGAGGGCGGCGCGGGTGTGACCGTCGCCGGGATACGGGTGCCGCGCGCCGAGTCGTCCTCCTTCGGGGTCATCAGCCCCGGCTCCGACGGGCAGACCGTGGAGGGCTTCCTGGAGAAGCCCGCCGACCCGCCGGGCCTGCCCGACGACCCCGAGTGCGTCTTCGCCTCGATGGGCAACTACATCTTCACCACCAAGGCTCTGGTGGAGGCGCTCCAGCGGGACGCCGAGGACGTGCACTCGGTGCACGACATGGGCGGATCGATTCTGCCCATGCTCACCGACCGCGGCGAGGCGCAGCTCTACGACTTCAGCGACAACCACGTGCCCGGCGAGACCATCCGCGACCAGGGCTACTGGCGTGACGTGGGCACCCTCGACGCCTACTACGACGCACACATGGACCTGATCGCCGAACGCCCCGCCTTCAACCTCTACAACCGCAGCTGGCCCATCTACACCACTTCCGGGCAGCTCTCCCCGGCGAGATTCAACGCCGGGGGCATCGCGAGCGAGTCGATCGTCAGCGCGGGCAGTCTGATCCGGGGCCAGGTCACGCGGTCCGTGCTCTCGCCGGGTGTCGTGGTCGACCCGGGAGCCGTCGTCCAGGGCTCGATCCTGCACGACAACGTCCACATAGGGCGGGGCGCGGTGGTGCGCGGCGCGGTTCTCGACAAGAACGTCGAGGTGCCGCCGGGCGCGACGATCGGCGTCAACCCCGAGCGCGACGCGGATCTCTACACGGTCTCCAAGGGCGGGGTGATCGCGCTGGGCAAGGGCCGGATCGTGCCGTAGCGGCCGACGGTGACCGACAACGGCCCCGGTGGGTCCGTGCCCATCGGGGCCGTTGTCATGCCCCTGGACAGAAAGTGGAACCCTGTGTTGTCATGCCAACTGCCGTTGGTGACAACGTTGTTCCGTCTGAGCAAGAGCCGCACCACCCGCCCCACCCCCCTCCCGGGCCCGTCCGGCAACCGTCCTCACCACCGTCCCCCCACCCGTCCTCAACGAGGAGGATCCGTGCGTTTCGGACGACTCAGAAACCGACTCGCGTTACTGCTCGCCGTGGCCCTCGGCGCCGCGGGACTCGCCTCCGTGCCGGCCGCGGCCGACGATCCCGTCGCGGTCCACGGACTGAAGGGCGACTATTACACCCAGTCCGCCCCCGGCGCCTTCGACTTCCACGAACTCAAGGCCACCGGCTTCGACCCGCAGCTCGACTTCGACGACCTGGAACCCCGACTGCGCTTCGCGACGGGCCAGGACAACGATGTCAGTGTCCGCTGGACCGGCAAACTCGTACCGGAGAAGAGCGGAGCCACCACCTTCTCGATCATCGGCGACAACGGTTTCCGCCTCTGGATCGACGGCAGACCCGTCATCGACCACTGGGTGGACGACTGGGATCGTGAACAGACCTCCGAGCCGGTCGATCTGACGGCGGGGCACGCCTATGACTTCAAGCTCGAGTACTTCGAGCACTACGGCGGCTCCAACCTCCATCTGCGCTGGACCGAACCCGGCGGCGCCAAGGTGGCGATTCCGCAGTCGGCGTTCCTGCTGCCCGACGGCTACGACTACGACGGCGCCCTTGCGACCACCGTCCAGCCGGACGGCCGTACCCTCAGGCTCGACTTCGCAACGGCACTGTCCGCGCCCCCGGCCGCCGTCGTCGACCACCTCCAGGCCGTGATCGGCGGCGCCAAGTGGCCGCTGGGAGCTGCCGAGTTGGACCCCGCCGACCCCAGATCCCTTCTCGTCACGCTCAAGGAACCCGTCGTCGGCAACAAGACCGGCACCGCACGCGGCAACGCCGACCTGCGCTATGACGGCACGGGCGGCCTCGCCGCCGCCGGGGACGGCAAGGCGGTCGGCGCCTTCTGGAGCAGCGGCCCCAACCGCTCCACGTACGAGCTGCGCACGAAGTGGGCCGACGAGGTCGGGCCGGACAACGCCCTGCCGGAATACCCCCGCCCCCAGCTCACGCGTGACGCCTGGCGCAACCTCAACGGGCGCTGGCAGTTCGCCGCCGCCACCGCGGGGGAGCAGCCCCCGGTCGGCAAGACGCTCGGCGAGCACATCCTCGTCCCGTACCCCGTGGAGTCCCAGCTGTCCGGCGTCGAACGCCACGAGGACCGCATGTGGTACCGCCGCACCTTCACCGTCCCGGCCGACTGGCACATCGGCTCGGGTCAACGGCTCCTGCTGAACTTCGGTGGCGTCGACTGGCAGTCCGAGGTGTACGTCAACGGGGTCAGGGTCGCCGCACACCGGGGCGGCTACGACAAGTTCGGCGCCGACGTCACCGACGCGCTGAAGCCCGGCCGCACCCAGGAGCTGATCGTCGGCGTGTACGACCCGACCGACGCCGCGTCCGGCGAGAACCCGCCGCTCGGCAAGCAGCGCCTCGACCCCAGCGGGATCTGGTACACCCCGACCTCCGGCATCTGGCAGACGGTGTGGATGGAGCCGGTCGCCCCGGACCGCGTCGACTCGCTCAAGCTCACTCCGGACGTCGGTGGCGGCCGGCTCACCGTGGAAGCGAAGGGCGTGCGCGACGGGCTGCCCGTCACGGCGACGGCGTACGAGGGAGGGCGGAAGGTCGCCACCGGCACCGGCCGTACCGGACAGCCGCTGACCCTGAAGATCGCCCACCCGCGCCTCTGGTCGCCGGACGACCCCTTCCTCTACGACCTCAGGGTGAGCGTCGGGCGCGACCGCGTTGGCAGCTACTTCGGGATGCGCTCGATCTCCGTGGAGAAGGTCGACGGCACCCCGCGCACCGTCCTCAACGGCAAGCCCGTCTTCATGATGGCCACGCTCGACCAGGGGTTCTGGCCCGACGGCCTGTACACGGCGCCGACGGACGAGGCCCTCGCGTACGACCTGCGCATGCACAAGGAGATGGGCTTCAACGCGGTGCGCAAGCACATCAAGGTGGAGCCCGACCGCTGGTTCTACTGGGCGGACCGGCTCGGCCTGCTGGTCTGGCAGGACATGCCCGCCATGACCGCCGGGGTGAACCCGAGCGCCGCGGCCCGCGCCGAGTACGAGCGCGAGATGAAACTGATGATCGACCAGCACATCAGCAGTCCGTCGGTCGTGATGTGGGTGACCTTCAACGAGGGCTGGGGCCAGTACGACGAAGGGCGCATCGCCGACCAGGCCAAGGCCTGGGATCCGACCCGGCTCGTCAACGGCATGTCGGGGCTGAACCTGGGGGCCGACGGCGGCGCCGGCGACATCATGGACGAACACGGCTATCCGAGCCCCGCGCTGCCACCGGATCCCGACGGCAGACGCGCGCTCGTCAGCGGCGAGTACGGGGGTCTGGGGCTCGCCGTGCCCGGGCACGCCTGGTCGGTCCAGCAGTCGTACGTGGACGTGGACCCGTCGACGTACACCGACGACTACCTCGCCCGCCTCGCCGAGGTGCGAGCACTCGCGTGCCGGGGCGGCAACGGCGCCGTCTACACCCAGATCTCGGACGTGGAAGGGGAGCTGAACGGGCTCCTCACCTACGACCGCAAGGTCGTGAAGCCGGACGTGGGGAGGTTGAGGGCGGCGCACGAGGCGCTGATCGCCGACGCGTCCCGGGCGACCCCCACGGGCTGCCCGGCAACCTGACGCCTCGGGTCCTTCGAGGGCCTTCGCGGTCCTTCGAGCCACCCGGCACTTCCGGTCCTTCGCGTGGCCGCGCGTCGGCGCGCGTGCCGCGGTCGGGACGCCTATCCTGATCCGACCTCACGTGCCCCTTGTGTCCCGCCCCTTTCGCGGGGGGCGGGACTTAATCTGCTGTTAACTGAGCGTAGCTTGATCGTACTTGACCGTAATCGCCTGCCGGGGTTTGACTGCTTGCTCACCCTGTCGTCGAAGCGAGAGCAAGCCGTTGACTCCTGATCTCCTCGCACCACTCGACCTGGCGTTCTGGAACATCGAGTCCGCCCAGCACCCGATGCACCTCGGCGCCCTCGGTGTCTTCTCCGCGCACTCGCCGACCGCGGGCGCGCACGCCGCCGAACTGCTCGCGGTCCGCGCGGCCGGGGTGCCCGGGCTGCGCATGCGGATCCGCGATGTCTGGCAGCCCCTCGCCTTCCCACCCCACTTCGGGAGCGCGGCCCGGGAACCCGCGCCCGACTTCGAACCCCTCGACCACGTCCGGCTGCACGCGCCGACCGCGGACTTCCCCGCTGCCGCGGGCCGGCTCATGGAACGCCCGCTCCAGCGCGGCCGGCCCCCGTGGGAGGCGCACGTCCTGCCGGGCGAGGACGGCACCTCGTTCGCGGTGTTCTTCAAGTTCCACCACGCGCTGGCCGACGGCCTGCGGGCACTGATGCTCGCCGCCGCCCTCATGGACCCGCTGGACCTGCCCGAGCCCCGCCCGCGCCCCGCCGAGCCGCCTCGTGGACTCCTCCCGGACGTCCGCAAACTGCCCGACCTGGTGCGCGGAACCCTTTCCGACCTGGGCCGCGCCCTCGACATCGGCAGCTCCGTCGCCCGCGCCACCCTCGGCGCCCGCTCCTCGCCCGCCCTCACCTCGCAGCCCACCGGCACCCGCCGGATCGCGGGCGTCGCCCTCGACCTGGACGATGTGCACCGCGTCCGCAAGAGCGTCGGCGGCACCGTCAACGACGTCCTGATCGCCGTCGTCGCGGGCGCCCTGCGCAACTGGCTCGACGAACGCGGCGACAGCAGCGAGGGAGTCGCGCCCCGCGCCCTGATCCCCGTCTCCAGGCGCCGCCCGCGCACCGCGCACCCGCAGGGCAACCGGCTCTCCGGTTACCTGATACGGCTTCCCGTCGACGATCCGGACCCGCTCGGCCGACTCCGTTCGGTGCGTACGGCGATGGACGCCAACAAGGACGCGGGACCCAACCGGGGAGCGGGCGCCGTCGCGCTGCTCGCCGACCATGTGCCGCCGCTCGGTCACCGCCTCGGTGGTCCCGTCGTCGGCCAGGCGGCCCGGCTGCTCTTCGACATCCTGGTCACCAGCGTGCCGCTGCCCAGCCTCGGTCTGAAGCTCGGCGGCTGCCCGCTCACCGAGGTCTATCCGCTCGCCCCGCTGGCCCGCGGCCAGGCGCTGGCGGTGGCCGTGTCGACGTACCGCGGACGGGTCCACTACGGGCTCGTCGCCGACGCACAGGCCGTGCCGGACCTGAACCGGCTGGCCCGCGCGCTGACCGAGGAGGTGGAGACGCTGATCATCGCCTGCGGCCCCTGAAACGGCCCGCGGGGACCGGTGATCATCTCGGGTTTGGCGCCTTGCCCCCTTGCTCCGTAAAATTCCGCCTTCGAAAGCGAGCGCGGTTCGAGCGCGGCGCGAGACCCGAGGAACGGCACACGCGATGACGGTGACAGAGGACGGCCAGGCGACTTTCGCCGTGGACACGGCTGAGGACGACCGGGCGGCTTCCGCCGTGGACGGGGAGGCGGTCTCCTACGGGCCGGGCATCGACCCGGAGCGGCTGGCCGTCTGCCTCAGCGTGCTCGACGAGCTCGACAAGATCGAGGTCGACCACCCGGACGCCATCGCCGTGCGCCGCGCCACCGCGGGCGTCTACCGCACGGTCAAGCAGCGCCGCCGCCAGGAGCGCAGGGCCGCCAAGACCGCCCACGACAAGGCGGTCACCGAGTCCACCGCGACCGGTTCCGCCCAGCGCATCGACGACGAGACCGAGGGCATCCTGCCCTCGTCCGTCACCGACGCCGGCGAGATCGCGGGGATACTCCAGCGCCCGCGCTCCTGCTACATCTGCAAGAAGCGGTACGTCGAGGTCGACTACTTCTACCACCAGCTCTGCCAGGACTGCGCCGCCGAGAACCGCACCCGCCGCGACGCCCGCGCCGACCTCACCGGCAAGCGCGCGCTGCTCACCGGCGGCCGGGCCAAGATCGGCATGTACATCGCGCTGCGGCTGCTGCGCGACGGCGCGCACACCACCATCACCACGCGTTTCCCGAACGACGCGATCCGCCGCTTCAAGGCCATGCCCGACAGCGACGAGTGGATCGGCCGCCTGAAGATCGTCGGCATCGACCTGCGCGACCCGGCGCAGGTCGTGGCCCTGGCCGACTCGGTCGCCGCCGAGGGCCCGCTGGACATCCTGATCAACAACGCGGCCCAGACCGTTCGCCGTTCCCCGGGTGCCTACAGCGAGCTGCTCGCCGCCGAGTCCGGCCCGCTGCCCGCCGGTGAGCTGCCGCCCGCCGAGGTCATCGGCACCTTCGGCTCCGGCGCGGTGGCCGCGCTCCCGGTCGCCGGGGGCGGCGCGCTGACCGCACAGGACGTCACCGACCTGGCCCTGGTGTCCGGCTCGGCCTCCCTGGAGCGGATCGCGGCCGGTACGGCCATCGACGCGGGCGGCCTCGTGCCCGACCTCCACGACACCAACAGCTGGATCCAGTCGGTCGAGGAGGTCACGCCGGTCGAGCTCCTCGAGGTCCAGCTCTGCAACTCGACGGCCCCCTTCATCCTGATCAGCCGGCTGCGCGCGGCGATGGCGGCCTCCGGGGCCGACCGCACGTACATCGTGAACGTCTCCGCCATGGAGGGCGTCTTCAACCGCGGCTACAAGGGTGCGGGCCACCCGCACACCAACATGGCCAAGGCAGCCCTGAACATGCTCACGCGCACCAGCGCGCAGGAGATGTTCGAGAAGGACCGCATCCTGATGACCGCCGTCGACACCGGCTGGATCACCGACGAGCGCCCGCACCCCGACAAGATGCGTCTCGCCGACGCGGGCTTCCACGCCCCCCTCGACCTGATCGACGGCGCGGCCCGGGTGTACGACCCGATCGTGCGCGGCGAGCAGGGCGAGGACCTGTACGGCGTCTTCATGAAGGACTACGCGCCCGGCAAGTGGTGACCGCGCGCTCGGCCACGGGTGAAACCGTGCCCTCAGCTGCGGGTGAAGGTGCCCAGGCCGTCGTGGTCCCAGGCCTCGACGGTCACCCGCGACGCCTTCGAGCCGCCGGACCCCGGTGAACCCGGACCGACCTCGAAGGTCACCCCCGAGAGCCCGGTCGCGTTCTCGCCGACGGTCCGGAAAGCGAAGGTGTCGCCGTCGTAGTGGGTGAGCCGGAAGGTCGTGTGCCTCGGGCCCAGGCTCATCCTGAGCTCGCCGTTGGCT
Source organism: Streptomyces sp. NPDC096311 (assembly GCF_044763085.1). NCBI lineage: Bacteria > Bacillati > Actinomycetota > Actinomycetes > Kitasatosporales > Streptomycetaceae > Streptomyces > Streptomyces sp. NPDC096311. Next base: position 39,540 of record NZ_JBIWFN010000017.1, read on the forward strand.
GCCGTGACGGTCAGCGGCCCGTAGTACGCGTTGTCGTACGTGCCCGTGTACCTGTCGGCGGCGCGGGCCACGGCCCCGTTGCGCGGGGGTCTGGCGTAGTCGGTGGGGGAGCGGCCCTGCTGCTCCTGCTGCCGGTAGACCCGGTCGACCAGGGGCAGCCAGTCCGTCGTGGGCTTCCCGTACTGGGCGGTGTCGAAGAAGTTCAGCGCGACCGAGTCGGCGAGGCCCACCGGCGCCCCGTTGGTCAGGACGGTGATGCCGAGCTGCTCGCCGGGCAGCATCGTCACATTGGTGTTGGCGCCGAGTTCGAAGGCGCCGGAGTGGCTGAGGCGCAGCCGGCCCTGGTCGTCGTAGCCGACGTTCCAGCCGAGGCCGTAGAAGCCCGCGCGGCCCGCCGGGGCCTGCGGGGGCTGGGCGACGATCTCGGGCAGGTGGGTGCGCTCCAGCGGTGCGGCGGGGATGATCTGCCTGCCGTCCAGCTTCCCGTTCGCCAGTTGCAGTCGCATCCAGGTGGCCATGTCACGGGCCGTGGAGCTCGCGCCGCCCGCGGGCGACTGGGCGTCGGCGTCCCGGACGTACTTCGGCTGCCAGGTGCCGTCCGCGCTCTTCACATGGGTGACGGCCTTGTCCTTGGCCCGGTCGTAGTCGCAGAAGCGGGAGCTGGTGTTCTTCATGCCGGCGGGGCCGTACAGCGTGTCCTGGGAGAGCTTGTCCCAGGACGTGTCCTTCGTGTTCGCGACCGCCTGGGCCGCGGCGGTGACCCCGTAGTTGGTGTAGGCGTAGCTGGCGCGGAACGGGCCGAGCGGTTCGTATTTCAGGTGGTCCAGGATGTACGTCCGGTCGTAGCCGAGGTCTTCGAGGATGTCGCCGGAGTGGTCGGGCAGTCCGCTGCGGTGCGAGAAGAGGTCGGCGTAGGTGACGTGTGCCGTGACCCAGGGGTCCTTGAGGGCGAAGCCGGGCAGCTGCGCCGCGACGGGGTCGTCCCAGGCGAGCGTCCTGCCGCCGACGACCCCTGCGACGACCGTCGAGGCCAGCGGCTTGGACAAGGACGCGAGCGGGAAGACGGTGTCCGGGTCGACGGCCCCGGCCCGTCCCACCCGACGCTCGCCGAAGCCCTTGAGATAGACCACGCGGCCCTTGTGGACGACGGCCACGGCGACGCCGGGGACGCCGGTCTTCTTCATGGCGTCCCGCACGATCCCGTCGAGTCTGCCGACGGCGTCGTCCACCTTGGCCCGGGTGAGCTGCGCGGGCGGCTGGGGAGGCGGGGCCGCCGCGACGGCGGAGGGGGTGTGGCCCGCGCCGAGCAGGGAGGTCGCGGCGGCCGCGATCAGCGCCGCGCATCGGTGGTGTCCCGCCCGTCGCCGCACACCCATGGTCACCATTGAACGCGCGCTGTCAGGCTTTGTCCTGCGCAGACGCACGGCGACCTGCGGGGCTCCGGCGGCAGCCGGGCCTGAACTGGTGGGAGCCGGTGGGAGCCGTCATGGCCGCTATGCGTCGGGCGCGCGCGTCCGCAGGCGTTCGTGGACGGTGTCGGCGGGAGAGTGAGCGGACCGGACCCGGGTCCCACCGTCGACCAGCAGATCGGCGCCCGTGATCCACCCGGCCGCGTCCGAAGCCAGCCAGACCACCGCCCGCGCGATGTCCTCGGGGCGGCCGATCCGGCCCAGCGGGAGCCCCGCGCCGAGCTCGTCCTCGGCGTTCTCCCAGACGAACCGGGCCATCTCGGTGCGGACGAGCCCCGGGGAGACGGAGTTCACCCGCACCTTCGGGGCGAGTTCGCCGGCGAGCTGCTGGGTGAGGTGGAGGAGGGCCGCCTTGCTGGTGCCGTACGCCCCCACGTTCGGCCCCACATGTCCGGCGCCCTCCGTGCACACGTTCACGACCGTGCCGCCGTGCTCGCCCATCCAGGCCCGCCAGGCACACTGCACCAACCGCAGTGGGGCCTCCACGTTGAGCGTGAACGCCTCGCGCCAGCGGTCCGGATCGGCGTCCATGAGCGGGCCGTACGGCTGGTTGGTCGCGGCGTTGTTCACCACGACGTCGATGCGCCCGAATTCCCGCAGCGCCAGCTCGGTCAGCTCTCGCAGATGCGCCGGATCGGCCACCGAGCCCGCGAGCCCGACGCCGCCGAGCCGCGCGGCGGCCCGGCCCACCGCGTCCGGGTCCCGGGCCGTCACACACACCCGCGCCCCCGCCCGGGAGAGCTCCTCGGCGACGGCGAGACCGATCCCGCGCGAGGCCCCGGTGACGATGGCGCTCCTGCCCTCAAGCCCGTACGGCGTCGTCATCCGCGTACCGTCTCATGACGGACCGTCAGTCAACAGCCCCGAGTCGCGAGTGCTGCGCCGCCACCAGCTCCAGCACCGTGCGCCAGTCCTCCAGGACCCCGGCGTCGAGACCGGGGACCCTGCCCGACTCGTCCGCGTGGCGCAGGCTCAGCACGTCGTCGGCGTCCGCGTCGTCGGCCCATCCGCCGGCGTGCAGACCGACGAGCCGGGAGACCCGCTCGCCGAGCAGCGGCCGGACCAGGTCCGCCGCCAGGTCGGCGTGACCGGTCGTGTCGCCGGGCCGCAGCAGGTGCCCTACGGCGTGGACCAGGCCCGCCACCTGGAGTTCCTTGTCCGCGGGACGACTTCGGCGCAGGAGCGCGGCGGTCTGTAGGGCGTGGTCGTGCAGATCCACTCGGCCGCCACAACGGCCCGGGGTGTCCCGGGCGCCCCGGCAGGCGTGCAGCAGATCCATCAGCTCCTCGACGCTGCGCAGCTCCATGCGTCAGTCCTCCCGAGTCCTCCCGCGGGAAAAAGCCGTTTCCGGGCGCCAGCAGATCATGGCTGCCTTGCGAATCGGCCAACGGGATCTGAACTGCGCGCCGTGTTCAGTGGTGCCCGTGGCCCTCGGCCCCCGGAGTCCCGTGCCCGTGGGCTCTCGGCGCGGGTGCGCCGTGGTGGTGGCCTTCCGCCCGCGCAGTCCCGTGCCCGTGGCCCTCCGGCTCCGGTGCCCCGCCCATCATCCGCAGCATCGCCTGGCCGCCCGTGCGCAGGAACCGCCACACCAGGGCCGCCGCCAGCAGCAGGAAGACGATGTTGAGCCAGGTCGTGTAGTTCCAGGAGACACCCTCCATGGGGATCGTCGCGTCGGCCTGGTCGGGGATGAGCCCGAGGCCGCCGAAGAGGAACTCCACGACGTATCCGGCGAACACCATGGCGACGTAGAAGGTGACAAGGAGGAAGCCGGTCATCCGGAGTCCGTAGTACTTCCGGTAGATGTTCAGGATCGGCAGGATCAGCAGGTCGGCGAAGATGAACGCGACCACACCGCCGAAGCTGATCCCGCCCTTCCACAGCACGACGGCCAGCGGCACGTTCCCGATGGAGCAGACGAACGAGGCGATCGCCACGAGCGGGCCGATCAGGGGGCCGATCAGCCTCGCGGCGAGCGGATGGCCGTCCAGGAAGAGGGACTGCCAGAACGCGTCGGGCACCCAGGCCGCGATCGCGCCCGCGATCAGCAGACCGATCACCAGGTCGCGCAGGATCGCCGCCCACTCCATGACGAACACGTGTGCGACAGAGGTGTAGCCGTCGCGCGAGAGCAGCCGCCGCACGAACGAGCCCTCCGTCTGGATCGACATGTCCATCGCGGCGTGCCCTTCCATCGATCCGGCGAGCCCGCGCTCCGCCTGCTCCCGGGCCTCGCGCAGCAGTCGTTCGCGCAGAAAGATCCGGAAGAGCACGGCCAGCACTACGATCATGATCGGGCCGCCGACGAACTCGGCGACCGTGAACTGCCAGCCCATCAACAGGGCCAGGATCACGCCGAGTTCGACGACCAGATTGGTCGAGGCGATCTCGAACGCCATCGCCGCGGTGAAGTTCGCGCCCTTGCGGAACAGCGAGCGCGCCAGCGCGACGGCCGCGTACGAACAGGACGAGGACGCCGCGCCGAGCCCCGCGGCCAGCGTGAGCGTCCGCGGCCGGTCGTCACCGAGCAGCCGCACGATCGTCGCGCGGCGCACCACGGCCTGGACGACGGCGGAGAGGCCGAATCCCAGGATCAGCGCCCAGGTGATCTCCCAGGTCATCGACCCGGTGATGGACAGTGCGTGCAGGATCGCGTGCATCGGCCTCACTCTTTCCCGTCCGGCTTCCCCGATTCACGCGGGACTATACCCCCTAGGGGTATGGGATCCCCCGGGGCGGGCGGGCGGGTCGTGCCGGTTCAAGGTTCCGCAAAGACTTCGCAGGGCCGTCCCAAGGGGAGGCCGGGGCTCCGCGGGTCGGCCCATCACCCCTGCCTGGACGCCGGGTTGAGTCTTCCCGTCCTGGTCACGGGAGGTGTGGCGCTACGTCGAACGGGTGGCGTGCGAGGGGGGATACATCATCAAATAGACCCAGATCGAGGATCGATGCATGCTGATAGACGCAAGACGGTTACCTCGTGTTATCAGCCCCATCGAGCGGGCACCCGCTCATTTGGTTACCCTGTACCGGACGGACAGCCTGCAGGGGTTCCACCCACACCCAAGGTCCGTCCCGGGACAGCCGGTCACCACGGACTGCTCTCACGAGTTACCGGCGCCACCGCGTCCTTAACTGCCTTCGACTCAGACCCGAGGGGATGTCAGGCGACCGGAAGCAGACTGGCCCTGTACGTCCCGAGGGTGACCCGACACATAAGGAGTGCGCGGTGACACCGGAGAAGACGAATCGCGATCAGCGCCCCAAGGAACGCACGGAGCGCGGAGGCCGGGCCGAGAAGAAGCTCGGCAGCCTCGACGTGTGGGCCAGGTCCGCCCCGATCCGCCTGGCGGGGTACGAGGACGACCTCGCCGAGCCCCACATCCTGCCCAGCGTGGACTGACCGCTCGCGGCGGGACTCATCGCGATCGCTGACGGCATGGGCGTGCCGGACTCACGTCCATGCTGATCAGAGAAGCAGCGGCCGACGACTGGCCGCGGATCTGGCCTTTCTGGCACCGGATCGTCGCCGCGGGTGAGACCTACACCTGGGACCCGGGCACCTCCGAGGAGGCGGCCCGGGCCCTGTGGATGGCACCGGGCAAGCATGTGTACGTCGCCGAGGACGCCACCGGAGCGGTCGTCGGCTCGGCCTACGTCACCCCCAACTACGGCGGCCCCGCCGCCCGCGTCGCGGGCGCCGGATTCATGGTCGACCCCGACCACGCCGGGCTCGGCATCGGGCGCGCGCTCGCCGAGCACATCCTCGTCGCGGCGAAGGCCGACGGCTACCGGGGCATGGTCTTCAACGCCGTCGTGGAGACCAATCCCGCCGTCAAGCTGTGGACCGCGCTCGGCTTCACGATCCTCGGCACCGTGCCGGACGCCTACGAGCACCCCCGGCACGGGTGGGTGGGACTGCACATCATGTACAAGGCGCTGTGAAGTCCCCGCGCACCCCGGGGGGTGTCACCGCGCTCCTCAGTCCAGCGGCGCCGTCCGCCGCCACGGCCGCAGTTCCTCCAACTGACCCGCCATATCCAGGAGTTCGAGTTCGGATCCGGGGCGTGCGACCAGCTGTACGGCCGCCGGTGCCCCGCTCGGCAGGGTCCCGAACGGCACCGCCATCGCGGGCCACCCGGTGAGGTTCCACGGTGGCGTCAGCGGCGAGTAGGTGGTGTTGACCAGCACATTGCGCAGCCAGCCCCGCTCGTGCCACGGTGCGGCGGCCGGCCCCCGCCGGGCCAGTGCCGGGGTGAGCAGCACGTCGTGCTCCGCGAAGAACGGATCCAGACGCCCGCGCAGCTGCTCACGGCGCTCACCCGTGCGTACCCCGGCCACGAAGCGGCGCCCCACGGCGGCGTGCACCCGAGTCCGCCGGGCGAGCCGGCGCGGGTCGAGGTCCTCGGCGTCCACCGCGGTGCCCGCCGTCCAGTGCATCAGCGCGGCGGTGCCCAGCCAGTAGGGGTACGGCGGGTCGGCGGCCCGCACCTCGTGGCCCGCCCCGGCCAGCAACTCCCCGGCCTCCCGGGCCGCGTTCGCGTACGGGCGGCCGACACCCACGCCGACCAGCGGACTGCGCACGGAGACGGCCACCTTGCGGACGAGCTTGCCCGAGGGGCGTATCGCCTCGGTGTCCGACAGGACCGCGAACATCAGGCGGGCGTCCTCGACCGTGGTCGCGAGCGGCCCGTTCTCCGACATGCCGAACCAGTCGCCGTGACCGATGCCCGCCGGGATCGTGCCATGGCCCGGCTTGAGGCCGACGATGCCGCAGTTGGCGGCCGGGATGCGCAGCGAACCCATCCCGTCGTTGCCCAGCGCGATCGGCACCATCCCGGCGGCGACCGCGGCCGCGCTGCCTCCCGAGGAGCCGCCCGCCGTGCGCGAGGTGTCCCAGGGGTTGCGGGCCGTGCCGTGGACACCCTCGGAGGTGCCGAAGACGCAGAGCTCGGGCACGTTGGTGAGACCCACGACCACGGCGCCCGCCGCGCGCAGCCGCGCCACCGTCGGATGGTCGTGATCGGCGGGGGTGTCCGCGGTCGCGGCGGAGCCGTTGCGGTTCGACTCGCCGCGCACCGCGAGGTTGTCCTTGACGGCCACGGGCACCCCCGCGAGGGGGAGTTCGGCCAGGTCCGCGCGGCCGGCCAGCTCGTCGGCCGCCGCGAGGGCCGCCTCGGCCCGTACGACACGGAAGGCACCCACGCGCGCGTCGAGCCGCTCGATCCGCGCGAGGTGGTCGGTCACCACCTCGCGGGGCGTGGCCCGCTTCTCGCGTACGGCTGTGGCGATCTCGGTGGCGGTCCGGCCGGCCCAGCTGGTCACGGGTGCTCCTCGGGGACAGGGGAGTACTGGCGAGTACGAGGAGCACTGTGCCCGGCGGCGGGGTGCCGCGTCGAGAGCCGTCGCCCTTGGACATGCGGATCGGTCTTCCTGGACTTTCGCGCTCAGGCTTGTCCGGTATCTCCGCAGGGTCGCCGATCATCCGATCACTTGCTCAAGTTTCGTACCCGCTCGCCCCATTGACAGGATCTGGTGGTGCCTCAATCATCAAACATCCGATGAATTGGAGCCGCTATGAGCACGTATCCAAGACGTCAGGTTCTGGGCGCCGCGGCCGGAGTGGCCGTCGCAGCCACTCTTCCCCTCGCGGCCACGGCCGAAGCGCGACCGGCGGTCGAGCAGCACGGTCAGTGGGTTCCCGTCCCCGACCCGATCCCCGTGCCGCTCGACGCGTACACCGACAACGACGGCATCGACACGGTGGCCGCCCCCGGCGGCAGCTTCGACGGCTCGGGGTACACGTTCCCCGGCGAGGAGCTCCCGGCGGGCCCCGTCGAGGTGGACGGCATCGCGTTCGTCTTCCCCTCCGCCGCCGCGGGCGCCCGGAACAACGTGGTGGCCCTCGGCCAGCGCATCGACCTCCCGAGCGGGCGCTACCTCTCGGCCCACTTCCTCACCGCGGGCAGCTACGGGGACGCCTCGGGCCGTGCCACCGTGCACTACGCCGACGGCTCGACGACCACCGCCGGGCTCGGCGGCGCGGACTGGTACGCGACCGGCGGGTCACTGTCGGCCCCGTACCGCTACCGGCCGGACGGCACGAAGGACGAGCACGGTGTGGGGATCGGCACCGCCGAGGTCTGGATCGACCCGCAGCGCGAGGCGGTCGCCCTCACCCTGCCGACCACCAACCCCGCCGAGGCCGGCAAAGCCTCCCTCCACGTGTTCGCCCTCTCCCTCCAACCGGCCGCCCAGGGACGGGCGTTGACCCTGCGGGACGCGCACTCCACCCTCTCCCTGCTGGAGTCGAGCGGCGCGCAGAGCGTGGAGGCCACGGTCGTCAACGCGGGCACGGTCGCCGTCCTCGCCGGTGACCGGGTGTCGGTCGGCGTCGACGTGCCGGGCGCCCGCACCGTCGAGCCCGCACACGTCATCCGCCTCGACCCCGGCGAGCAGGCGCGCGTCCGGGTCGGCATCCGCAACCGTGTGGGCACGGCACCGGGCACCGCGCGGCCCGGAAAGGTGACCGTCACCGGACGCGGGCAGCACGTCACCTCCACCGGACGCGAGTTGACCCTCGGCGTGCCCGACTACCAGCCCACCGAGAGCTCTCTCGCCGGCCACCAGGCCCCGTACTGGTTCCACCGCGCCAAGTTCGGCATCTTCATCCACTGGGGTGTCTACTCGGTGCCGGCCTGGTCTCCGGTCGGCAAGCAGTACGCCGAGTGGTACTGGAACCACCTGCAGAGCCCGGACAACGCGGTGTACGCCTACCACCGGGACACATACGGCGAGAACTTCGCCTACGACGACTTCATCCCGATGTTCACGGCGGCGAGGTTCGACCCCCGGGCCTGGGTGGAACTCTTCCGTGACGCGGGAGCCCAGTACCACGTGCTCACCTCCAAGCACCACGAGGGCTTCGCCCTGTGGGACACCAAGGTCTCCGACCGCAACGCCGTGAAGATGGGCCCCAAGCGCGATCTGATCCGCGAACTCTTTGACGCCTCGAAGAAGTTCACGCCCGAGCTGCACCGCGGCCTGTACTTCTCCATGCCCGAGTGGTTCAACCCCGACAACCCGTGGATGGGCCACGCCCCGCGCAACCCGTACACCCTGGAGCCGCTCCCGTACACGGGATACACGGCGGGCAAGGACTATGTGAAGGACTATCAGGCCCCGCAGATGCTGGAACTGATCCACGGCTACGACCCGTCACTCATCTGGTGCGACATCGGCGGCGCGAACGACAGCCTCCATGTCCTCGCCGAGTACTTCAACCACGGCAAGAACAGACCCAAGCCGTACGAGGTGACCGTCAACAACCGCTCGGGCATCGGCTTCCACGACTTCACCACCCCCGAGTACACGACGTACGAGAACACCGTCGTCGCGAAGTGGGAGTCGAGCCGGGGACTCGACCCCTTCAGCTACGGCTACAACAAGGCGACGCCCGACGCCGCCTACATGACCGCCGAGGAGGTCGTCCACAGCCTGGTCGACATCGTGTCGAAGAACGGCAACTTCCTGCTGGACATCGGCCCCCGCGCGGACGGCACCATCCCGGAGATCATGCAGACCCGGCTGCGCGAGACCGGCCGCTGGCTCAGGACCAACGGCGAGGCGATCTACGACACCACGTACTGGTCACGGATGGCGCAGCTCGGCGAGGACCTGCGGTTCACGGTCCGGCAGAACGAGGCGTTCTACATCCACGCGCTGACCGAGCCCGGCGCCACACTGACCGTCGAGGCGCCGGTGCCGATCCGCGGCGGGGACAAGGTGACGATGCTCGGTCACGACCGGCCGCTGACCTGGACGGTGAGCGGCGGGTCGCTGGTCGTCGACGTGCCGGAAGCGGCCCGCAGGGCGGGGCAGTACGTGTGGGTGTTCAAGGTGGAATGGCATGGCTGACCGACGCGCCGCACGGCCCGCGCGGAGCAGGTGGACCCGGAGGGCCGTCGGCTGCGTGGTGGCGCTGCTGCTGACGCTCGCCACACCGGTCCCGGCGCTGGCGCGCACAGCGGAGGTGCCGGCGGCCGCGGTGCCTCCCGTCACGGTCCCCGCCCTCGCCAACTGGACACCGGAACAAGGGAGTTACTCTTTCGGTCCCGGCTCGCGCATCGTCGCGCGCGACCCCGCGGCACGCCGGGTCGCGGACACTCTCGCCGACGATCTGCGCGCGGCGGGCCACGGCACCGTTCCCGTCGTACGGCAGGGCGCGCACGCGGGTGACATCGTGATCGGCGTCGACCCCTCCTCGTCGCGGCTCGGCACGGAGGGATACGAACTGCGCGCGGGCAAAAGCCTGCTGGTGACCGCCGCCGCCGAGACCGGTGCGTTCTACGGCACCCGCACCCTCCTCCAACTCCTCGCCCAGAGCGACCGCGTGCCCGCCGGGAGCACGGTCGACGTGCCCCAGTACAAGGAACGGGGTGTCGGCGTCTGCGCCTGCTACGTCCACATCTCCACGGCCTGGCTGGAGAACCTGGTGCGCGACATGGCGTACCACAAGCTCAACCAGCTACTGCTCGAACTGAAGGTGAAGAGCGACGCCCACCCCGAGGCCAACGCCTGGGGCTACTACACGAAGGACGAGATACGCCGGCTCGTGGCCCTCGGCAAGAAGTACCACGTCGAGATCATCCCGGAGATCAACTCGCCCGGGCACATGGACCCCTGGATCCAGAACCGCCCGGACCTCCAGCTCACCGACGCCGACGGCGTGAAGCAGCCCGCCCGGCTCGACATCACACAGGACGCGGCCTTCACGTACTACACGAGCCTGATCGACGAGTACGCGCAGGTGTTCACGTCCGGGTCCTGGCACATGGGCGCCGACGAGTACATGCTCGGCTCCGACTTCGCCAAGTACCCGCAGATCCTCGCCTACGCACGGGCCAGCTACGGCGCGAACGCCACGCCGCAGGACGCGTTCATCGACTTCGTCAACCGCGTCCAGGCCTACGCGGCGGCCAAGGGCAAGAAGCTGCGCATCTGGAACGACGGTCTCACCGGCGCCAACACCGTGCCCGTCACGACCGGTACCACGGTCGAGCACTGGCTGAACGTGGCGACGAAACCGAGCCGGCTCATCGCCCAGGGCTATCCGTTGATGAACGCCGCGTACTCCCTCTACCTCGTCCGCGGCGGCTTCCACACCGACACGAAGGCGCTGTACGACCAGAGCTGGGACCCGCGCAGTTTCGAGGGCGAGAAGCTCGCCTCACGCGCGGGCGTCACCGGGGCGAAGATCAGCCTCTGGCCGGACAACGGGCGCGGGGAGACCGAGAACGAGGTCGCGACGGCCATGGACCCGGCCCTGCGGCACATCGCCCAGGTCACCTGGGGCTCGGCGCACCCCGACCCGACGTACGCCGAGTTCACCGCGCGCGGTGCGGCCGTGGGGCACGCGCCCGGGTGGCGGGACCTGACCCGCGTGCCGGTGGCCGAGGGGACGTACACCTTCCGCGGAGGGGCCGCGACCGCCGATCTCCAGGTCCGGCGGACCGCGGACGGCTATGTGACCCTGCGGTCCACGACGACCGGCGGCTGTCTGGAGGTGAGCGGCGGAAAGCTCACGCTGAACGTGCCCCTGGACCCCGGTGTCGAGGTGACCGAATCGCCGTGCGTCGCCGCGGACACCTTGCAGCGCTGGGAGCTGGACCCGGTGCGCGGCGGCGGATACCGGCTCGTCAACGCGATCACACGGATGGCGGTGCACGTGACGGACGCGGGGCGGCTCCTCCAGTACCCGCCGGACCAAGAGCCACCGTCCGTCTGGCAGTTGACCGTCCACTGATGTGAGGAGACCCCACCCCCATGGCCATCTCCAGACGCCTCTTCGTCCTGGCATCCACCGCCCTCGTCGTGTCCACCGGCACATCCGTCGCCCTCGCGGCCCCCGGCGAAGCTCCCTCCCGCATCCCCGTCAGCCCCACCGACACCGAGGACGACCTGGTCCGCAAGGCCTCCCAAGTCCGGCCCACCGCACGGCAGATCGCCTGGCAGAACCTCGGACGCACCGCCTTCCTGCACTTCGGCGTGAACACCTTCACCGGTCTGGAATGGGGCACCGGCGACGAGGACCCGGACGTCTTCCAGCCCGTCGGGCTCGACACCGACCAGTGGGCCCGCGCCCTGCGCGACGGCGGCTTCGAGCTCGCCATCCTCACCGTCAAGCACCACGACGGGTTCGTCCTCCACCCGTCGCGCTACACCGACCACTCGGTGGCGTCGAGCAGTTGGCGCGACGGGCGGGGCGACGTGCTGCGCTCCTTCGCCGACTCGATGCGCCGCCACGGGATCAAGGTCGGCGTCTACATCTCACCGGCCGACGAGAACCAGTACCTGCACGGCGTGTACGCCAACGGCAGCGCGCGCACACAGCGCATCATCCCGACGCTCGTCGACGGCGACGACCGTACGAACCCGAGGACGTTCACGCTGGACGCCACCGACTACGGCGCCCATATGCTCAACCAGCTCTACGAAGTGCTCACCGAGTACGGACCCGTCGACGAGGTGTGGTTCGACGGCGCACAGGGCCGCATTCCGCCCGACAAGGTCGAGAAGTACGACTGGGACAGCTGGTACGCGCTGGTCCGGGCCCTCGCCCCCGACGCCTCGATCGCCGTGTCCGGGCCCGATGTGCGCTGGGTCGGCAACGAGGGTGGGCTCGCCCGCGAGGACGAGTGGAGCGTCGTACCGGTCACGGAGAAGGACAACGGCCGCACGGACTACGCGCTGGCCTACGACGCACCCGACGAGGGCAGCAGGGCCGCGCTGGTGGCGGCCCGGCCGGTGGCCGACCACCTGCAGTGGTGGCCGGCCGAGTGCGATGTCTCCATCCGTGACGGCTGGTTCTACCACGCCGACCAACAGCCCAAGAGCGTGGACGAGTTGACCGACATATACTTCCGCTCGGTCGGCCGCAACTCGGTGCTGCTGCTCAACATCCCACCCGACACACAGGGCTTGCTGCCGGCCGCCGACGTGGTGCGGCTGCGCGAGTTCCGCGAACGTGTGGACCGGGAGCTGCCGGAGGACCTGGGGCGCGGGGCCGTGGTCCGCTCCTCCCCAGGGGTCTTCACCGTCGACCTCGGTACGGAAGGCGAGGTGGACCGGATCCGGCTCGCCGAGGACATCCGGCACGGCCAGCAGGTGGAGAGCTTCGTGGTCGAGGCGTACGGAGCGGGCGCCTGGAGCCGGGTGGCCGGGGCGGGCACGATCGGAGCGAGCCGGATCCTGCTGCTCGCGGTGCCCGTACGGGCCCGCCACTGGCGCCTTCGGGTGACGCGGTCACGGCAGACCGCGCGGATCGCGGAGTTCGCGCTGTATCGCTCACGGATCTGACACGTACGGGAGGTGGATGCCCCGCACGGCGTCCACCTCCCACCGTCTTTGGCTCCGCGCCCGTCCTTCACCCTCTCAAGCCCCGCAGGGCCCCGTACTCTCCCGTTCGATCAGCCGCGGCACCGGTACCTGCACCGTCCGGGCCGGACCGCCGTCCAGTAGTGCGGTGAGTTCCTGGGCGGCCGTGCGGCCGAACTGGACGGTGTCGCGGGAGAGGGCGGACAGCCAGGGTTTGACCATGCGGCACAGGGGCGAGTCCTCCCAGGCGACGACCGAGACGTCGCGCGGCACCAGGAAGCCGAGTTCCGTGGCGGCGGCGACGCCGGCGACGGCCATCACGTCGTTGTCGTAGACCAGCGCGGTCGGCGGGGTGCCGCTCTCCAGGACGCGGCGGGTGACGGCGGCGCCCTCCGCGTCCGAGTAGTCCGTGGGGACCGAGCGCACCTCCGTCAGACCCCGCCGCTCGGCCTCCGCGCGCAGGGTGCGGATCCGGCGCTCGGTGTGGGCGAGCCCCGGCAGGCCCGCGATGTGCACGATCCGGCGGTGGCCGAGCGCGTACAGCTCGTCCACCAGCGCGGCCATCGCGCCCGCGTCGTCCGCCCAGACGGTGGAGATCCCCGGGTGCCCCGCGTCCGGAACGCCGCCGATCACCACGGCGGGCAGACCCAGCTCCTCGAGGAGGTCCGGACGCGGATCGTCGGTCCGCGGGTCGACGACCATGACTCCGTCCACGCGGTGCTCGGCCCACCAGCGCCGATAGACCCCGCACTCGTCGGCCACGTCCTCCACCACCTGGAAGAGCAGGCCGAGATGACGCTCGGCCAGTACCTCCTGGATGCCGGAGATCAGCTGCAGGAAGAACGAGTCCACCCCCAGGGTGTCGGCGGGACGGGCCACCACGAGACCGACCGTCGCCGCGCCCTCGCCGGACAGCTGGCGCGCCGCCGTACTCGGCCGCCAGCCAAGCTGTTCGGCCACGCGACGGACCCGGTCGCGGGTGATCTCGGAGACCCCGGGCCGGTCGTTGAGCGCGAAGGAGACCGCGCTCTCGGAGACCCCGGCGCGCTGTGCGATGTCCTTCATCGTCGGTCGGCGCGCGGGAGACCGCTTGGCTGGCAACCCTGTTCCCCGTTCTGCTGAGCTGGTGTACTAATGCGCTTGAGCTGAGGCAATCTAAAGCGCATTAGTGATCGATTGCAAGAGGCTGCCAGAACGTCTGTGACCAGCCATGTTGTGGAACTAATGAATTTAGCTGAGCCAAATCCATTGACGTGCCCGGCGAGTTGGCTGCAAGGTCTGCCCCGGCACCGTTACCCCTGCTGCAAGAGGAGCCCCATCCGTGCGCATCTCCCGCAGAGCTCTCGCCGCCGCTGCCACCATCGCCGTCCTCCTGCCGCTGAGCGCCTGCGGCTCCGGGAGTGACGGCAGTGGCCAGGCGGACGCCTCCGGCAAGGTCGAGGGCGACATCACCTTCCAGACCTGGAACCTGAGGGCCAACTTCAAGTCGTACTTCGAGGGCGTGATCGCCGACTTCGAGAAGAAGTACCCCGGCACCCATGTGAAGTGGGTCGACCAGCCCGCCGAGGGCTACGCCGACAAGATCAGCGCGGACGCGGCCGGCGGCACCCTGCCCGACGTCGTCAACGTCTCGCCGGACCTCGTCGCCCCGCTCGCCAAGGCGGGCCTCGCCCTCGACCTCGACAAGTCCGCCGCGCAGTACAAGAAGGAGTACCTGGACGGCGCCTGGGCCAGCCACCAGATACCGGGCATGCCCGGCACGTACGCCTTCCCCTGGTATCTCAACACCGGCCCGCTCTTCTACAACAAGTCCCTGTTCAAGGAGGCCGGCCTCGACGCCTCCAAGCCGCCGACGACGTACGACGAACTCTTCGCCGACGCCCTGCAGCTGGCGAAGAAGAGCGACGGCAAGGTCGCCACGCTCGCCAACGTGCCCACCATCGAGGACTTCGGCCGCTACGGCGTCGAGCTGATGAACCAGGAAGGCAACGCCTTCGCCTTCAACGACGCCAAGGGAGTCGAACTCCTCACCAAGTACAAGGAGTTGTACGACGCGAAGGCGCTCGACCCGCAGGCGCTGACCGCGACCCCGGAGTCCTCGGGCAAGAAGTTCCTCACCGGGGCCGTCGCCATGAACCCGGGCAGCGCCCTGGACCTCGGCAACTTCAAGAAGCAGGCCCCGAACCTCTACAAGAACATCGGCATCACGGACCAGATCACCAGCACCGGCAAGGTGAACATGTACGTGATGGGCGTGATGGTCAACTCGCGCACCAAGCGCACTCCCGCCTCGGTCGCCTTCGCGCACTTCGTCACCGACGCGCAGAACCAGATGTCCTTCGCCAAGAAGGTCGCGATCTTCCCGAGCACCGCGGGCTCGCTCGACGACCCGTACTTCACCAAGGAGGACGGCACCGACGAGACCCGCGTGCGGATAGCCGCCGCCAAGTCCCTGAAGAACGCGGTCAACTACACGCCGGTCCTCTTCAGCGAGCAGATGAAGACCGCGCTGCGCAACGAGGTCGCGAAGGCCCTGCAGGGCAAGGAGAGCCCCAAGACGGCTCTTGACAACGCTGTCAAGGCCTGCGACACGCTGCTCAAGCAGCAGGGCTGAGCGCAGCCATGGCGAGTTCCTCCAGCACTGTCCGGGTACGGCGCCAACTGCCGGCCAGCCCCTGGCTGTTCGCCGCTCCCGGCCTCCTGGTCGTGGGCGTGTTCATCCTCTATCCGTTCGTCTCGACCATCGTCAACGCCTTCACCGACCGCCGCACCCTGACGCCGGGATCGTTCGTGGGCCTCGCCAACTTCCGCGAGCTGCTGCACGACGACATGTTCTGGATCGGGCTGCGCAACAGCACGCTGTACGTCCTCGGGGTCGTCCCCGCGCTCGTCCTGCTGCCGTTGCTGCTCGCGCTGCTGGTCCAGAAGAACATCCCCGGCATCACCTTCTTCCGGTCGGCCTTCTACACCCCGGTGGTCGCGTCCATCGTCGTGGTCGGCCTGATCTGGGTGTGGCTCCTGGACGAACGCGGCCTGGTGAACTCGCTGTTGGAGTCGATCGGCGTCGGCAGGGTCGGCTTCCTCAGCGACCAGTGGCTGCTCCTGCTGAGCGCCATGGCCGTCACGGTCTGGAAGGGCCTCGGCTACTACATGATCATCTATCTCGCCGCGCTCGCCCATGTGCCACGCGAGCTGCACGAGGCCGCTTCGGTCGACGGCGCGGGCGCGGTCCGCCGCTTCTTCACGGTCACCGTGCCCGCCGTCCGCTCCACCATGGTGCTGGTCGCCGCGCTCTCCTCGGTCGCCGCCTTCAAGGTGTTCTCCGAGGTGTACCTGATGGCGGGCCCCGACGGCGGCCCGGCGGGCGAGGACACCACCCTTGTCATGCTCGTCCAGCGCACCGGCACCGGACTGACCGGCCGCGTCGGCTACGCCTCCGCCATCTCGGTCGTCGTCTTCGTCGTCACCGTCGCGCTGATGCTGCTCGTGCTGCGCGCCGACCGCAAGGAGGACGTGTGAGCGTGCGGGATGGAGGACGCGTGAGCGTGCCGGAAGGAGGACGCGTGAGCGTGCTGGAGAAGGAGCGCGACGTCGAGCGGCGTGCGCCGGCCGAGCGCGGGCCCCGGCGCCGCCGTATCACCGACGAGCACGGCCGCCGTGTCCGCGGTTGGGAACTCGCCCTGCGCTACCTGCTGTTGATCGCCGTCCTCGCCCTGACCGTCGGCCCGTTCCTGTGGCAGCTGTCCACCTCGCTCAAGGGCCCGACCGAGGACATCTTCAGCTCACCGCCGAAGTTCCTGCCGGGCGATCCCACGCTGCACAACTACAAGCGGGTGGCCGACACCATCCCCGTCTGGGACTACGCCTTCAACTCCCTGAAGGTCGCGGGCGCAGGCGTCGTCACGAACTGCGTGGGTTCGGCCCTCGCCGGCTACGCCCTGGCCCGCCTGCGCTACCGCGGCCGACGCGTGGCGACCCTCGTCTTCATCCTCGCGATGCTGGTCCCCGTCGAGGGCATCATCATCGCCCAGTTCACCACCATGCGAGAACTCGGCCTGAACAACACGCTCATCGGGGTCGTCCTGCCCGGCAGCATCGCCGCGATGAACGTCCTGCTGATGCGAGGCGCCTTTCTCAATCTGCCGTACGAGATCGAGGAGGCGGCCTTCGTGGACGGCGCCAACACCTGGCAGCGGTTCCTGCGGATCGCGCTGCCCTCGGTGAAGGGCACGCTCGCCGTCGTCGCGATCTTCGCCTTCATGGGCGCCTGGGACGACTTCCTGTGGCCGCTCATCGTGCTCAGCGATCCCTCGAAGTTCACCCTCACCATCGGCCTCAACTATCTGCACGGCACTTTCGCAGGCGACGAACGGCTCGTCGCCGCGGGCACGATCATCGCCGTGGCACCGCTCATCGCCCTCTTCGCCTGCCTCCAGCGGTACTTCTTCCGCGGGGTGGGGGAGGGCGCCGTCAAGGGCTGACCTCCCGCCGTCCCGATTCGCTTCGCAAGGATCCTGCATGCCTTCTGCCGTGCGCTTCGGCGTCAACTACACGCCCAGCGAAGGGTGGTTCCACCACTGGCTCGACTTCGACCTCGACTCCGTACGCGCCGACCTCGACTCCATCGCCGCGCTGGGCCTCGACCACATCCGGGTCTTCCCGCTGTGGCCCTACTTCCAGCCCAACCGCGCGCTGATCCGCCCGCGCGCCGTCGAGCAGCTGCTCCAGCTCGTCGACGCGGCCGGAGAACGCGGGCTCGACGTCACCGTGGACGGCCTGCAGGGGCACCTGTCGAGCTTCGACTTCCTGCCCGCGTGGACGCGGACCTGGCACCGGCGCAACCTGTTCACCGACCCGGAGGTCCTCGACGGCCAGGCGGCCTATCTGCGTACGCTCGCCGCGGCCCTCGCCGACCACCCGCACTTCATCGGCATGACGCTCGGCAACGAGGTCAACCAGTTCTCGGCGGGGCCGCCCCATCCGGACCCCGACCGGGCGAGCAGCGCCCAGATCGACGACTGGCTGGAGCGGATGCTCGCCGCCTGCGAGGAGGGCGCCCCCGGCAGGCTGCATCTGCACGCCGAGTACGACGCCACCTGGTACCAGGACGACATGCCGTTCACCCCGGGCCAGGCGGCCCGGCGCGGCGCCGTCACGGCCGTACATTCCTGGGTCTTCAACGGCACCGCTCAGCGGCACGGCCGTACCTCCGTGCCGACCGAACACCACGCCGCGTATCTGGTCGAGCTGAGCAAGGCCTGGGCCGACGACCCGCACCGGCCCGTCTGGCTCCAGGAGGTCGGCGCACCCGCCCCCCTGATCCCGCCCGAGCACGCCGCGGCCTTCACCGAGGCCACCGTCGCGGCGGCGCTGGACTGTCCCGACCTGTGGGGCATCACCTGGTGGTGCTCCCACGACGTCTCCCGCGACCTCGCCGACTTCCCCGAACTCGAATACGGGCTCGGCCTGTTGACCAACGACCGGCGCCCAAAGGACAGCGCGCGGACGCTGGCCCGCGCCGCCCGCGAGCACCACCACACGCCCGCCCCCCGCAGCACGGCGCTGATCGTCCCCGCCGACCCCGCCGTCCGCTCGCGCTGCGCCCCGGGCGGCCCCGTCTTCGAGGCGTTCTTCCGGCTCACCGCCGACGGCGCCCGACCCACCACCGTCCTCGACGCGCGCGCGGACGACAAGGAACACCTCGCCGCGCGCGGCATCACCGAAGTCGTCAGTCCCGATCAGGTACTCCCCATCCCACAAGGAGAAACCCGCTCGTGAACCCCACCAGACGCACCGTCCTGCTCGCCGGGGCGGCCGCCGCGCTGCTGCCCGCCCTGCCCGCCCTGCCCGCCCTGCCCGCGGTCGCGGAGACCGGGGCCGCCGCGACCGCGGCACCGCCGTACGCCTCCTACTGGTACCCCGACTCGCTGCCCTCGGGCACTCCCGGCACCGGCATCACCTGGCGCAGTCTCAAGGCATGGAGCGCCGCCACTGACGCCGACCTGGCGTTCAACGCCTCGACCGTGCCGCTCGCCGCGCGCTTCACACCGATGCCGGCCAACACGACGGCCCGCAGCGGCCAGGCCCGTATCCAGTCCCTCGTCTCCTTCGGCCCCACGTCGAGCAACCCCTCGCAGGGGGCCGCCACCGCCGACTACTACGCGCTCACCCACTGGGCGTACCTGGACGAACTCGTCTTCTGGGGCGGCTCGGCGGGCGAGGGCCTGATCCTCGCGCCGAACGCCCCGATCGTCGACGCGGCCCACCGGCACGGCGTGCCCGTCCTCGGCAACGTCTTCCTGCCGCCCGTCGCCTACGGCGGACAGCTTCAGTGGACCCGCGACCTGGTGCAGAAGGACTCCACCGGGCACTACCCCCTCGCCGCGCGCCTCGTCGCGGTGGCGGCGGCGTACGGCTTCGACGGCTGGTTCATCAACGCGGAGACCAGCGGTGGGAACACCGCGCTCGCCACCGACATGCTCGGCTTCATGAACGAACTGAAGACGCTCGGAACGGCTCAGGGGCAGCGCGTCACCTGGTACGACGCGATGACGGTGAGCGGCTCGGTGAGCTGGCAGGGCGCCCTGAACAACCAGAACAAGACGTTCTTCCAGGCCGCCGACTCCCTGTTCGTCGACTTCCGCTGGTCGCAGAGCGGCCTGGCCTCCTCCGCGACGACGGCCCGGCAACTCGGGCGCAGTCCCTACGAGTTGTGGGCGGGCGTCGACGTCGAAGCCAACGGCACCGGCGCGTCCGTGAATTGGGACGCCATCGTGCCGAGCGCCAAGGCCCACGTCACCTCGCTCGGCTTCTACCGGCCCGAGTGGACCCGCAACCACCTGCCCGCGAGCCGGACCCCCGGCGACTTCCACGCCGCCGACGACCTGTTCTGGACCGGCTCGTCCCTCGATCCCTCCAAGCCCGGCACGAACGCGAGCTGGCGCGCCCCGGCCGTCTCCGTCGCCGACCGCTCGACCGTCGCCTCGCTTCCCTTCGCGACCGTCTTCAACACCGGTCACGGGCTGAAGTGGTACGAGGACGGCGAGGCCACCTCGGACCAGGCCTGGAACCATCTCGGCCTCCAGGACCGGCTGCCCTCCCGCCGCTGGGTCGTGCGGACGAACGGACAGCGCCCCGCCGTCACCTTCGACTTCGCGGACGCCTGGCGGGGCGGAAGCAGCCTGCTCGTCGACGGCGCCCTCGACGCACCCACCACGCTGGACCTGTACGCGACGAGGCTGGCGCTCACCGCGGACACGGTGGTCGAGCTCACCTACCGCACGGACGCGGGCGCCGCCGACGTGGAGCTGGCCGTCGCCATCGCCGAGCCGAGCGCGGCGGGCGGGGCGCCCCCGTACACGTACTTCCCGGTCACGTCCTCGGGGGACGGCTGGGGTACCGCCACCGTACGGCTGACCGGACTGAGCGGGACCGTGCATGCGCTGGGCGTGCGGCTGACGGCGAGCAGTGGTCCGGTGCGCTGGCGTCTCGGCCGGCTCGCGGTCCGCGATGCCGTGCTCACCCCCGCCGCACCCACCGACCTGCGCGTCACCGGCGCCGACGGAGGCAACCTGCGCTTCGCCTGGCAGGGCGCCCCCGGCGAAGTACGCCACTACGAGCTGTACCGGACGCTCCCCGACGGCACGCGCCGCTTCCTCGGCGGCACCTGCCAGAGCGCGTTCTACGTCGGCGGTCTCACCGCCGAACAGGGCGAGTCGTCCGGGGGGTTCGAAGTGCGCGCGGTGGGGGAGCTGTTCACCGTCTCGACCGCCGCCAAGACCACCCACACCTGGTAGCAGGACCACCTTCCCGCACCATCTTCACCCCACGGAGCACCCCATGCATGACGACCGCACCCTGGTCGAAGCCCGCCTCAAGCGCGTCCTCGACGAGCGCATCCGACCCGCCGTGTACCCCGAGTCCGTGCCGCTGGAAGTCGCGGTGTGGCACGCTCCCGGTGAGCCGGTGCCCGTCGCCGAGGGGCTCGCGGCCGCACCCGAGCCGATCGAGGTGGGTGCGCGCTGGGGCGCTCCGTGGGGCACCAGCTGGTTCCGGGTCACCGGGACCGTCCCGGAGGCGTGGGCGGGGAAGACCGTCGAGGCACTGCTGGACCTCGGCTTCGACGAGAACATGCCCGGCTTCCAGTGCGAGGGGCTCGTCTACCGGCCCGACGGCACTCCGGTGAAGGGCCTCAACCCGCGCAACCAGTGGGTGCGCATCGGCGCCCCGGTCGAGGGCGGTGAGGAGGTCCGGCTGCATGTCGAGGCCGCCTCCAACCCGGTGATCCTCGACTACCACCCCTTCCTGCCGACCCAGTTGGGCGACAAGGAGACCGCGGGCACCGAGCCGCAGTACACCCTCACCCGGATGGACCTCGCCGTCCTCGACGAGACCGTGTGGGAGCTGGTGCTCGACCTGGAGGTTCTCGGCGAGCTGATGTCCGAGCTGCCGGTGGAGTCGGCGCGGCGCTGGGACATCCTGCGCGCGGTGGAGAAGGCGCTCGACGCGGTCGACCTGCAGGACGTGGGCGCGAGTGCCGCCGCGGCCCGCGAACGGCTCGCCGGGGTGCTCGCCGAGCCCGCCGTCCCGTCCGCGCACCGCATCAGCGCCGTCGGGCACGCGCACATCGACTCGGCGTGGCTGTGGCCGCTGCGCGAGACCGTCCGCAAGGTGGCGCGGACCACCTCCAACATGACCGCGCTCATCGAGGACGAGCCCGAGTTCGTCTTCGCGATGTCCCAGGCCCAGCAGTGGGCCTGGGTGAAGGAGCACCGGCCCGAGGTGTGGGCGCGGGTGAAGAAGGCGGTCGCGGACGGCCGGTTCGTGCCCGCGGGCGGTATGTGGGTCGAGTCGGACACCAACATGCCGGGCTCGGAGGCGATGGCCCGTCAGTTCGTGCACGGCAAGCGGTTCTTCCTCGACGAGTTCGGCATCGAGAACGACGAGGCCTGGCTGCCGGACACCTTCGGCTTCGCCGCAGGACTCCCGCAGATCATCAAGGCGGCGGGTTCCAAGTGGCTGCTCACCCAGAAGATCTCGTGGTCGCAGACCAACAAGTTCCCGCACCACACCTTCCGGTGGGAGGGCATCGACGGCACCCGCATCTTCACCCACTTCCCGCCCGTCGACACCTACAACTGCTCCATGCGGGGCAGCGAACTCGCCCACGCGGCCAGGAACTTCAAGGACAAGGGCGTCGCCCGGCACTCCCTCGCCCCCACCGGCTGGGGTGACGGAGGCGGCGGTACCACCCGCGAGATGGTGGGCAAGGCGGCCAGGGTCCGTGACCTCGAAGGCTCCGCCACCGTGGTGTGGGAGACCCCGACGGAGTTCTTCAAGAAGGCCGAGGCCGAGTACCCGAACGCCCCCGTCTGGGTCGGCGAGTTGTACCTCGAACTGCACCGCGCCACGCTCACCAGCCAGGCCAGGACCAAGCAGGGCAACCGCCGCAGTGAACACCTCCTGCGCGAGGCCGAACTCTGGGCGGCGACCGCGGCCGTACGGACCGGATTCCCGTACCCGTACGAGGAGTTGGACCGCATCTGGAAAACGGTCCTGCTCCACCAGTTCCACGACATCCTGCCCGGCTCGTCCATCGCCTGGGTGCACCGGGAGGCGCGCGGGACGTACGAGCGGGTCGCCGAGGAGCTGACCGGCATCATCGACGCGGCGCAGCGGGCGCTGGCGGGTGAAGGCGGCACAGAGCTCGTGTTCAACTCCGCCCCGCACAGCAGGGACGGGGTCCCGGCGGGCGGGGCCCTGCCCGCCGCCGCGACGAGCGAGGTGGCGCTCGCGCCGCGCGCAGGCGGCGGCCACGTCCTCGACAACGGCCTGCTGAGGGTCGAGATCGACGCCCGGGGCCTGGTCGTCTCCGCGTACGACATCGACGCCGACCGCGAGACGATCGCCCCTGGACGCGCCGCGAACCTGCTCCAGATCCACCCCGACTTCCCGAACATGTGGGACGCCTGGGACGTCGACGAGTTCTACCGCAACACGGTCACCGACCTGGTCGACGCCGACGAGGTCGCGCCCGGTGAGGACGGCGTGTCGGTGCGGATCGTACGGTCCTTCGGCGCGTCGCGGGTCACCCAGGTGCTGTCGCTCGCGCCGGGGGAGCGGCGGCTCGGCATCGACACCGAGGTCGACTGGCACGAGACGGAGAAGTTCCTGAAGCTCGCCTTCCCGCTCGACGTGCACGCGGAGCGCTACGCCTCCGAGACACAGTTCGGGCACTTCTACCGGCCGACGCACACCAACACGTCCTGGGAGGCCGCCAAGTTCGAGGCATGCAACCACCGGTTCGTGCACATGGAGGAGCCCGGCTGGGGAGTCGCGCTCGTCAACGACTCGACGTACGGCCATGACGTGACCCGTACCGTCCGCGACAGCGACTCCGGTACGACCACCACCGTGCGTGTCTCGCTGCTGCGCGCCCCGCGCTTCCCCGACCCCGAGACCGACCAGGGCGTGCACCGCTTCCGGCACGCGCTGGTGCCGGGGGCCCGCATCGGGGACGCGGTGCGCGAGGGGTGGCGGATCAATCTGCCGGAGCGGCGGGTCAGCGGCGAGCATGAGGTCGCGCCCCTGGTGGAGGTGGCGCAGGACGCGGTCGTGGTGACGGCGGTCAAGCTCGCCGACGACGGCAGCGGGGATGTGGTCGTACGCTTCCACGAGTCCCGGGGCGGGCGCACCAGGGCCACGCTGACGGCCGGGTTCGAGGTCGGGGACGTCACCGTGACCGACCTGCTGGAGCGGCCCCTCGCGGACGCCGCGGAGCCGCGGCGCGACGATGACCGGGTCACCCTGTCGCTGCGCCCCTTCGAGCTGGTCACCCTGCGGCTGACACGCGCCTGAGCGGTTGCGTGCCTGACCCCTTCGCGGTCTGCGGATCCGGCTACTGCGTGAGCTGGGTCCGCAGCCACTGCTCCACTTCGCCCACGTGCGCGGCGGCGGCAGCCCTGGCCGCCTCCGGGTCGTGGGCCACCAGCGCGCGGTGGATCGCCGCGTGCTCGCGGCGCGTGCGCTCGAAGGCGCCCTCCTCCTCGTAGCCCCGCCAGACCCGGGCACGGAACGTGCGCGAGGACAGGCCCTCCAGGATGGCCGCCATGGTGTCGTTTCCCGCGGCGGCCGCGATCTCGCGGTGGAAGGCCAGATCGTGGGCAAGGATCTCCTCCGGGTCGTCCGTCGCGTTCATCGCCAGCAGGTGTTTCTCGACCTCGGCGAGCTGGTCCGCCGTGATCCGTGCGGCGGCCAGCGCGGTCGCGGTCGACTCCAGGATCCGCCGCACCTCCAGCAGCTCGACCAGCCGCGGCCCGCGCGAGAGGTCGGCCACCACGCCGAAGGTCTCCAGCAGGTCCCCGGCCTCCAGCTGGGTGACGTAGATGCCCGAGCCGTGCCGGGCCTCCAGCACACCGAGGACCGTGAGCGCGCGGATCGCCTCGCGCATCGAGCTGCGGGACATGCCCAGCTGGGCGGCGAGATCACGCTCGGTCGGCAGCCGCTGCCCGGGCTCCAGCCGGCCCTCGCCGATCATCGCCTTGATCCGCTCGATGGCGCGCTGCGTCACGGTGCCCTTCTGCGGGGCCGACTCGTCCACGCCGTCTCCTCCTGTTGCCGGGTGCGCCGCAGTCTAACCACCAGAGTGGTCGGACCACTACGGCTGATAACGCGGAAATTTTGGCGCACAGGGGTGTTGCGGAGGCGAAGTGGTCTGATAAATATTCGTCCCGGTTGAGCGGGACGCTCGGCCACGCACCGTCACCCCCGATCGATCTCGCTCAACGAGGAGCCGTCAGATGGCCGGCAGAAACGTGCGGAACACGCGAATTGCGTCGCGGGCAGTGCGTGCGGCGGCTGCGGCCGCCTGCGCGACCCTCGTGCTCGCGGCATGCGGCAGCACCAAGGACTCCGTGTCGTCGGGCGGCGGAGGCACCGGCAAGGTCGGGGTGATCCTGCCCCTGCTGACCTCGCCGTTCTGGCAGTCCTACAACGACTACGTGCCGAAGATGGCGAAGTCCGAAGGGGTCGACGCCCTCAAGACCGTCAACTCCAACAGCGACCCGTCCCAGCAGATCACCGACATCAACAACCAGCTCAACCAGGGCGTGAAGGGCCTCGTCGTGGCCCCCCTGGACAGCGCCGCGATCGCCGCCGGGCTCGACCAGGCCGAGCGCAAGGGCGTGCCCGTGGTCGCCGTCGACGTGGCGCCCGAGAAGGGCAAGGTCGCCATGGTCGTACGCGCCAACAACGTCGCGTACGGCGAGAAGGCCTGTGAGTACCTCGGCAAGCAGATCCCTTCCGGCAAGGTCGTGCAGATCATGGGCGACCTGGCCTCGGTCAACGGCCGGGAGCGCTCCGAGGCCTTCCGCACCTGCGTGCAGAAGAACTACCCGAAGCTGAAGGTCCTGGAGATCCCCGCCAAGTGGGAGTCCGACACCGCGGCCTCCAAGCTCGACACCCTGCTGAACGCCAACCCCGACATCAAGGGCATCTACATGCAGGCGGGCGGCGTCTACCTCGCGCCGACCCTCCAGACCCTCAAGTCCAAGGGCATGCTGAAGAAGACCGGCCAGGCGGGCCACATCACGATCGTCTCGAACGACGGCATCCCGCAGGAGTTCGACGCCATCCGCAAGGGCGAGATCGACGCCACCGTCTCCCAGCCGGCCGACGCGTACGCCAAGTACGGCATGTACTACATCAAGGCCGCGATGCAGGGGAAGACGTTCAAGCCCGGCCCGACCGACCACGACTCCGAGATCGTCAAGCTGCCCAGCGGCATCCTGGAGGACCAGCTGCCCGCGCCGCTGGTGACCAAGGACAACGTCGACGACCCCAAGCTCTGGGGCAACACGGTCAAATGAGTACCCCACTGGTGGAGGCGCGGGGGGTAGCCAAGCGGTACGGCCCCACCGTCGCCCTCCAAGACGGCCGGCTCACCGTGCTCCCCGGTGAGTCCCACGCCCTCGTCGGGCGCAACGGCGCGGGCAAGTCCACCCTCGTCACCATCCTCACCGGCCTCCAGGCCCCCGACGAGGGCGAGGTCCGCTTCGACGGCGAGCCCGCGCCCGCGCTCGCCGACCGCGACGCCTGGCGCCGCAAGGTGGCCTGCGTCTACCAGAAGCCCACCGTCGTACCGGAGCTGACGGTCGCCGAGAACCTCTTCATCAACCGGCAGCCGGTCGGGCGCGGCGGCTTCATCAGCTGGCGCAGGCTGCGGGCCGAGGCGGCGCAGGTCCTGGACACCTGGGACGTGCACGTCGACCCGGAGGCCCGCACCGCCGACCTCAAGGTCGAGGACCGCCAGATGGTCGAGATCGCCCGGGCGCTCAGCTTCGGCGCCCGGTTCATCGTCCTCGACGAGCCGACCGCGCAGCTCGACAACCGGGAGATCGAACGGCTCTTCACCCGGATGCGCGCGCTCCAGGAGTCCGGTGTCACCTTCCTGTTCATCTCGCACCACCTCCAGGAGGTGTACGAGGTGTGCCAGACGGTCACCGTGCTGCGCGACGCCCGCTGGATCACCACCGCGCCGGTCGCCGAACTCCCCCGCACGGCCCTGGTGGAGGCCATGGCGGGGGAGTCGATCGCCGAGCGGACCGTCACGCACCAGACCGTCGCCGCGGACGCCCCGGTGCTGCTCGACGCCCGGGGGCTCACCTCGGACGTGTACGAGGACATCGACCTCACCGTCCGCCGCGGCGAGGTCCTCGGCCTCGCCGGCTCCAGCGGCAGCGGCAAGATCGAGCTTGCCGAGTCCTTCGCGGGACTGCACACCCCGACCGGCGGAACGGCTCGACTCGACGGTGAGCGGCTGCCGTTCGGCGATGTGCAGGCCGCGCTCAAGGCGGGCGTCGCCTGTGTCCCGCGCGACCGGCACGAGCAGGGTCTCGTCTCCGGGATGACCATCGGCGACAACACCACCATGAGCGTCCTGAACCGGCTCGGCCGCTACGGATTCATCTCCGCCGCCCGCAAGCGGGGCTTCGCCACCGAGCTGATCGAACGCCTCGACATCCACACCGAGGGCCCCGGACAACCCGTCTCCGACCTCTCCGGCGGCAACGCGCAGAAGGTCGTCATGGCCCGCGCCCTCGCCTCCGACCCCCGCCTCCTCGTCCTCATCAACCCCACCGCGGGCGTCGACGTGAAGTCCAAGGAGTCACTGCTGTCCCGGATGGACAGCGCCAGCGAGGACGGCACCGCCGTGCTCGTCGTCTCCGACGAACTCGACGACCTGCGCCGCTGCGACCGCGTCCTCGTCCTCTTCCACGGCCGTGTCGTCGCCGAGCACCCGGCGGGCTGGCACGACCACGAGCTGATCGCCTCCATCGAAGGAGTGGACCATGGCTGACACGAAGGCCCCGTCGGCCTCGTCGCCCACCTCCGCGCGCGTCCCCGACGCACGGGCCGCCAAGACCGTACTGCTCCGCAGGGCCCGCGAACTCGCCCTCGTGCCAGCCCTGTTGGTGCTCCTGGTGCTCGGCGCGATCGTCAACGACTCGTTCCTCACCGAACGGAACCTGATCTCCATCCTGGGCGCCTCGGCGGCACTCGCGATGGTGGTCCTCGCCGAGTCGCTGGTGCTGATCACCGGCAAGATCGATCTGTCACTGGAGTCGGTGGTCGGCATCGCGCCCGCCGTCGGCGCCCTGCTGGTCCTGCCGTCCGCGCAGTCCGGCTGGGGCACGGAATGGCCGGCCGCGCTCGCCCTCGTCGCGATCCTCGTCGTGGGCGCAGTCATCGGCGCCTTCAACGGCATCCTCGTGGTGAAGTTCAAGCTCAACGCCTTCATCGTCACCCTCGCGATGCTGATCGTCCTGCGTGGCCTGTTGGTCGGCGCCACCAAGGGCAAGACACTGTTCGGCATGCCCGACGCGTTCTTCCAGCTGGCCACCTCCACCTTCCTGCGGGTCCCGCTGTCGGTGTGGCTGGCCGCGGTCGCCTTCGGGGCCGCCGGACTGATCCTCAAATACCACCGCGTCGGGCGCGCCCTGTACGCCATCGGCGGCAACGCGGAGGCGGCCCGCGCCGCCGGTATCCGCGTCGACCGGATGCTGCTCGGCGTCTCCGTCGTCGCCGGCGTCCTCGCCTCGGTCGGCGGGATCATGCAGACCGGGTACGTCGGCGCGATCAGCGCCAACCAGGGCAACAACATGATCTTCACGGTGATGGCGGCGGCGGTCATCGGCGGCATCAGCCTGGACGGCGGCAAGGGCACCATGTTCGGCGCCCTGACCGGCGTACTCCTCCTCGGCGTGGTGCAGAACCTGCTCACGCTCGCCCAGGTGCCGTCCTTCTGGATCCAGGCCATCTACGGCGGAATCATCCTGGTCGCCCTGATGATCGCCCGCGTGACCACCGGGCGCGCCCAGGACTGACCTCCCTTCGTCTTCGTACGGATCCAAGGACCCACGGATCCACGGAACCCCTCCGTACGCCCCTGTCCCGGACCGAAAGGCCTCCCGTGTCCCCAACTGCCGCCCGTATCACCGCGGTCGACACCTACGACATCCGTTTCCCCACCTCGCGCGAGCTCGACGGCTCCGACGCGATGAATCCGGACCCCGACTACTCGGCGGCGTACGTCGTGCTGCGCGGCGACGCGGCCGACTGCCCGGAGGGGCACGGCTTCACCTTCACCATCGGACGGGGCAACGACGTCCAGGTCGCCGCGATCGAGGCGCTGCGCGGGCATGTGGTCGGACGCTCGGTCGACGAGCTGTGCGCGGACCCGGGCTCCCTCGCCCGGGACCTGATCGGGGACAGCCAGCTGCGCTGGCTCGGGCCCGAGAAGGGCGTGATGCACATGGCGATCGGCGCCGTCGTCAACGCCGTGTGGGACCTGGCCGCCAAGCGTGCCGGGAAGCCCCTGTGGCAGCTGCTCGCCGATGCCGAACCGGAGTGGCTGGTCCGCCAGGTCGACTTCCGCTACCTCACGGACGCCCTCACCCCCGAGGAGGCGCTCGAACTGCTCCGTCGTGGCCGGGAGGGCGCCGCCGAGCGCGCCACGATCCTCCGGGAGAGGGGCTTCCCCGCCTACACCACCTCGCCCGGCTGGCTCGGCTACAGCGACGAGAAGCTCACCCGCCTCGCCGCCGAGGCCGTCGCCGACGGGTTCCGGCAGATCAAGCTGAAGGTGGGTGCCGATCTCGCGGACGACGTACGCCGCTGCCGGGTCGCCCGCTCGGTGGTCGGCCCCGACATCCGGATCGCCATCGACGCCAACCAGCGCTGGAACGTGGACGAGGCGATCACCTGGACCAAGGCCCTCGCCGAGTTCGAGCCCTACTGGATCGAGGAGCCCACGAGCCCCGACGACGTCCTCGGCCACGCCGCCGTCCGCGAGGCCGTCGCCCCCGTCAAGGTCGCCACCGGCGAACACGTCCAGAACCGTGTCGTCTTCAAACAGCTCCTCCAGGCCGGCGCCATCGACGTCCTGCAGATCGACGCCGCCCGCGTCGCCGGCGTCAACGAGAACCTCGCCGTCCTGCTCCTCGCGGCCAAGTTCGGCGTGCCCGTCTGCCCGCATGCCGGCGGGGTCGGCCTGTGCGAACTCGTCCAGCACCTGTCGATGTTCGACTTCGTGGCGCTCTCCGGCACCACCGACGACCGGGTCATCGAATACGTCGACCATCTGCACGACCACTTCCTCGACCCGGTGGTGATCAGGCAGGGTCACTACACGGCACCCACCGCGCCGGGCTTCTCCGCGACCATGCGGCCGCAGTCCATCGCGGAGTTCACCTACCCCGGCGGCACCTTCTGGGCCGCCGACCTCGCCCACCAGAAGTCCGACAGCCAGCCGAGCGACAAGCAGAAGGGGGAAGCGGCGTGAGTGCCGACTTCGAAGGACTCAAGGCGCTGGTGACCGGTGGCGCCTCCGGCATCGGCCGCGCCACCGCAGAGCTGCTCGCCGCCCGTGGGGCGCGGGTCGCCGTCCTCGACCTGGACCCCTCGACGGTCGAGAAGCCCCTGCTCGGTTTCCGCGCCGACGTCACCGACGACGCCTCCGTGCGCGAGGCCGTGGCCGCGGCCGTCGCGGACCTCGGTGGACTCGACGTGCTGGTCAACAACGCCGGGATCGGCGCCCAGGGCACCGTCGAGGACAACGCCGACGACGAGTGGCACCGGGTCCTGGACGTCAATGTCGTCGGCATGGTCCGTACCGCCCGCGCCGCCCTGCCCCACCTGCGGGAATCCGCACACGCGGCGATCGTGAACACCTGCTCCATCGCCGCCACCGCCGGGCTCCCGCAGCGTGCCCTGTACTCCGCCACCAAGGGCGCCGTGCTCTCCCTCACCCTGGCGATGGCCGCCGACCACCTCCGCGAGGGCGTCCGCGTCAACTGTGTGAACCCCGGCACCGCCGACACCCCCTGGGTCGGCCGCCTCCTCGACGCCGCCGCCGACCCGGCCGCCGAGCGGGCCGCGCTGGAGGCCCGCCAGCCCTCCGGCCGGCTCGTCTCGGCGGACGAGGTCGCGGGCGCCATCGCCTACCTGGCGAGCCCGCTGTCCGGCGCCACCACCGGCGTCGCCCTCGCCGTGGACGGCGGCATGCAGGGACTGCGGCTGCGACCGGTGGGCCAGTGAGCACGCTCGGAAGGGGCACGCTCGGGAACAGTGGTGTCGAGGTCAGTGCCCTGTCCTTCGGCGCCGCGGGCATCGGCAACCTGTTCACCGCCGTCAGCGACGAACAGGCGCACGAGACCGTGGACGCCGCCTGGTCCGGGGGCATCCGCTACTTCGACACCGCCCCGCACTACGGCATCGGCCTCTCCGAACGCCGTCTCGGCGCGGCCCTGCGCGATCGCCCCCGCACCGAGTACACCCTGTCCACCAAGGTGGGCCGCCTGCTGGAACCCACGGGCGCGGACGCGGGCGGCGAGGACCTGGCCGACGGCTTCGCGGTGCCCGCCACGCACCGCCGCGTCTGGGACTTCAGCGCCGAGGGCGTACGACGCGGCATCGAGGCCAGCCTCGAACGCCTGGGCCTCGACCGCGTGGACATCGTCTACCTCCACGACCCGGACGACCACGCCGAGCAGGCCTTCCAGGAGGGCTATCCGGCCCTGGAGCGGCTGCGCTCGGACGGCGTGGTCGGCGCGATCGGCGCGGGCATGAACCAGGCCGAGATGCTCACCCGCTTCGTCCGCGACACGGACGTGGACGTGGTGCTGTGCGCGGGCCGCTACACCCTGCTCGACCACGCCGCGCTGACCGAACTGCTGCCCGCCGCCCAGGAGCGCGGCACCTCGGTGGTCGTCGGCGGCGCCTTCAACTCCGGGCTGCTGGCCGACCCGAGGCCCGGAGCGGCGTACGACTACGCGACCGCTCCGGCGCAGGTGCTGGACCGCGCCCTGCGACTGAAGGAGATCGCGGAGCGGCACGGCACCACCCTGCGCGCCGCTGCGCTGGCCTTTCCCGCCGCCCACCCGGCCGTCGCGAGCGTCCTGGCCGGCGCCCGCTCGGCGCACGAAGTCCGCGACTGCGTCGAGCAGTTCACGACCCCGGTGCCGGAGGACTTCTGGCGGGAAGTGCGCGAGGCGAAGCTGCTGCCCGAGGACGCCCCCGTACCCGTACCCCCACAGGACCCGTCATGAGAGTCGCCCTGCACACCAAGGTCCGCGCGGACCGCGTCGCCGCGTACGAGGCCGCCCACCGGGAGGTCCCCGAGGAGCTCACCACGGCCATCCGCGCCGCCGGAGCCACCTCCTGGACGATCTGGCGCAGCGGCACCGACCTCTTCCACGTCCTGGAGTGCGAGGACTACGAGCGCCTACTCGCCGAACTGGAGAAACTGCCGGTCAACATCGCCTGGCAGGCGCGCATGGCCGAACTCCTCGACGTCGTCCACGACTACTCGAGCGAGGGCGCTCAGGCGGGCCTGCCCGTCGTGTGGGAGCTGCCGTGAGGGTGGACGCGCACCACCATGTGTGGGACCTCTCGGTCCGCGACCAGGACTGGATCACCGGGCCCGAACTCCAGCCACTGCGACGTGATTTCGGCGTGGCGGACCTCGCACCGCAGGCACGCGCCGCCGGCGTCGACCGCACGGTCCTCGTACAGACGATCACCGTGCCCGAGGAGACCCCGGAGTTCCTCGCCCTCGCGGCGCAGGGCGAGCTGATCGCGGGTGTGGTCGGCTGGACCGACCTGACCCGGCCGGACGTCGCCGACGAGCTGGCCCGGCTGCGGGAGCTGCCGGGCGGCCGCCACCTCAAGGGCATCCGCCACCAGGTACAGGGCGAGCCCGACCCGGAGTGGCTGCTGCGTCCGGACGTACGGGACGGGCTCGCCGCCGTCGCCGAGGCGGGCCTCGTCTACGACCTGGTCGTGCTGCCGCACCAGCTGTCGGCCTGTGTCCGGGCCGCCGCCGGCCACCCCGGACTCACCTTGGTCCTCGACCACCTGGGCAAGCCACCGATCGCCACGGGCGCGCTGCGGCCCTGGGCGACGGCCGTCCGGGCGCTGGCCGCGCTCCCCAACACCGTGTGCAAACTCTCCGGCATGGTCACCGAGGCGGACCACGGGAAGTGGACGGTCGACGGGCTGCGCCCCTACGCGGACACGGTCCTGGACGCCTTCGGACCCGGCCGGCTGATGTTCGGCTCCGACTGGCCGGTGTGCACGCTGGCGGCGTCGTACGGCCAAGTGGTCGATGTGGCCGAGGAGTTGACCGGGGGACTTGGCGCGGCGGAACGCGCCGAAGTCTTCGGCGGCACCGCCACCCGGGTCTACCGGCTCTGATCCACCCGTCCGATCCGCCGCGTCCGATCTACCGGCTCTGGTCCACCCACTCCAGCCGCATCGGCGGCAGGAACTCCCGCACATACGTCCGGTGCCAGCACGCACCCGTCTCCCGCAGCTCATGCCACGTCGTGTAGCGGTAGCGGTAGAGGCGGGCGCGGACGTACCGGGGCGGGGCGTCCGCCGGGAACGGACAGCGACGCAACAGCCGTAGCGTGTCGCGGTCGTTCTCCAGGAGCCGTTCGACCAGGCCCGTGAACCACGAGGCGGCGTACGCGGGGGAGAGCGCCGCGAACCACATCAGCCAGTCGAGCCGCAGATGGTACGGCGCGTACTGGCGCGGCCAGTGGCGAAGATCGCCCGGTTTTCCCTTGAACTCGTACTCCTTCCAGTCCGAGTCCTCCCGCGGCACGGGGTCCGCCGTGCCCTCGACGACCACCTCGTGGCGCACCCGGCTGACGCTGCCGAACGCGCCGTAGGTGTTGACCAGGTGCAGCGGGTCGAAGGAGCGGTTCATGACCTGGCGCCGGGAGATCATGTTGCGGGCGGGGCGGTAGCTGAGGGCCACCAGGCCCGTGGCGACCGCGAGGACCACGATCTCGTACCAGAGGGGTGGGCCGGCCACGTGCGGGGGAGTGGTGGGGAACTCGATCGCGGAGAGGGCCAGCACGATGGTGGTCCAGTTCAGCCAGGAGAAGTTGCCGGACAGGACCAGCCAGAGCTGGGTGAGGACCATCAGCGACGCTGCCGCCGTCGCGATCGGCTGCGGGGTGAACAGGAGGACGGGCACGACGAGCTGGGTGAAGTGGTTCGCCGCCACCTCGGCCCGGTGGAAGGGCTTGGGGAGATGGTGGAAGAACCAGCTCAGCGGTCCCGGCATCGGCTGGGTCTCGTGGTGGTAGTCGAGGCAGGTCAGCTCCCGCCAGCAGGCGTCCCCGCGCATCTTGATCAGCCCGGCGCCGAACTCCACGCGGAACAGCACCCAGCGCAGCAGGAAGAGGACGACGACCGGCGGGGCCACTTCGTCGTTGCCGAGGAATACGGCGAGGAAACCGACCTCCAGGAGCAGGGACTCCCAGCCGAACGCGTACCAGGTCTGGCCCACGTTGACGATCGACAGGTACATCGCCCAGGGCACCAGCCAGAGCACCATGGCCCCCCAGAGCGGGAGCCACTGGTCCAGGCCGGCCACCAGCGCCACCGACACCGCGCAGCCGGCCCAGGACCAGGCCGCGAAGAAGGGGTCCGAGTAGCGCAGGTGGAACACGCTCGGCGCATCGCGGAACGCGACCCGCGCAAGGAACCGCGGCACCGGAAGCATCCCCCGCTCCCCGATCAGCGCACGGAACTGGAGCGCCGCGTCCAGGAAGGCGACGACGTACACCACGGCCAGAGCCCGCTGGAAGACCAGCCGGCTCAGCCAGTAGTCGGGCGCGACGAACCACTCCACGCGAGCCACTCCTCTTCCCTTGTCTTCCATTGTGACGCTGGGTGACCGTCTCCGCTTGCGTGAGCCAACTGGGCGAAGCAGACAATAGTGGGCGAAACCCCTGAATGGCCGGGAGGTCGTGGTGCAACGGGAGGAAGCAGTGCAACGGGAGAACGTGGTGCGACAGGAGAACAGCGTGGTGCACATACCTACCCGGGCCTTGGTCATGGCCTGCGCGCTCTCGGCGGCGCTCCTCGTCGCCGGGTGTGGCGGCCGAGGCGGCGAGAGCGCGGCGTCCGGGGCCGACGGGGGTGAGGTCTTCCTGCAGCCGGTCGCCGGCGGCGGCCCCGACCCGTTCACCGCGTCCACGGCCGCCGACTCGCCGTTCATCACCCGAATGCCGTACCCGGCGACACCCGCGAACCGTGGCTCCGCCCCGCAGGGCGTGCGCTCCTTTCCCGGCTCCACACCCGGCCTCTACGGCGGCACCCGGGCCGTCGGCAGCTGTGACGTCGGGAAGCAGATCGGCTTCCTCTCCTCGGACCCCGGCAAGGCGCGCTCCTTCGCGCAGGCGGCGGGCGTCGCGCGGGCGGCCGTCCCGGACTTCCTGCGCGGTCTGACCTCGGTCGTGCTGCGCGCCGACACACAGGTCACCGACCACGGCTTCCGTGACGGCCGGGCGACCAGCTTCCAGTCGGTGCTCCAGCGGGGCACCGCGGTCCTCGTCGACAACCGGGGCGTGCCGCGTGTGCGCTGCGCCGGCGGCAACCCGCTGAACCCGCCCGTCGTGTCCAGGGCGACCCCGGGGACCCAGGGGCAGCCCTGGTCCGGTTTCCGTCCTGGCAACGTTGTCGTCGTGACCCCGGCGTCCGCCGCGATCAGGAACATCACGATCATCGACATCGCCGACAACAGGTGGATCGAACGGCGGATCGGGGACGACGGTCACCGGGACGTCGTCCTGCGGCCACCGGTCTCGGCCGCGAGCCCCGGCCGTCGCCCCGACGCAAGCCCCAGTGCGAGCCCCCGTACGAGTCCCGGTACCAGCCCGAGCACGGTCCCGGAGCACAGCGCGCGGACGGGCCCCTTCGCGGACGCGCCGCCGCCCGACTGCGTGGCGCCCACCCTGACCGTCACCCCGGAGGGAACCCCGGGCATGCCGGACGGCGGCGTGCCGACGGAGGCGCCCGTGGCCGCGGTGTCGAACTGTCTCCCGCCCACCACGACCGCCCCGCCGCCCGCCTCGTCGCCCCCACGGCCCGACATCTCCCTGCCGCCCCGGGTGCCGTGGACCCCCGCCCCCGAGTCCACGGAGCTCGACCGGAACGTCCCGCAGGACCCCCTCGCCCCGCTGGACCCCTCGGAGGACGAGATCGGCCCCGACACCGTTCCGGAGATCCCCGACCTGCCCGACGGCGGTGGTCTGATCCCCGACGAGTCGCCCGATGCGGACACCGTCTTCGACACCCCGACGGACGTCTTCGACGGCTGAGCGCCGAGCGGTCGGGGGAGCCCGAATCCGGACTCCCCCGAAGCCGCATACCGGACTCCCCTGAAGTCGAATAATCGGCCGAATGCTGGCAAGGTGGGCGCATGGTTGATCGGGGAGCGAGCGCCCTGTCACTCCCGGACGACTGGCCCGCCCACCCGGATCCGATCCTGGCGCTCAACCGCATGGGCAGTTTCGACTGGGACCTGGACTCCGGTCTGATGCAGATGGACGCCCAGGCCCACGAAGTCTTCGACGTGCGTCCCGAGGAGTACGACGGCCGCCCCGAGACCCTGTCCCTGCGGGTGCCCGCGACCGAGAGGATCCGTCTCGACACGCTGGTCTCGCACGCCCTCAAGGACGGCAGCGAGAACTACGGCGCCTACTTCCGCATCCGCTGCCGCGACGGCTCACTGCGCTGGACCCACACCCAGGGCTACATCCGCCGCGACGGGACGGGCCGGCCGCGCCGGATCATCGGCATCGTCCGCGACGCCACGCAGGAGCTCGGCGAGAGCGTGGCGCGCCGCGAACAGGCGGCCCAGGACGAGGCGCGGCGCCAGCAGACGAACGTCGTGCAGATCACCACGGCCGCCCTCGCCCACGCCCGCACCGTCCAGGACGTCATCGACGTCCTCAAGGACTCCCACGGCCTCACCCATCTCGGCGCGACGAGCCTGGTCATGGGCCTGGTCGAGGCCGGACGCATACGGCTGGTCGCCGAGGGCCCCGAGGGCAGCTTCGTCCCCGGCACCATGGTCACCCGCATCGACGAGCAGTACCCGATGAGCGAGGTCGTACGCACCCTCGCCCCGCGCTTCATCGACTCGCCCGAGGACTTCGCCGACTCGTATCCGCTGCTGTGGCCGCACATCACCGACCTCAAGATCACCTCGGCCGCCTACCTGCCGCTCATCGCGCAGGCCCGCCCCATCGGCGCGATGGGACTGCTCTACAACGACCGGCGTGGCTTCTCCTCGGAGGAGCGCAACGTCCTCGTCGCGCTCGGCAGCAGCATCGCCCAGAGCCTCCAGCGGGCCATGTTCTACGAGCAGGAGAAGGACCTCGCGCAGGGCCTCCAGCAGGCCATGCTGCCGCGCTCCATACCCAACGTGCCCGGCGCCGACATCGCCGTCCGCTACCGATCCGCCTCCCTCGGCCGGGACATCGGCGGCGACTGGTACGACGTGATCCCGCTGCCCGGCGGTCGCGTCGGCGCCGTCATCGGGGACGTCCAGGGCCACGACACCCACGCCGCCGCAGTCATGGGCCAGTTGCGGATCGTGCTGCGGGCCTACGCCGCCGAGGGGCACACCCCCGCCACCGTGATGGCCCGCGCTTCGGTCTTCCTGCACGAACTCGACACCGACCGCTTCGCGACCTGCCTGTACGCGGAGGCCGACCTGTCCACCGGAGTCGTCCAGCTGGTGCGGGCCGGCCACATCGACCCGGTGATCCGGCAGAAGGACGGCACCTGCCGCCGACAGTCCGTCACAGGGGGCCTGCCGCTCGGCCTGTCCGCCTTGTTCGGGCGCCTCGAATACCCCGTCGACACGGTCGAACTGGACCCCGGGCAGACCCTGGTGCTGTGCACCGACGGCCTGGTCGAGCAGCCCGGCGTCGACCTCGACGAGGGCATGCACACCCTCATGGAGCTGATCCGCTCGGGCCCGGACGACGTACGCGACCTCGCCGACCGGCTCATCGACGTGGCCGAGGAACGCGGCGGCGACGACGACGTGGCCCTGCTGGCGCTGCGCCGCCGGGGCCCCGGGCCCCAGCAGTCCGGCGGGCGGCTCCAGCAGCATGTCGGGCCCGGCGACCCCGAGGCGCTCACCGAGGCCCGGCACATGATCCGGGCCGCGGTCCGCGCCTGGGGCGGGGGAGAGCGCGCCGACGATGTCGAACTGGTCGCCGACGAGCTGATCACCAACGCCCTCATGCACACCGAAGGCGCCGCGATCGTCACCCTGCGGGTGCTCAGCGGCCCCGACCGCCGGGTGCGCGTGGAGGTCGAGGACTCCTCCAGCGCCCTGCCGCGCCGCCGCGAGGCGGGCGAGTCCGGTGTCTCCGGCCGCGGACTCCTCCTGGTCGACCGCCTCGCCGACGTCTGGGGCGTGGAGGCGCGCGGCGGCGGCAAGTGCGTGTGGTGCGAGTTCCTGGTTCCGGAACAGGACTGACCGGGTGCCGCGGGGACCGGCCGCCGTCGCCTCAGGAGGTGGGCGGTTCGGCTGGTGTTGTCGGTGGCGGGTGGCACTCTGGAGCCATGCCGGAACTGCCAGAGGTCGAAGCGCTCAAGGACTTCCTGGCCGACCATCTCGTCGGCCGCGAGGTCGTGCGCGTGCTGCCCGTCGCCATCAGCGTCCTGAAGACCTACGACCCGCCCGTGACCGCCTTCGAGGGCCGTGAGGTGACCGCCGTGCGCCGGCTCGGCAAGTTCCTCGACATCGAGGCCGACGGACTGCACTTCGTGACCCACCTGGCCCGCGCGGGCTGGCTGCAGTGGAGGGACACGCTGCCCGACGGCCCGCCCCGCCCCGGCAAGGGCCCGCTCGCGCTGCGTGTCGCCCTGGAGACCGGCGAGGGCTTCGACCTCACCGAGGCCGGCACACAGAAGAGACTCGCGGTGTACGTCGTCCGGGACCCGGCGGAGATCCCCGGTGTGGCCCGCCTCGGCCCGGACCCGCTCGCCGCCGACTTCGACGAGGAACGGTTCGCCCGGCTGCTCGCGGATGAGCGCCGCCAACTCAAGGGCGCACTCCGGGACCAGAGCCTGATCGCCGGCGTGGGGAACGCGTACAGCGACGAGATCCTGCACGCCGCCAGGATGTCCCCCTTCAAGCTGGCCGCCTCACTGACCCCCGAGGAGACGACCCGTCTCTACGAGGCGCTGCGCTCCACGCTCACCGACGCGGTGGAGCGCTCCCACGGGCTGGCCGCGGGGCGCCTCAAGGCGGAGAAGAAGAGCGGGCTGCGGGTGCACGGCAGAACGGGCGAGCCCTGCCCGGTGTGCGGCGACACCATCCGCGAGGTCTCCTTCAGCGACTCCTCGCTGCAGTACTGCCCGACCTGCCAGACGGGAGGCAAGCCACTCGCGGACCGCCGGTTGTCCCGGCTGCTCAAATAGTCCGGGAGCAGCGGGGAACAGCCCGGGATCAGTGGGGCGTGACGGTCACCAGGTGCTTGCCGTCCGTCGTACGCACCTCGAACCGGCTGATCTCGTCGGACTTGAGCGCGGCGCCGCCCTGCAGGGTGGTCGCCTCGCCGTTGTGCGCGGGCACCATCCAACTCGTCACCGTCTGCTGAGAACCGTCCTTGCCGATGGCGACGAGCTGACAGGGGCGCGGGCCCCCGGCGTCCTTGACCTCGACCTGGACCTGGCTGCCCCAGATGCGGTCCGCGGTGGTGACCTTGGCCCATACGCCGGTCTGCGCGTCCGTCGACGCGACCGCCGCCGTCTGGGACCCGGAACCGTGCGACGTGACCATCGCGATCGACGGACCGCCCACCGCGAGCACCACGGCGGCGGCCACCGCGTACAACCAGCGCCTGCGCCCGGCCTGGTGCCGGGCCGCCACCTCACTGAGGAGTTTGTCCATCAGGCGCGGCCCGGGGGCGGCGAAGGGGTGCACGGAGCGCGGGGTGGCATGCCGGTACAGCATCAGCTGCCGCGTGGCGGGCCTGAACTCACTCACGTGCGCCGCGCACTGGGGGCACTCCATGAGGTGATCCTCGAAGCGGAACGCCTCCGCCTCGTCCAGCACGCCGAGCGCGTAGGCGCCGACGTCGCGATGCCGTTCCAGGGACCTCATACCGAATACCGAATCCTCGTGGCGATGGTGCGGGGGTGGGAGTGGTGTTGCTGTTGCCCACGGGTACGCACCAGACCGTCGAATCACTCAAGACTCGTTCGGAATCGCGGCCAAGACATTCGGAGCGGGCGGGCTCGCGGATTGGTGCGAGCCCGAAAAAAGTTGTGCGGAAAACTTGTTTGGCGGAGTGCGGAGCCCTGAACAGGGGTTACCGGCGGTCCGCCCGGTCGTGGCGATCAGAAGAGATGGATCGCCAGATGTCCCAGGGGCAGACCCAGTCGCCAGGCCGGTGTCCACACCTTCGGACCGTCGTCCTCGCCCGGGATCGGGCCGCCGCCGGGTACGGCGTCCAGGTCCGGGGCGAGCAGTTCGGTCTCCTCCAGCCAGCGCCAGGCCGCCGTCGCCAGTTCCAGGTCCGGGGCGGGGCCGCCGGACTCGACCGCCTCGGCCGAGCGCCGCGCCATGTGCTCGCGCACCCAGTCCTGCCACGGCTGGTCGTACGCCGTCAGCGAGAGCCAGGTCTCCAACTGCGAGACGACCCGGATGCCCGAGAGCTCGCCGTCGGTGTCGGAGAGGAAGATGGTCAGTGCCAGGGCGTCACGCCCGGCGCGGAACTCGAAGGACGTGGGCGGCATCAGGTCGCCGGTCCGCAGCAGCTCGTCGGCGATGTACTCGGCGTACAACCACGCCATGGGGACGGTGAGTTCCCCACCGCCGGTGCCGTCCGTGCTCTCTTGGCCTCTGTGCAGCATCCCTTCCTGCCTTCCTCCGGTTTGCGTGCGCGTCGCCCGATCCCGAGCCCTTGGGGGTTTCCCCCCAATCCGGAACACGGATGAGGACAGCTGATTGCTCAACCATGGTCCTCAGCAAGGCGCTTTACGGAGGTTTGACTCGGCCTTCGGTTTCACCGCAGGTCGGCCGCGTATCCCGGAAGAACCCGGCGCAGGGCGCGCAGCGCGTAGTACGCACGAGACTTCACGGTACCGGGCGGAATCCCGAGCGCCGCGGCGGCCTCCGCCACACTCGCCCCCTGGAAGTACACGAGCACCAGGACTTCACGATGCTCGGGAGTGAGTGTCTTCACAGCCTCCCGCACATCGAGCGTCGCCGCCGACCTTTCGGCGTGATCCGCGCAGACCCGTGCGCTTTCCAGCACCGCGTCCCCGACCTCCGGCGGACGCGCCTGGCGGGCCCGCCGTGCATCGATCGCGAGCCGGCGTCCCACGGTGAGCAGCCAGGGGCGTACGGAGTCGAAGTCGTCGGCGCGCAGCGCCTCGGGGTGCTGCCAGGCGCGGACGAGCGTCTCCTGCAGCAGATCCTCGGCGCGTTGGCGGTCGCCGTCGGAGAGTCGCAGGAGCAGGGCGAAGAGGGGCCGGCCGTGCTCGCGCTGCAGCGCGGCCAACTCGTGTTCGGCGGTCGTCTTGGTGGTGGTTCCGGCCGTCATGGCGTGTATGCCAGCGGGTGCCGCTCCGCTGGGACAGGCCCGGGGCACGGGTCTGCGGTGGGCGGTCGATGCCGTCGGTGAACGGCGCGGTGAACGGTTCAGCGGGGCCCGGTGGCGCCCCGACGGGCGGTTCCCCGAGGGCCGGACGGGCTACGGATGCGCGTCGCTTCTTGACTCGACCCCTTCGATTGGGTGGATTTGCCTCACTTCCTACTTAAATATGACTGCATCGAGGCTGGGAATGATCACACGTAGTCGACTGGCCGCCATCGCTCTCGCGGCCGTACTTGTCGTGGGCGCCGGCTGCCGGGCCGACCAGGAGCCGTCGGCCCGGAGCACCGGGCACCCCGGCGCGCCCCTCACCTCCCACGGCTTCACCCTCGTCGCCTCCGGCGACGTGCTGGCGCACACCTCGGTCACCGAGCGGGCGAACGCCGACGCGGGCGGCACCGGGTACGACTTCCTGCCGATGTTCGAAGGGGTGAAACCCCTGGTCTCCGGTGCCGACCTGGCGATCTGTCACATGGAGACCGTGTACGGATCCGACGGCGACCACACCGGCAACCCCGCCTTCAAGATTCCACCGCAGGTGGCCGACGGGCTCGCGGCGACCGGGTACGACGCCTGCTCCACCGCCTCCAACCACTCCCTGGACGACGGCGCCGCGGGCGTACGGCGCACTCTGGACGCCCTCGACCTCGCCGGCGTACGGCACGCGGGATCGGCGCGCACGGCGCAGGAGGCGTATGTGCCCACCCTCATGCGCGCGGGCAACGCGGTGGTCGCCCACCTCGCCTACACCTACGGCACGGACGGCTTCCCGATGCCCCAGGGGCAGCCCTGGAGCGTCAACCTCATCGACCGCGACCGGATCCTCGCGGACGCCCGGGCCGTCAGGAAGGCGGGCGCCGACGTGGTCGTCGTGTCCCTGCACTGGGGCACCGAATGGCAGGAACAGCCCAACACCCAGCAGTTGACGCTGAGCCGGGAGCTCACCGCCTCGCGCACGGGCGGGCGGCCCGACATCGACCTGATCCTCGGCACGCACGCGCGTGTCCCGCAGGCCTACGAGAAGGTCAACGGCACGTGGGTCGTCTACGGGATGGGCGACCAGATCGCGGGCGAGATGTTCAACCGCCAAGGCCTCCAGGACTCCCGGGGCAACGAGAGCACCCTCGCCCGCTTCACCTTCGCCCCGCCCGCGCGCAAGGGAGACCGCTGGGAGGTCACGAAGGCGGAGTTCGTACCGCAGCTGTTCGACATCGACGCCGGGCGGGTGGTCGACATCAACGCGGCTCTGGCCCAGGGCGCCGACCTGGCCGGTGTACGCGACCGCATCCGTGACGTGGTGCTCAGCCGCGGCGCGGCCCACGACGGCCTGATGATGGCGCAGTAGGACCCACGGAGTTCACGGGGTCCCTGGGACCCACGGGGTCTATGGGACGACCGTGACCGGCCAGCGGCCCGCCTTCACCATCCGGATCGCCACCGACCCGATGATCCGGTGCCCCGCCTGCTCGGAGGCGCCGACCACCACGGCGTCCGCCTTCAGCTCGTCCGCCGCCGTCACCAGACCGTTGTAGGGATCGCCGCGGAAGGTGTGGAACTCCCAGCGCACCGCGAATATGTCCTTGACCTGCTCGGTGGCGTCCCGGATCTGCGCGATGAGGTCCTCGGCGATCCGGTCGGTCGTCTCGCCGACCGGCACCCCGAGCGCCGCTCCCGCGGCCATGACGGGCTGCACGTACACGAGGGCGAGCAGCGCGTGCTGCCGCCTGGCCAGCCCGGCGGCGTAGGCCGCCGCGCGCAGCGACGAGTCCGAGCCGTCCACGCCGACGACGATGACCTTGGGACCGTCCGTGCCACGCTCGAACCGGTGCGAGGGTTGCTGTTCCGCCACACCACCGAGGCTATCGGAAGGCGCAGGTCGGGAGCAGGGCGGGCCCGCCGCGTCCCGCATGGGACGGAACGGGTGAACTGTCCGTCCGCACGGCCCCCCACGGCCCGCCGCGACCGCCGTCCGCGCCGGCGACGAGTGGCACGACGCTCGACGGGCGCCCGCGGCCGGGGCTTCCTAGAGTCGACACCATGAGCGCCACCGTGGAGGCCCGCGGACCGAGGGACGCCACGGGTTCCGTACCACCGTCCCGGGTCGGCTTCCTCAACAAGGTGCCCGAAGGCTTCGCGGCCTTCTTCGGCGCCCTCTCGCTGCTGTGCGTCCTGCTGGCCTTCTTCGCCCCCGTGCGCCGTCTGCTGCACCCCGTCGTGGCCTTCCTCGACCTCTTGATCGTCCCGGTCAGCGCCAACCTCGCGTACGCCGTCTTCCTCTTCCTCCTCGCCGCCGCGACCGCCGCCCGCAAGAAGGTCGCCTGGTGGCTGGTCGTCGTCTACCTCGGCCTGCTGGTCTTCTTCGACATCGTGGGCCTGGCGATGGGCCTGTACGCCGAGTCGCTGCCGTCCTTCGTCGCCTGCGGACTGCTGCTGGTGCTCCTGATCGTGGCGCGCCGCGAGTTCTACGCCGACTCCCGGCGCGGCGCCGTATGGCGCGCCCTGGCCGTACTGCTCGTCGGACTCGCCGTGGCGATCCTGATCGGCTGGGGCCTGGTCGAGTGGTTCCCCGGCACACTGGCCGCGGGAGAACGGCTGCTGTGGGCGGCCAGCCGGGTGTGCGGCGGGCTGGTCCCCAGCAGTTCGTTCAGCGGGCGCCCACCCCGCAAGCTCTTCTTCGTCCTCGGCCTCCTCGGCGCCCTCGCCCAGCTCAACGCCGTCGCCACCCTCTTCCGCTCCCAGCGCCTGGAGGCGGCCCTGCGCGGCGACGAGGAGGCCCGTATCCGCGCCCTCCTGCGGGCGTACGGCGCCGACGACTCCCTCGGCTACTTCGCCACCCGCCGCGACAAGGCCGTCGTGTTCTCACCCAGCGGCAAGGCCGCCGTCACCTACCGCGTCGAGGCCGGCGTCTGCCTGGCCAGCGGCGACCCCGTCGGCGACCGCGAGGCCTGGCCGCACGCCATCGAGGCCTGGCTCGACCTGGCCCGCCGCTACGCCTGGGCGCCCGCCGTGATGGGCACCTCGGAGGACGGCGCCAAGGCCTTCGCGCGCGCCGGGCTCGGCGCGCTCGAACTCGGCGACGAGGCGATCCTGCACGTCGCCGGCTTCGACCTGGACGGCCGCGACATGCGTGTCACCCGCCAGGCGGTGCACCGCGTACGGCGCACCGGCGCCACCTGCCGGGTACGCCGCCACTCCAGCCTCACCGACGAGGAGATGGAGGAGCTCATCGACAAGGCGGACGCCTGGCGCGACACCGAGACCGAGCGCGGCTTCTCCATGGCGTTGGACCGGCTCGGGGACCCCACGGACGGCGACTGCCTGCTCGTCGAGGCACTGACGCCCGAGGGCAAGCTCCTCGCGCTGCTCTCTTTCGTGCCCTGGGGCAAGGACGGCATCTCGCTCGACCTCATGCGCCGCGACCGCAGCGCCCCGAACGGCGTCATGGAGTTCATGGTCGCCGAGGTGTGCGCGGCGGCCGGGACGTTCGGCGTACGGCGCATCTCCCTGAACTTCGCGGTGTTCCGGTCGGCCTTCGAGGAGGGCGCCCGGATCGGTGCGGGGCCGGTGCTCCGGCTCTGGCGCGGACTGCTGCTGTTCTGCTCCCGGTGGTGGCAGCTGGAGGCCCTCTACCGGTCCAACGCCAAGTTCCAGCCCGAGTGGTACCCCCGCTTCATCTGTTACGGCGACACCGGCTCCCTCGCCCGCATCGGGCTGGCGTCCGGCATCGCCGAGGGCTTCGTCTCCGTGCCCTCGCTGCGCAAGCTCTGGGGCAAGGGGCACCCGAGGAGCGGCGCTCAGCCCGCGAGCACCGCGGGCCTGCCCTCGCTGTCGGCCCTC
Source organism: Streptomyces sp. NPDC096311 (assembly GCF_044763085.1). NCBI lineage: Bacteria > Bacillati > Actinomycetota > Actinomycetes > Kitasatosporales > Streptomycetaceae > Streptomyces > Streptomyces sp. NPDC096311. Next base: position 84,193 of record NZ_JBIWFN010000017.1, read on the forward strand.
GGCCTCGACGAGGGCGAGGAGACGGCGGCCACCGATCCGACCGCGGGCCTGCCCGAACAGATCCGCCTGCGCCACCGCACACTCGACCGGCTGCGCGCCGACGGAGTCGACCCCTACCCGGTGGGCGTCCCGTCCCGCACCCACACCCTCGCCGAGGTCCGCGCGGGACCGGCGGGACAGCACGTGACCGTCGCCGGGCGCGTCGTCCTCGTACGGGACTTCGGCGGGATCGTGTTCGCCGTCCTGCGCGACTGGTCCGGCGACCTCCAGCTCGCCCTCACCCGGCTGGAGTCCGGACCCGAGCTCAGACGCTTCCGCCAGGACGTCGACATCGGCGACCACATCACCGCCGAGGGCCTCGTCGGCGTCAGCGACCTGGGCGAACCGACCGTCTTCGGCTCCTCCTGGCAGCTCACCGGCAAATGCCTGCGCCCGCTGCCCGACAAGCGCCGGGGCCTCGCCGACCCCGAGGCGAAGGTGCGCCGCCGCTATCTCGACCTGGTGTCCAGCCCCGACGCCCGCGAGGTCCTGCGGGCCCGCGCCGCCGCCGTACAGGCGCTGCGCCAGGGCTTGCTGGACCGCGGCTATCTCGAGGTCGAGACGCCGATGCTCCAGCAGATCCACGGCGGCGCCAACGCCCGCCCGTTCACCACCCACATCAACGCCTACGACCTGAACATGTACCTCCGCATCGCCCCCGAGCTGTACCTCAAGCGGCTGTGCGTGGGCGGCCTGGAGAAGGTCTTCGAGCTGGGGCGCACCTTCCGCAACGAAGGCGTCTCCCACAAGCACAACCCCGAGTTCACCATGCTGGAGGCCTACCAGGCGTTCGCCGACTACGACGTGATGCTCGACCTCACCCGCGAACTGATCCAGGGCGCCGCGACCGCCGCCTTCGGCGCGCCCGTCGCCCGCAAGGACGGCACCGAGTACGACATCTCCGGCCCGTGGCCGGTCAAGACGGTGTACGGCGCGATCTCGGAGGCCCTGGGGGAGGAGGTGGACCCCGGCGCGTCCGTGCCGGACCTGCACCGGCTGTGCGACGGTGCGGGAGTGCCGTATCGGCCGGACGACGGACAGGGTGGCGTCGTACTGGAGATGTACGAACGACTGGTCGAGGAGAAGACCCTGCTGCCCACGTTCTACAAGGACTTCCCGACCGACGTCTCCCCGCTCACCCGGCAGCACCGCACCGACCCACGCCTCGCCGAGCGCTGGGACCTCGTCGCCTTCGGCACCGAACTGGGCACCGCCTACTCGGAGTTGACCGACCCCGTGGAGCAGCGGCGGCGGCTGACCGCGCAGTCGCTGCGGGCCGCCGGGGGAGATCCCGAGGCGATGGAGCTCGACGAGGACTTCCTCGACGCGCTGGAGTACGCGATGCCGCCGACCGGCGGGCTCGGCCTCGGCGTGGACCGGCTGGTCATGTTCCTCACGGGGCTGACGATTCGGGAGACATTGCCGTTCCCCCTGGTGCGTCGGCGCTGAGCTGGTCCCAACGGGTGCTTTCCTGAGTCCACACCGGTGTTGCTCAGCCGCGCCACGCCTCCGTTGGGCGACTGATGAGTCATGCAAAAGGATCAGCTGCTCACGCGGCGCCGGGCGTTGATCGCCGGTGCCGCCGTTCTCGGGGCGGCGGGGGCGGCGGGCACGGCCCGCGTCCTCACCGCGGATCCGGCCGGGAGCCCGGTACGGGGCGCACCCGTGGCCGGGGGCCCGCAGGCGCGTCAGGCGCTCAAGCCCTCCGCGTACCGCCTCGAGCCCATGACCGGATTCGCTCCGCCGCGCCGGACGCCCGGCAAGCCCGCCGTCCGGCGTGAGCCGATCATGCAGGTGAGCGGGCGCGGCCGCACGATGGTGCTGACCTTCGACGACGGACCCGATCCGCGCTACACCCCGAGCATTCTGCGCACCCTGCGCAAGCACGACGTACGGGCGACGTTCTTCGTCTGCGGGGAGATGGCCGTCGACAACAAGGACCTGCTGGCCCAGATGGCCGACGATGGGCACGTCGTCGGCAACCACACCTGGACGCACCCGTTGCTGACCGAGCTCAGCCGCTCCGAGATCCGCTCCGAGATCGCACGCACCAGCGACGTCATCGAGGACGCCTACGGCGAACGGCCCGTCTGGTTCCGCGCGCCCTACGGGGCCTGGAACCGGGCGACCTTCCAGATCGGCGCCGACCTCGGCATGGAACCGTTGGCCTGGACGGTCGACAGCCTGGACTGGACCACCCCGGGCACCGCCACGATCGTCGACCGGGTGGAGGAGGGCGCCGCCCCCGGCGTCGTCGTCCTCTCCCACGACGCGGGCGGCGACCGCTCCCAGACCGTCCGCGCCCTGCGCGAATACCTGCCGGAACTCCTCGACTCCGGCTACCACCTCACGGTGCCGCACCGCCAGGACTTCTGAGCGGGGAGCGGGCGCGGTCGCCCCCGACTCCGCCGACGGGCCCGGGAACACCGCCCGGGCCCGTCGGCGGGGAGTCTCAGCGGACCTCGACCAGGCGGGCGAACACGACGACGTTCCCGTCGTAGCCGTGCTGCTTGGAGAAACCGCCTCCGCAGGTGATGACCCGCAATTCCGGGGTGCCCTTGCTGCCGTACACCCGGTCACCGGGGAAGTTGTTCTTCGCGAATACGTCGACGCCGTAGATCTCGAATGTGGCCGTCTTCCCGTCCTTTCGCTGAACCTCGACCCGGTTTCCCTTTTTGAGGGAACCGAGCCCGTAGAAGACGGCCGGTCCCCGCATGTTGTCCACATGGCCCACGATCACGGACGTGCCCTTCTCGCCGGGTGACACCGCACCGGTGAACCAGCCCGCGAGATTGGCGTTGTCGGGCGGCGGCGCGGCGACCCAGCCGGCCGAGTCAAGACCCACCGGCACGACCGGGGCATCCACCTGGATCGCCGGGATCCTGACCCGGTCCACCACGGAGTACGGCAACGCGGCGGGCCCGTTGGAGAAGGTGGCGACGGGTGTCCTGCTGTCCGCTGCCGCCGCTGTCGCGGGCTGCGGAGGGCCCACGTCGAACTCACCGGAACCATTCCGAATGAGGGCGAGGCCGGTCAGCAGAACAAGCGCTATTACGCCCCACGGGGCGCGCTTCCTCTGCCGCTCCTCCTCTTCGGCCACCTCGGACGCAAACATTCGCAATCCCCTCTCGACGCGGCCGTCGCCGCGTCCGTCGCGCATACCAGAACGCTAAGTGCAGCATGCCCGGCAGGCGACGGGGCGCGGGCGAACGGGTGTCGGGGCATCCGCGGGGTGAGCCATCCGAGTTGCCAAGGGCAGGAATTTTCTGACGGTCCGTGACCTGCGGCAATATCCGATTGTGTGTAAATCCTTCGGCGTGTCTTCTCACCAGGACGGACCATTCTCGAAATGCGTCCCTGTGCACCGCATCTGAGGGTCTGTATGGGAGGCGCTTTCTCGCCGATCGACCGGGGACGGTTCCCGGGGCGTCTTCCGCGGAGGATCACATGCGTACAACTCGTGCCCTGGCGGTCTCTGCCGCCGTGGTCGCCGCGGTGGGGCTCGCCGCCCCGGTGGCGACGGCATCGAACGAACCGGGCAGCAATGAGTCGGGCAACAACGAGCTGAGCAACGACGAGCCGAGCGGAAACGAGCGACTGGGCAACCCCGGTGGACCGGGCAACGGCACAGGGCTGACCAACGGCGGTGGCGTGGTCGGCGGCGGTGGCGTGGTCGGTGGCGGCGGGGTGGTCGGCGGCGGTGGCGTGGTGGGCGGTGGTGTCGTCGGTGGCGGGGTGGTCGGCGGCGGTGGCGTGGTCGGTGGCGGCGGCGTGGTGATCGGCGGCGGTGGCGTGGTCGGTGGCGGCCGCCCGGGTGACAACGGTCGGTTCAACGACAACGGCCGGTTCAACGACAACGGCCGGTTCAACGACAATGGCCGGTTCAACGACAACCGTCGGTTCAACGACAACGGCCGGTTCAACGACAACGGCCGGTTCAATGACAACGGCCGCTTCGATGACCGTTTCGACGATCGCTTCGATGACCGTGGCCGTCACGAGGTGCGGAACATCCTCGTCCGGCCCAGTGTCATCGCGCGGGGCGGCCAGCTGTCGATCACCGTGGACGGCGAAGCGTGTCGGCGGCCCGGCAGCACGGTCTCCTCGCGGGTCTTCCGCACCACCCTGCTGCGCCGGGTGGGCGGCGACACGTCCATCGCGACGGTCACCGTCGACCGTGACGCGCGCCCGGGGTCGTACGACGTCACGGCCCGCTGTGACGACCGAAGGCTGACCCGGGCCGCCGCCTTCACCGTCATCGGCGGTGTCAGCGGTGGTCTCGGTGGCAGCGTCGGCGGAGCGGCGCCCGCCGACGTCGCGATCGGCAGCGGACTGCTGACCGCCGGCGTCGTCGGCGGTGGGGTGTTCTGGCTGCGCCGCAGGTCCGAGCGGCGGATCTGATCGGTGACGGCACCCTTGGCACTGCGCGGAGCGCGTGTGTGACAGGCCTTCGCCCCGGACCTTCTCGCCGAGATCCGGGGCGAGAAGGGCCCCGAGCGGCGAGCGGTCACGACTCCTCGTCGGTGACGCGGCGCGTCATGGACCACGCCGTGCCGACACAGCCGGCGATGAGCGCGGTTCCCAGTCCGATCTCCTTGAGGTCGAAGCCACCGCCGGAGCTCCCGCCGACACCGGCCTTGACGCCTCGTTGCACGGAGGCCGGGACCTGGACCTGGGTCGGGTCGGAGTAGCCGGTGCCGGAGCGGCCGGGGGCGATGGTGAGCTCGGTGTGGCCGCTCTCGTTGCCGCACTGGAACGTCACCTGGTGCACCGAGCCCGCTCTGGCGTCCCCGTCGATCAGGGCCGTCGCCGACGACTGGCCCTTGGGGATCGTGACCGTGTCGAAGACTTCCGAGGAGACCCTGGCGACGGAGTCGCAGCTCTCCGCGGTCAGCCGGAGCCGGCCGCCCGCCGCGATGCTCTGCGGCTGCACGTCGAAGCCGAACGAGGTGATGTTGCTGTTGCCCCGACCACTGTCACGGCCACTGTCACGGCCGCCGTCACTGTTTCCGTCGCCGTTTCCGGCGAGAGCGGCGGTTGCGGAAAGGGTGAGCGCGGTCACGCCCAGCAGTGCGGCCGAAGCGACGCGTATCGGGTGCATGGTGAGCCTCCGGGTCCCCGAGGAGCCTTGCTGCGGACCTTCCGCCTGCGTCTGAAATGCGCCTCGATGCTCGAAACGCTAGGAAGGCGTGCACGTGGGCGCGATCGCAGTAGCGCGAATGGGGTAACCGGGTGGGCCGTACGGGGGAATGCGGGTGCGCGATCGGGGGACGGACCCGGTGTGGCGTCCGTCCCCCGATCCTCCGGCCGCTAAGGGCGGCCGGTCACTTCGGAAGGTGCGGGAACAGTGCCGTGAAGGGTTCCGCCGAGGCTGTGATCCCCCGGCTGTAGGGCGCGTCGAAGTCCCAGATCAGGAAAAGAAGGAACGCGATCAGGGCGGAGAAGAGCCCGGCGAGGATCAGTTCCCTCTTGGTGCGCCGGATCTGGAGCGCGAACACCATCCCGATGGTGACCACGGCTCCGGTGATCAGCCCGAACCACACCACGCCAGGCATGGTCGCGTCCGTCGAGTCGGCGCGGGCGTTGCGTGCCGCGTCGGCCGCGGTCACCTGGTCGACGAGCGGCTGGTAGGTCTGGGCCTCGAAGTCCGACCTCGGCTGGTAGCCGCTGACGTCCTGGCGGACCACCTCGAAGAGCCGGCCGCCCTTGGCGGTGACACGGCCGTGGTCGGCCATGGTCTTCCACTCGGTTTTGACGACGTATCCGACGTACGCGTCGACGTCGCCGCGGATACGGTCGCGCACGTCCGGCGGATAGACGCGGACCCGCTCCGAGATCTCGTGCAGGGCCTGGGCCTCCGCCTGTACATGGTCCTGGGCGGCGCTGCGGGCCTCCCAGACTCCGGCGATGGCCAGTCCCAGGACGATGGCGTAGACCACGCCGATCATCATGGTCATGTATTCGATCACGTCCGGGGTCTCGGACGGATCCTCGTCGTCGGGGGCCCGGCGGGTGCGTACGAGGGACACGACGAGGACGACGACACACGCCGCCGCCATCGCGAGGACGAGAACAAGCCATTCCGACAAGGATGCCTCCAGGGGTCAGCGCGGACGCAGCGCCGCGACGGCGAGCAACGCGGGCACGGTGACGAGCAGGGTGAGCGAGACCAGGGACGGTCCGCTGCGGGGCGAGTGCTTGCGCGTCGGGGCGCGGTAGGCCGGATAACTCACCGGGGTGGCCGACGGTTTGGGCCGCGCCCGGTGCGTGGGCGAGGGCGTCGGTGTCGGTGTGGGCTTCGGCTTCGGCGCCGGCGGAGGTGCCGGCCTCGGTGGTGGCGCCACGGCGGGGGGCCGCGGGGTCGGCGAGGCGGGTGGAGGCGGTGGCGGGGGAGCCGGCGGCGGGGGCTTCGGCCTGGGCCTGGGCGGAGGCGCCGGGGGCGGTGGGGGCGGCGGTTTCGGAGTGGGTGGGGGCGTGGGTGACGGGGGCGGCGGGCTGATGGTGCAGAGGTCGCCGCCGGCCACCGCCACCGCGTCCGTGCCGTCCGGGCCGATGGAGGCGTACGCGCAGGAGTCGGCGACCGCCGCCGAGGCCGGCGCGCCGCCGATGATCCAGGTCAGCGTCAGCAGCGCCAACACCCGTATGACGAGGGCGGACCGGGTCCGCTGTGGTCCATGCACGACGGAGATCATGAGGCGTATCGCGCCTGCGCACGCCGGAGCCGACGGGTATTGCCCCCGAACGAAGGACGTCCGGCTCGGACCGGTTTGACGCCCCCTCGGGACACGGCCATCGGGGTGGGAACAGATGCCCGAGAAGCATGGTGGCGTGGGGTGTGTCACAGCGTTCCGAAAGTTTTTTGTGCGGCCGTTGAACACATCCGCCACTCCCGCCCGTACCTAGGGCCATGCGCGGCGCAGCAGGGCGCTGCAACCCTTAACGCGAACAGTGGGAGTTACCCAATGAAGACCTCCTGGCGGAGCGCCTCACTCGTAGCGACAGCTGCGGCCGTGCTGGCGCTCACGACGGCGTGCGGTCAGGAATCGGGCACCCAGTCGACGGGGAGCCAGAACGTGGGCGCCGCCGCGGCTGCCAACGGTTACGGTCAGGCCACCAGTAGCAGCACCACTTCGCCCAACGGCTACGGCGCCGACCAGCAGAGTGCCGCCCCCAAGGCGGAATCCGCAGGTCAGCTGGCCGTCGCGGAAAGCACGACGCTCGGCAAGGTGCTGACCGACAGCGCCGGATTCACCCTGTACCGCTTCGAGAAGGACACCGCCGAGCCGCCGAAGTCGAACTGTGACGGCGACTGCGCGACCGCTTGGCCGCCCGTTCCCGCCGACGGCGCCGTGGCCGCCACCGGTGTGGACAAGGCCCTGCTCGGCGAGGTCACCCGCTCGGACGGCACCAAGCAGCTGACGATCGGCGGCTGGCCGATGTACCGGTACGCCAAGGACACCAAGGCCGGTGACACCAACGGCCAGGGCGTCGGCGGCACTTGGTACGCCTCCGCCCCCGATGGCAAGAAGGCGACCCTGGCCTCCCTGCCGGGCCTGTCGACCCGCAACGACCCCAAGCTCGGCGAGATCATCGTCGACAAGAACGGCCGGACGGTCTACCGCTTCCTGAAGGACCAGGCCTGGCCCGTCCCGAAGTCCGCCTGCACCGGTGCCTGCCTGGAGAAGTGGCCCGTCGTGGCCCCGGTCTCCGCCAGTGACACCAAGGGCGTGCAGAAGAAGGGCCTGATGGGCTTCACCCGCCCGGACGGCGCCAAGCAGATGACCGTCAACTGCTGGCCCATCTACACCTTCTCCGGTGACAAGGCGGCCGGAGACACCAACGGTCAGGGCGTGGGCGGTACTTGGTACGCCGTCGCCCCCGACGGAAAGCCGGTCGGCGCGCCGAAGTAGAGGATCACCTCCCCAGGGTTGATCGATCTCGCCCGGAACAACGCGTACGACCCGGGTCCGCCCCCTCCGCACCGCACGGAGGGGGCGGACCTCTTGGCGTACCCGGAACGCGCGGGGCGCGCGGATCGGACGACGTGAGGCGCGGTTCACTTGCCGAACGAACGCCCGGGAGTTTTCCACACCGGGGATACCCGACCCCCGGATACCGTCGCGACGCTTCGTAACTCCCGCGAACTTTTTGGAATGCTTCGCATCGATTTCGCGGTGACAGGGAACGGCGTGTTCGACTGACCTGCACCGGGCGCCAATTCGGCACATGCCCGAGGCAGTGACGGTGAACGGACGGTCAATTTCCGTTTTGACTCGCTCCTTTGGCGGACGATCAGTAGCCTCAGCTCGAACACTGGATCGCCTACGTCGTCGACTACGCCTTGGAGAGATAGATGGAGCGTCCCGCCTGGGCCCCCCGCAGCATTGACATCTCGGTGCCGAGCGTGTCCCGTATCTATGACTACTACCTGGGCGGTTCGCACAACTTCGAGGTCGACCGGGAAGCCGCGCGCAAGGCGATGGAGTTCATGCCGGGACTGCCCAAGGTCATGCAGGCGAACAGGGCGTTCATGCGCCGTGCCGTGCGTTTCGCGGCCGACGAGGGCATCGACCAGTTCCTCGACATCGGCTCCGGCATTCCGACCTTCGGCAACGTCCACGAGATCGCCCAGACGGCCAGGCCCGGCGCGCACGTCGTGTACGTGGACCACGACCCGGTGGCCGTCGCGCACAGCCAGGCCGTCCTGCGGGACAACGAGGACACGGACGTGGTCGCGGCCGATCTGCTCAAGCCGCAGGAGATCCTGGCGACTCCCCAGGTGCAGCGGTTGATCGACCTGAACCGTCCGGTGGCCCTCCTCCTCGTTGCGATACTGCACTTCGTGGAGGACGCGGACGACCCGTACGGTGCGGTGGCCGAGCTGCGCGACGCGCTGGCGCCGGGCAGCCTGCTCGTGCTCACGCATGCGTCGTACGAGGGAATCCCGCTCCCGCCGGAGCGGGCCGAGGGCGCGGTCGACGTGTACAAGGACATCCGCAACCCGCTGATCATGCGCTCGCGCGAGGAGATCGCGCGGTTCTTCGAGGGGTACGACATGGTGGAACCCGGTCTGGTGCCGATGCCGAGCTGGCGGCCCGACACGGCACCCGAGGACGAGGATCCTTATTCCTTCTCGGGGTTCGCAGGCGTGGGGCGCACGGCGTGAGCGGCGAACCGGACGGGCCGGAGGACAGACTGCGCAGGTTCGCGACGATCTGGAGCCGGGCGGTCTTTCCGGTCACCTCCACGTCGCTGACCCGGCCGGAGCTCGAGCAGCAACTCGTGCCGTTCGCCCGGCTGTTGAGTGACGCGCTGAAGGCGAGGACCTTCGACGCGGCCGCGGGCCAGGCGGTCGGCGCCGCACTGGTCGCCGCGCACTGCACCGACCCCGAGGCGCTCAGCCGCAGCCTCGACTGCGTCGACGCCTATCTGGTGCTCTACTGCGGCGAGGACGGCCCCCAGGAGGCCCTGCGGACCCGCTCGGCGCGTCTGCAGCACGCCATGGCGGCGGGCTTCGCGGGGGCACTGCGGGAGCGGACGCTCGCCGAGCAGGAGGCCATCTCCCAGGCGGCGTTGAACGCGCGCAGCACGGTGGCCGAGGCGCTGCACGCGAGCGAGGCCCGGTTCCGCGCGGTCTTCGAGGGCGCGGCCATAGGAATCGGCATCGCCGACCTCGAAGGCAACATACTGCAGGTCAATGGAGCCCTGCTGCGTATGTTCGGCGGTTCCGAGCAGGGCGTGCGCGGCCGTAAGGTCTCCGAGTGGACGCATCCCGAGGACGCGCCCCAAGTCTGGCGGCTGTACGAGGAGTTGGTACGCGGCGAGCGCGAGCACTACCACGTCGAAAAAGCCTTCTACCGGCCCGACGGCACCGCCCTGTGGACCAACCTGACGGTGTCCCTGCTGCGCGACGCGGACGGCCGGCCGCAGTACCAGCTCGCGCTGATGGAGGACACCACCGAGCGGCGGCTGCTCAATCTGCGGCTGCGCTACGAGGCCACCCACGACGCGCTCACCGGTCTGCCCAACCGGACCCTCTTCTTCGAACGCCTGGAGAAGGCGGTGTCCGCGGGCAACGAGCAGCGCTTCGGCCTGTGCTACCTCGACCTCGACGGCTTCAAGACCATCAACGACAGCCTCGGGCACGCGGCGGGCGACCGGCTGCTCGTCGAGGTCGCCGACCGGTTGCAGTCCTGCGCGACCGCACCCGGCGAGATGGTCGCCCGGCTCGGCGGCGACGAGTTCGTGGCCCTCACCACCGGGCCCGACACCGAGCGCGAGGTGGACGCGCTCGCCGACCGCATCATGAACGCCCTCGTCACCCCGGTCCGCATCGACGGCCGGGAACTGACGGTCCGCGGCAGCATCGGCATCGTCGAGGGCCCGGCGGGTGAGCGCGGCCCGGCGGAGGTGCTGCGCAGCGCCGACATCACGATGTACCGCGCCAAGTCCGCGGGCGGCAACCGCTTCGAGCTCGCCGATCCCGAGGCCGACGCCCGCGCCATCACCCGGCACGGGCTCACCACGGCGCTGCCCGCGGCCCTGGACCGGGGCGAGTTCTTCATCGAGTACCAGCCGCTCGTGCACCTCGGCGACGGCAGCGTGCACGGCGCGGAGGCGCTGGTGCGCTGGCTGCACCCGCAGCACGGCGTCCTCGGCCCCGACCGGTTCATCCCGCTCGCCGAGCACACCGGGCTGATCGTGCCGCTGGGCCGGTGGGTCCTGGAGCAGTCGGTCCGCCAGGCCCGCCAGTGGCAGGAACGACACGCCGACTCGGGCCCGCTGCGGATCAACGTCAACCTGTCGCCCTGCCAGCTGACCCACCCGGGCCTGGTCCAGGACACGGTCGACATCCTGGAGCGTGAAGGCCTCGACGCCGAGGCGCTGTGTCTGGAGGTCACCGAGTCCGCGCTGATCGGCGCCGACGACGATCTGCTGAAGCCGCTGCGGCGCCTGGCCGAGATGGGCGTCGACATCGCCCTCGACGACTTCGGCACCGGCTACTCCAACCTCGCCAATCTCCGCCGCCTGCCCGTGAGCATCCTCAAGCTGGACCGCTCCTTCACCCAGGGCATGCAGCAGTTCCCGGCGGACCCCGTCGACCTCAAGATCGTCGAGGGCATCGTTTCGCTCGCCCACAGCCTCGACCTCGCGGTCACCGTGGAGGGCGTCGAAACGGGCGCACAGGCCGAGCAGTTGCGGATACTGGGCTGCGACACGGCCCAGGGCTGGTACTACGCCCGCCCGGGCCCACCGGAGCGGCTGCACGAACTGGCCCTGGTGGACGCCACAGGCTGAGGCTTCGGGCGCGGCGTGGTCTCCTGGAACGGAGGCCGTGCCGCTGTCCGCGCATCCGTGACCGGCGCGGCGGCCGGTGCGGGCCCGCGAACGTCAGCTGCGTCTCGGCCTCCACGCCGACCGTCGGACGACGCCTCCGTGAGGGCCCTGGATATCGCCGTAGCGGAGCAATCGAAGGAGCTGAGAAGGATGGGCACGCGACTCCAGGGCAAAACCGCCGTCGTCACCGGCGCGAGCAAGGGCATCGGACTGGCCGTCGCCGAGGCGCTGGCCGGGGCGGGGGCGACGGTGATCGCGGGATCGCGCACCACGACGGCGGGTCTCGACGCGCTGGTCAAGCAGGGCGGGGTGTCCTGGGTACCGGTGGACCTGGCCGAACCCGGTGCCGCCGAGCGTCTCGTGGCGGCGGCGGACGGCCGGCTGGACATCCTGGTCAACAACGTCGGCGCGGCCCCCGCCCGCATGGGCGGATTCCTGTCGGTGACCGACGAGGACTGGCAGCGCACGGTCGATCTGAACCTCCTCACGGCCGTACGGGTCACCCGCGCCGCCCTGCCCCTGATGCTGTCCGCAGGGCAGGGCTCGGTCGTGACGGTCGCCTCCGTCAACGCCACCCTGCCCGACCCGATGGTGATCGACTACAGCGCGGGCAAGGCCGCGCTGGTCGCCTTCTCCAAGGCGCTGTCCAAGGAGGTCGGCCCCCAGGGCATCCGGGTCAACACCGTCAGCCCGGGTCCGGTGGAGACCGAGCTGTGGCTCGGCGGCGACGGGGTGGCGGCCACGGTCTCGGCAGCCGCCGGGATCACCCCGGACGACGTGGTCGCCCAGGCGTCCAGTGCCACGGTCACCGGCCGCTTCTCCCAGCCGTCCGAGGTCGCCGACCTGGTCCTCTTCCTCGCCGGCGACCAGTCCCGCAACATCACCGGCAGCGACTTCGTCATCGACGGCGGCTTCATCCCGACCTGGTGACGTACCGACCGGCCTCCTGAGCCCCCTGCGCCGGTCAGCGTTCCAGCAGCATCCGCTGGAGTTCGCGGGCCGCGCGCGGCGGAGCCACATCGCTGCGGTGGGCCAGGGCGATGACGCGGTGGAGTCCGGGGCGTGCGAGCGGTGTCACCCGCAGGCCGCGTCCCGAGCGCGTCGCGACCATGCGCGGGACGACGGCCACGCCGAGCCCCGCCCTGACGAAACCCAGCACCGCGTCCATCTCGCCGCCCTCGACGGCGAAGTCCGGCTCGAAGCCCTCGGCGCGGCAGGCGGCGACGGTCAGTTCCCGCAGGTCGTAGCCGTGCCGGAACATCACAAGGCGTTCGCCCTCCAGGTCGGGGATGCGCACGGTGCGACCGGTCCCCGGCGCGGGCGCATCCGGTGACGACACCACGACCAGGTCCTCACGCAGCAGCTCCACCGTCGTCAGTGCCGGGGAGGGAGTGGGCAGCGGGAGGACGACCAGGGCGAGATCCAACGCGCCGCGCGCGAGTTCCCGCACGAGATCGTGGGAGCCGCCCTCCTCGATCAGCAGCCGGATACCGGGATAGCGGTCGTGGAAGGCGCGCAGGACGTCCGGAAGCAGGCCGGTGCACACGCTCGGCGTCGCGCCCAGGCGGACCCGGCCGCTGCGCAGCTGGGCCAGCTCCTGCACCTCGTGCCGGGCCGTGTCCGCGTCGGCGAGGATGCGCCGGGCCAGTGGCAGCAGCGCCTCGCCCGCGTCCGTCAGCGTGATGTTGCCCCGCGCGCGGAGGAAGAGGTCCGCCCCCAACTCCCGTTCCAGCGCCTTGATCTGCTGGGACAGGGACGGCTGGGCGACATGGACCAGATCGGCGGCCCGGGTGAAGTGCCGGGTCTCGGCGACCGCCACGAAGTACTGGAGCTGCTGGAACTGCATCCATCCATCATAGGATCCAGCTATCGAAACGAGCCGGACCATGTCTTGGACCGATCGGCATCCGTGGCCCTAGCTTCTGAGACATGGCTCTGGCAACGCGGACGGACCGACGACCGTCGATGACGCGCACCGTGTGGGACAGCTCCGTCGGGAAGAAGACCGTGATGGCGGTCAGCGGCCTGATCATGCTGCTGTACCTGGTCGTACACATGTTCGGTAACCTGAAGATCTTCTTCGGTGCGGGCGACTTCAACCACTACGCCCACTGGCTGCGCACCCTCGGTGAGCCCTTCCTGCACTACGAGTGGGCCCTGTGGACCATCCGCGTGGTCCTGGTCGTCGCCGTCGTCGCCCACGCCACCGCCGCGTACCAGCTCAGCCGCCGCGACATCAGGGCGCGCCCGAACAAGTACGTCCACAAGAAGCCCAGGTCCAGCTACGCGACCCGCACGATGCGCTGGGGCGGGATCATCCTCGGCCTGTTCATCGTCTGGCACATCCTCGACCTGACGACCGGCACCGCGCACCCCGGCGGCTTCCAGCCCGGACACCCGTACCAGAACGTGATCGACACCTTCTCGACGTGGTACGGCGACGTGATCTACATCGTCGCGATGCTCGCGCTCGGCCTGCACATCCGGCACGGCTTCTGGAGCGCCGCACAGACCCTGGGCGCCGGCAACCGCACGCGCGACCGCGCCCTCAAGACCATCGCCGACGTCCTCGCGCTGGTGCTGACGGTGGGCTTCATCTCCGTACCCGTCGGTGTCATGACCGGATTGGTGAGCTGACATGACCGCAGCCTCTGAATACACCGCGTACTCGACCGGTGCGCCCGTCGTCGACAGCAAGGCCCCCGAGGGCCCGGTCAACGAGCGCTGGGACACCCGTCGCTTCGAGGCCAAGCTCGTCAACCCCGCCAACCGCCGCAAGCACACGGTGATCGTGGTCGGTACCGGCCTCGCGGGCGGCTCGGCGGGCGCCACGCTCGCCGAGCAGGGCTACCACGTCGTCCAGTTCTGCTACCAGGACTCGCCCCGCCGCGCCCACTCGATCGCGGCCCAGGGCGGCATCAACGCGGCGAAGAACTACCGCAACGACGGCGACTCCGTCCACCGGTTGTTCTACGACACCGTCAAGGGCGGAGACTTCCGGGCCCGCGAGTCCAACGTCCACCGTCTCGCGCAGATCTCGGTCGAGATCATCGACCAGTGCGTCGCTCAGGGCGTGCCCTTCGCGCGGGAGTACGGGGGTCTGCTCGACACCCGTTCCTTCGGCGGCGTCCAGGTGTCCCGCACCTTCTACGCCCGCGGCCAGACCGGCCAGCAGCTCCTGCTCGGCGCCTACCAGGCCCTGTCGCGGCAGATCGCGGCCGGCAACATCGAGATGCATCCGCGCACCGAGATGCTCGACCTGATCGTGGTCGACGGACGGGCGCGCGGCATCGTGGCGCGGGATCTCATCACCGGCCGGATCGACACGTACTACGCGGACGCCGTCGTCCTGGCCAGCGGTGGCTACGGCAACGTCTTCTACCTGTCGACGAACGCCATGAACTCCAACGCCACCGCGGTCTGGCGGGCGCACCGGCGCGGCGCCTACTTCGCGAACCCCTGCTTCACCCAGATCCACCCCACCTGCATCCCGCGCACCGGCGACCACCAGGCCAAGCTCACCCTGATGAGCGAGTCACTGCGCAACGACGGCCGTATCTGGGTCCCCAAGGCCCAGGGCGACACCCGCCCGCCGAACGAGATCCCCGAGGACGAGCGCGACTACTACCTGGAGCGGATCTACCCCTCCTTCGGCAACCTGGTCCCGCGCGACATCGCCTCCCGCGCCGCGAAGAACGTCTGCGACGAGGGCCGCGGAGTCGGTCCGGGCGGACAGGGCGTCTACCTGGACTTCGCCGACGCGATCGGGCGGATGGGCAGGGCGAAGGTCGAGGAGAAGTACGGCAACCTCTTCGACATGTACGCCCGGATCACCGCCGAGGACCCGTACACCGTGCCGATGCGGATCTACCCGGCCGTGCACTACACGATGGGCGGACTGTGGGTCGACTACGACCTCCAGACCACGATCCCGGGCCTGTTCGCGATCGGCGAGGCCAACTTCTCCGACCACGGCGCCAACCGCCTCGGCGCCTCGGCCCTGATGCAGGGCCTCGCCGACGGCTACTTCGTGCTGCCGTCGACCATCAACGACTACCTCGCCCGCAACCCGCACCACGCTGAGGTGACGGACGAACACCCCGCCGTCCAGGAGGTGCTGGCCGAGACGGAGGACCGGCTGCGGGTGCTCCTTGCCGTCGACGGCGACCGCACCCCCGACTCCTTCCACCGCGAACTCGGCGAACTCATGTGGGAGTTCTGCGGCATGGCCCGCACCGAAACGGGTCTGCGCAAGGCCCTGGAGCGCATCCCGCAGATCCGCGAGGAGTTCTGGCGGCGCATCAAGGTCCCCGGCACCGGCGAGGAGTTCAATCAGTCCCTGGAAAAGGCCAACCGCGTCGTCGACTACATCGAGCTCGCCGAGCTGATGTGCCTCGACGCGCTGCACCGGTCCGAGTCCTGCGGCGGCCACTTCCGCGAGGAGTCCCAGACCCCGGACGGCGAGGCTGCCCGCAAGGACGAGGAGTTCTCGTACGCCGCCGCCTGGGAGTTCACCGACACCGGCACCGCGCCCGTCCTGCACAAGGAAGACCTGGTCTTCGAGTACGTCCACCCCACCCAGCGGAGCTACGCATGAAGCTCACCCTGCGCGTCTGGCGCCAGAAGAACGCCGACGCCGACGGAGCGATGTCCACGTACGAGGTGGACGACATCTCGGCCGACATGTCCTTCCTGGAGATGCTCGACACCCTCAACGAGGAACTCATCCTCAAGGGCGAGGACCCCGTCGCCTTCGACCACGACTGCCGCGAGGGCATCTGCGGCGCGTGCAGCCTGGTCATCAACGGCGACGCCCACGGACCCGAGCGCACCACCACCTGCCAGCTGCACATGCGGTCCTTCCAGGACGGCGACACCATCGACGTCGAGCCCTGGCGTGCCTCCGCCTTCCCGGTCGTCAAGGACCTCGTGGTGGACCGCTCGGCCTTCGACCGGATCATCCAGGCCGGCGGGTACATCACCGCCCCCACCGGCGCCGCGCCCGAGGCCCACGCGGCGCCCGTGCCGAAGCCGGACGCCGACTTCGCGTTCGAGCACGCCGAGTGCATCGGCTGCGGTGCGTGTGTGGCCGCCTGCCCCAACGGGGCCGCGATGCTCTTCACCTCGGCCAAGATCAACCATCTGAACGTGTTGCCACAGGGGGCGCCCGAGCGGGAGACGCGGGTGCTGGACATGGTGGCGCAGATGGACGAGGAGGGGTTCGGAGGGTGCACGCTGGCCGGGGAGTGCGCGACCGCCTGCCCGAAGGGGATTCCGTTGGTTTCCATCACCGGGATGAACAAGGAGTGGCTGCGAGCCGCTCGTAAGTCGGGGCGTCGCTGAGGCGGTGGTTCGACTGCGGGTCGGTGGGGGCTGGGCGCGCAGTACCCCGCGCCCCTCAAGGGGCGCCCTTACCGGCCCCGAATGTTAGGTAGACGTTCGCCGGATCTGTGCGGACGGGCGGGGCCGGGAGTGGTGCTCATTCCCGGTCCCGTCTCGCATTCGGGGGAATCGCCTGGCATTCAACATCCCCACATCCTGGCTCCTGGCACAGGTCACGCGCAGGCCAACCGGCATCGGAAGAACAGGAGCGCGCGGGCCGTACCGAACCGGTCTGCCGCCGCTGTGCCGAACCGGCCCGTGACCAGGAGAGTGCCATGACCGGCGTTTCCACCCTCGACAGCCCCCCGCAGCCCCTGGCCCCCACCCGCTACACCGTCTCCCTCGCCCGTACCGAGGCCGACGTCCGGGCCGCGCAGCGGCTGCGGCACGACGTCTTCGCCGGGGAGATGGGCGCCCTGCTGACCACGCCGCAGCCGGGGCTCGACATCGACGCCTTCGACGCCTACTGCGATCACCTGCTGGTCCGTGACACGCTGACCGACCAGGTCGTCGGCACCTACCGCCTGCTGCCCCCGGAGCGCGCCGCGATCGCCGGCCGGCTCTACTCGGAGGGCGAGTTCGACGTGACCCCGCTCGACGCGATCCGCCCGGGACTCGTCGAGGTCGGGCGCTCCTGCGTGCACCCCGACCACCGCGACGGCGCCGTCATCGGCCTCATCTGGGCCGGGATAGCCCGTTACATGGTCGAGGGCGGCCACGAGTGGCTCGCAGGCTGCTGTTCGATCCCGCTCGCCGACGGAGGCGAGCTCGCGGCCGGAACCTGGGACCGGGTGCAGGCCAAGCACCTGGCACCCGAGGAGTACCGGGTACGACCGCTGCTGCCCTGGACCGCGGAGGGTGTCACCCGCCAGATCCGCACCGAACTGCCCCCGCTCCTGCGCGGCTATCTGCGGCTCGGCGCCTGGGTCTGCGCCGCACCCGCGCACGACCCGGACTTCGGGGTCGCGGACCTGTTCGTGCTGCTGTCGATGCGCCGGGTCAACCCGCGCTATCTGCGGCACTTCCTCTCGCTCGTCCCGGCCTGATGAGCGTCTGGCTGCCCAGCGCGCCCTGCACCCCCAGGGCGTGCGTCGAGGCGACGGGGTCCGCCACGGCCGTACCGCGTGCCGTGCTGCGGCTCGCGGCGGTCCTGGTCGTGGTCGCCACCGGCGTCGTGCTGTTGCCGCTCGGCGGGCGGATCCCCGCCGAGCCGGTACGGCGCTGGTGCCGTGCGATCGTGCGGGCCGCGGGTGTCCGCGTCCGGATCACCGGCCCCGCCGTCCCCACCGGCGGGCTGCTGATCGTCGCCAACCACATCTCCTGGCTGGACATCCCGCTCCTCGCCGCCGTCCGGCCGGCCAGGATGCTCGCCAAGTCCGAGATCCGGCAGTGGCCGGTGGCGGGACCGCTGGCCGCGCGCGGCGGCGTCCTGTTCATCGAACGCGACCGGCTGCGCGCGCTGCCGGACACGGTGGCGCGGATCGCCGGGCTGCTGCGCGACGGGGCGGCCGTCGTGGCCTTCCCGGAGGGCAGCACCTGGTGCGGCAGGGCGCAGGGACACTTCCGGCGGGCCGTCTTCCAGGCCGCGCTCGACGCGGGGGTGCCGGTCCAGCCGGTGCACATCCACTACCGGCTCGCCGGGGGAGTGGCGAGCACCGCGCCCGCCTTCGTCGGGAACGACTCGCTGCTCGCCTCCCTGTGGCGGGTGGCCTCGGCACGCGGGCTGGTGGCGGAGGTCGAGGTACGGCCCACGCTCGTCCCGGGCAGCCACCCGGATCGCCGGGAGCTGGCCCGCGCGGCGCAAGGGGGGTTGCATTCCCAGGGCGCACGCGCGTCGGCTCTCGCCCATCGCTGATGTTTCAGGGCGCGGCGACCTGAAGGGACGGGGCCGGTGGCAGGGGCTATCGGCCCCGAGCGAGTGCCCGGGTGAGGTAAGGAGCCGTCGTGCTGCCCTCCGTCCGCGCCACCTCGGCCGGGGGGCCCGCGGCCACGATCCGGCCGCCCGCGTCCCCGCCGCCGGGACCCAGGTCGATCACCCAGTCCGCGCCCGCGACCACCGACATGTCGTGCTCGACGACCACGACGGTGTGTCCCGCGTCGACCAGGCCGTGCAACTGGCGCATCAGCACCTCCACGTCGGCGGGGTGCAGCCCGGTCGTCGGCTCGTCGAGGAGGTAGAGGGTGTGCCCCCGGCGGACCCGCTGCAACTCGCCCGCCAGCTTGATGCGTTGGGCCTCACCGCCGGACAACTCCGTGGCGGGCTGGCCTAGTCGCAGATAGCCCAGACCCACGTCGAGGAGCGTGGCGAGGCTACGGGCGACGGGCGCGGTGTCGGCGAAGAACTCCGCCGCGGCCTCCACCGTCATGTCCAGGACCTGCGCGATGTTCCGTCCGCGGTACGTCACCTCGAGCGTCTCGGGGTTGTAGCGCGCCCCGTCGCAGTCCGGGCAGGAAGCGTAGGTGCTCGGCAGGAACAGCAGCTCCACGCTCACGAACCCCTCGCCCTGGCAGGTCTCGCAGCGCCCGCCCGCGACGTTGAAGGAGAAGCGCCCCACCCCGTAGCCGCGCCTTCGCGCCTCCTCCGCCTTGGCGAAGACCTTGCGCACGACATCGAAGAGGCCCGTGTAGGTGGCGAGATTCGAGCGCGGGGTGCGGCCGATGGGCTTCTGATCGACGGAGACGAGCCGTCCCACCCCCGCCAGCTCCTCGGTCACCTCGCCGATGAGGGTGGACTTGCCCGAGCCGGAGACACCCGTGACGGCGGTGAGCACACCGAGCGGGAACGCGGCGCTCACCGCGCGCAGGTTGTGGCGGCTCACCGGCCCGACCTTCAACTGCCCTTGTGGGGAGCGGACTGCACGTTCCGGCGCGGGGAAGCGGTCGAAGAGGAAGCGGGCCGTGGCCGACTCCGCCACCCCGGCCAGCTCCGCCACCGGACCGCTGTGCAGTACCCGCCCGCCGTGCTCACCCGCCCGCGGACCGACGTCGACGAGCCAGTCGGCACCCCGTACGACATCCAGATGGTGCTCGACCACGAACACCGAGTTGCCCGCCGCCTTCAGCCGGTCCAGGACCGTGAGCAGGGCCTCCGTGTCCGCCGGGTGCAGACCCGCGGACGGTTCGTCGAGGACGTACACGACACCGAACAGACCGGAGCGCAACTGCGTGGCCAGTCGCAGTCGTTGCAGCTCGCCCGTGGAGAGGGTCGGGGTGGCCCGGTCGAGGCTGAGGTAACCGAGGCCGAGTTCGGCGACGGGGGCGATCCGTGCCCTCAGGTCGTCGGTGAGGACGCGGGCCGCCTCTCCCCGGGGCTCCAGGGTCCTGGCCAGCTCGGACAGTGGCAGCGCCGCCAGTTCGGCGATCGTGCGGCCCGCGAAGGTCACCGCCAGCGCCTCGGGACGCAGCCGGCTGCCGCCGCACACCGGGCACGGGGCGCTGGTCAGGAACCGCTCGGCTCTGGCCCGCAGCGTCGGGCTCTTCGAATCGGAGAACGTCTTCATGACATAGCGCCGGGCGCTCATGTACGTGCCCTGGTAAGGGCGTTGGATCCGGTCCGCGTCCCGTACCGGATGCACGGTGACGACCGGCTGCTCGTCCGTGAACAGGATCCACTCCCGCTGCTCGGCCGGCAGCTCGCGCCACGGCCGGTCCACGTCGTACCCCAGCGCGTCGAGGACGTCGCGCAGGTTCTTGCCCTGCCAGGCGCCGGGCCACGCGGCGATCGCGCCCGCGCGGATCGACAGCGACGGGTCCAAGACCAGCGACTCCTCGGTCGTACGGTGGACCTGGCCGAGACCGTGGCACTCCGGGCAGGCCCCGGCGGCGGTGTTCGGCGAGAAGGCGTCCGAGTCGAGGCGTTCGGCGCCCTGCGGATAGTCGCCCGCGCGTGAGAACAGCATCCGCAGGGAGTTGGAGAGGTTGGTGACCGTGCCCACGGACGAGCGCGAGGTGGGCGCCGAGCGGCGCTGCTGGAGCGAGACCGCGGGCGGCAGCCCGGTGATGTCCCCGACCTTCGGCGCCCCGACCTGGTGGATCAGCCGTCGCGCGTACGGCGCCACCGACTCGAAATAGCGGCGCTGGGCCTCCGCGTAGATCGTGCCGAACGCCAGCGAGGACTTGCCCGAGCCCGAGACCCCGGTGAAGACCACGAGGACATCGCGCGGGATGTCGACGTCCACACCCTGGAGATTGTGCTCGCGGGCGCCCCGCACACGGACGTACGCGTCGTGGCGGCGGTGCGGGTCGGACATCGACGGGACTCCTGGCGGGGGGTGGCTCGCGGCAAACCCCACGATTCTAGGCCGCGGTCAGTCCCGCGACCCGGGCGAGCCTCCGGAAGGAGTCCAGCAGGGCCCCGCGGTCGTACGTACTGGTCGTGACCAGCACCTCCTGCGCGCCGGTCTCCTCGATCAGCGTCTCCAGCTCGTGCTCGACCTGTTTCTCGGTGCCCGAGATCTGCCCCGCGAGCGCCGACTCGTAGAAATGCCGCTCCTTGCCGTTCATCGGGAGATCCTCGACCCGCTCGGCGGGCGGCAGCGGCGGGAAGGTGCCGTGCGTGCGGGCGTACGCCATCGACCACGCCTCGGGGAGGAGCAACCGCATCGCCTCGTCAGGGGTCTCGGCGACCGCGACGGCGCCGGAGACGACGACGTACGGCTCCGCCGCCCACACGGAGGGGCGGAACGTCGCGCGGTAGTGGTCGATCCCGCGGCGCATCTTCTCCCGGTTCCGGATGTCGCCGATGACCAGGGGCAGGCCCGCGCGCGCCGCGATCGTGGCGCCCTCGTTCAGGGCGAGCACGAAGGGCGGCACGGTCAGCCCCTCCGAGGGGCGCGCGTGCACCCCCGCCGACGACGGGCCGTGGAACCAGCCGAGCAGCTCGTCGAGCTGCCCCGCGAAGTCGTCGGCGACGTCCTTGTCCCGCCCCAGCGCCCTGCGCACGCCGTCCGTGAAGCCGACCGAACGCCCGAGCCCCATGTCGATCCGCCCGGGGAACAGGGACTCGAGCACACCGAACTGCTCGGCCACGACCAGGGGCTGGTGGTTGGGCAGCATCACCCCGCCGGTACCGACCCGGATCGTCCGGGTGGCGGCGGCGACCGCGGCGGCCAGCACGGTGGGCGCGGACCCGGCGACCCCGGGCACACCATGGTGCTCCGAGACCCAGATCCGGTGGTATCCGAGCCCTTCCAGCTCCTGGGCCAGACGCACGGTGTCCCGCAGCGCCTCGGCGGCGTCGTGCCCCTCGCGGGTGCGTGAGCGGTCAAGGACGGAGAAACGCGTCGCTGCGAGGCGGGAGTGCCGTCCCGGTGGACCCGCGTGATCGTGTGGGTTCGGCATGACTCCTCGGATGATACGGACCTCGCCGCACCGGCGGTCACAGGGCCTCGTGCGAAATGGTCAGCAGATAGGTGCCGTAGAAGAGGGAGAAACCGGCCAGGCCGATGAGCAGGACGACGACCGTGCGCCGCTGGGCGCGGGCCAGGGAGAGGGCGAACGGCAGCAGCAGGGGGAAGGCGGGCAGCAGCAGTCGGGGTCTGCTCGTGAAGAAGTGGGCGTCGCCGAGGGCGATGACGAGGAGAATCCCCGAGTACACGAGAAGCGGCAATGGCTGTCGGTCCAGGACGCCGAGGACGAACAGCAGGACGCAGCCGAGGACGATTCCGGCGGAGAGATAGACGACCAGGGTGTCGTGCCCGACGATCAGGTGTTTGAACATGTGCGCGGTGTAGCGACCGAAGTCGAACCGGGAGCCCCACAGTCTCTGCACCCGGAAGTAACCGGTCAGGTCGTGTGTGCGCAGCCCCACCCAGGCGACGTACCCGAGCCAGCCGACGGGCGCCAGGAGGAGGGCCGCCCAGGCGCGCGGGACGGTGGGTCTCCCGTCGCGGCGGCGCTGCCAGAGGTGGACGGCGGCGGCCGTGACGACGGCGGCGGCCACGGTGAAACCGTTGGGACGGCACAGCCCGGCCAGCGCGGCCAGTGTCCCGGCGGTCAGCCAGCGGTGGGTCAGCGCCGCGTAGAGCGCCCAGGCGGCGAAGGCCGTCATGAGGGACTCGGTGTACGCCATGGTCAGCACCACGGCGTGCGGCAGCAGCGCCCACAGTGCCGCGAGCGCCAGGCCGACCCGCCGTCCGTGCAGCAGCTCGCCGACCGCGTACACGCCCCAGGCGGCCACGGCGGCGGCGATCCAGGAGATGACGAGCGCGGTGTTGACCGGGCCGATCGGCAGGACCGTGTTCAGGCCGCGGATCAGTCCGGGGAAGAGCGGGAAGAACGCCAGGTCGTTGTAGATGACCCCGTGGCCGGTTTTGGCGACGACGATCGTGCCGTAGCCGTACCGGGCGATGTGCCAGTACCAGCCGCCGTCCCATTCCAGACCGAGCACGTTGCGCGGGTGCCGGCCCAGGTGCAGTGACCAGGCGGTCACCAGGGCCACGCCCGTCAGCCGCGCGGCGGCGAACAGCCACAGTGCCGGCAGCGCCCGCTTCAGTTCGCCCCGCCATTGCCACACCTCGGGCGAGGCGGCAGACGACGCGGGCACGAACTGCCGCGTGGATCTGCCGCTCACCGTCTGGGGGCCGTCTTCCATACCGACCTCCTCGTCGCCCTGCTAGAGGGAATGGCCGGGGACGGGGTTCCACCGGTGGGAAGATCCTGACTTCATGGGACACGACGGTCCCGGCCGGCGCATTCCGGCCCGGCACGGACGGGTGATGAGGTCCCCGAGCTCACCACGAGCGGCTTGCCGGTTCCTTCGAGCGCCGCTCCGAGCGTCTCGACGGCACGCAGGTCCAGCTTGCCGCAGGCGACGTAGTCCGAGAAGTCGTGGTGGAAGGCCAGATGGATGACGCCGTCCGCCGCGGCGACACCCTCGTGCAGGCTGTCCGGATCGTCGAGGGAGCCGCGGTGATGCATTCCTCCGGCAGAACGAACAGGGGCCACCCCGGTGCGGCACCGGGGCGGTGATTCCACCCTGCGTGCGGGAGGTGCTCCGGGTCCAAGACCTGTTGCGCATCCGGCGATACGTACGAGGCATCACCACAGCTCGGACCGTGGCACACACCCATGCCGCCGCGCAGTCCACCCGCGCCCGCCGGTCGTCGTACGAACTCCTCGGCGGCACGTACTGCGCCGCGCCCCCGCGACTAAGCGAACGGCGATCGGGAATGGCATTCCCGGAGCTCTTGTCGGCGGCTCGCCGCGGCCGGGTCGGCGGGAGCCCTTCCACCCCACGGAAAGCAGGAGTGAACATGCAGTACGTGAAGCTCGGTTCCACGGGCCTGGACGTGTCCCGGATCTGCCTGGGCTGCATGAGTTTCGGGCTGCCCGACCGAGGGCCCCACGCCTGGACGCTCGACGACGAGGGTGCCCGCCCCCTGATCCGCCGCGCGCTGGACGCCGGGATCACCTTCTTCGACACGGCGAACGTGTACTCCGACGGTACGAGCGAGGAGATCGTCGGCCGCGCGCTGGCGGAGTTCGCGCGCCGCGACGAGATCGTCATCGCCACCAAGGTGAACGGTGCGATGCACGACGGCCCCAACGGGCGTGGTCTGTCCCGCAAGGCCGTCATGACGGAGATCGACAACAGCCTGCGCCGCCTGGGCACCGACTACGTGGACCTGTACCAGATCCACCGCTTCGACCCCGCCACTCCCGTCGAGGAGACGATGGAGGCCCTCCACGACGTGGTGAAGGCGGGCAAGGCCCGTTACATCGGGGCGAGTTCGATGTACGCGTGGCAGTTCTCCAAGGCCCAGTACACGGCCCGGCTGAACGGCTGGACGCGGTTCGTGTCCATGCAGAACCACTACAACCTCCTCTATCGCGAGGAGGAGCGCGAGATGCTGCCGCTCTGCGCGGACCAGGGCGTCGGCGTACTGCCCTGGAGCCCGCTCGCCCGCGGTCGGCTCACCCGTGACTGGGACGTCAGCACCGAGCGCAGCCGCACCGACGAGTACGGCAAGCGGCTCTACCAGCCGGGCGACCGCGAGATCGTCGACGCCGTCGCCCGGATCGCCGCCGAGCGTGACATCCCGCGGGCCCGGATCGCCCTCGCCTGGCTGCTGCGCCAGAGCACCGTGACCGCGCCCATCATCGGCGCCACCAAGGTGGGGCACGTCGACGACGCGGTGGCCGCCCTCGACGTGGAACTCTCGGAGAAGGAGATCGAGCAGCTGGAGGAGCCGTACACGCCTCACGCGATCAGCGGGCACTGACCCGCGGTGTGGCGGGCGGGGAGCGCGCTCAGCCGCGGCGTTGCGGAAGGCCGCCCGCGCAGTCGTCCTCGGCGGCGTAGGCGGCCAGCCATGCCAGCGGCGCGTTCCAGTTGATGGCCACCTCGTTCGTCGAGTACGAGCCGATGTCGTCGATGTAGCAGGCCTGGGGCGCGCAGCCGGGCAGGTGCTCCTGTGCGACCGGGTCCTGCAGCCCGCTGTTGGGCCCGCCCGCGAGGGAGCCCGCCGGCGGGTGCGGCAGTGCGGGGTCGTACTGGTGCGCCCAGAAGCGGTGGTGCTGGTTGTCGGAGTACCGCTCCCCGTATCCGGTCACGTACGACTGGCCCAGGGCGTTGCGGCCCAGCAGGTAGTCCATCGACTCCAGCACTCCCGCGCGGTAGCGCGGGTCCCCGGTCAGTTCCTGGGCGGCGGCCATGACGATCGCGTTGTCGGCGACCGCGCTGTTGGAGCCCCAGACGTATCCGGTGGCGGGGATCGGGACGGCGTATCCCTGCCCGACCATGATGGACAGATAGCCGTCCGCTGCTGCGGTCACCGAGGCGCGCACCCGCCGGAGGTCGGCCGCGGGCAGCCCGGTGCGTACGGTCGCCAGCGTCAGCCTGCCCAGCGCGGCGGTGTCGGCCCAGCTGAAGCCGCCGGACGTGAAGGCGTTCGCGGCGGTGTGCCAGGGCGAGGAGGTCACCGCGTCCCGGTAGGCGCGCTCGCCGGTCGTGGCGTACAACTCGGCGGCCGCCCAGTAGAACTCGTCGGTGACCTGGGTGTCGCCATAGGCCCCGCCGCCGGTGCTGTCCGCATCCGGTGCGTACATCGCCGGGTTGGCCAGCGCCGCCGTCCAGGCCTTGCGGGCGGCGGTCAGGCAACGGTTCGCGAACGCGGTGTCGTAGGGGCGGAAGACACGGGCGCACTGGGCCGCCGTCGCCGCCAGGTTGAGGGTGGCGGCGGTGGACGGCGGGTGGAGCTCCCGCGGCTGGGCGTCCTGCTCGGGCCGGGTCGGCAGCCCGGTCCAGGCGGCGTCGTGGACCTTGTGGAACGCCATTCCCGCATGCGGTCTGCCGTCCGGCACCTGCATCCGCATCAGGAAGTCGAGCTCCCAGCGCGCCTCGTCCAGGACGTCGGGGACGCCGTTGCCGCGCTCGGGAACGCGCAGCGTCGAGTCGCCGAGCGCGGACGCGGTGCCGGCTCTCTTCGCCCGTTCGAAGGAATTGACGAGCAGCCAGGTGGAAATGCCGCCGTTCACGACGTATTTGCCCTGGTCGCCCGCGTCGTACCAACCGCCCCTGACGTCCTGCGTGTAGTCACACATCCCGGACTGACAGGGCACGTTCGTGTCGCCCTGATTGGGTGCGACTCCGAGATGCCCGGCGGGCCGCGCATAGGCGGAACCCACCAGGGAGGCTTCGATCGGTATACCGCTGCGCTGGTGGTAGAAGAAGGCCAGCGCGTCGGAGCGCAGCCCGTCGTAGAGATCCGTGCGAATGTCGAAGGGGTCGCTGACCATCCCGTCGACCGTCAGGACGTAACCCGAACCGGTCCGCCCATACGAGGAGAAGTCGGCGACCTGGGTCGGTTGCCCGGACGCGGCGTCCGCGCCCCGGCCGACGGTCGGCCCCGAGGCGACCACCCTGCCCGAGGCGGTGCGCAGCCGCCAGGTGAGCGGCCCCGCGGCGGAGGTGACCACGGTCGCGCGCTTGGGACCGTCCGGCAGATAGCCGACTTGGTTGACCCGTACGGCGGTTGTCGCCGTGGCGGCGGTGGCAAGCCCCGTCGCGGCGGGGGCGGTCGCGAGGCCGCCGACGAGTAATGACCCCGCCAGCAAGGCCGCCGCCAGGTGCCTTTGGCGGCGGCGGGACAACAGGAAAGCGGACATGAGCGGCTCCCAGCGGTGAGGTGAATCCTGTGCCGCGGCCACGCACGGTGGACGACGGATAATGGGAGCGCTCCCACTAGGGAGCATTGCATGGGCATGCCAGGCCGTCAACGGGTCGGTGAAGGCCTTTCCGCTCTTCGGGGGCCTGGTCGGGGGCTTGCGTATGACCGCTTGCCGATGGTTGTAGGTGATTCCGAATTTCTTTTGTGGAGGCCTCGGCTGACGTTCGGTCAATCCGTCCGCGCGCGACGGAAAAGGGAAGGTGACGAGATCTCTTGTTTCGGCTCGGCGCCCTGTGCAAAGGTGTGCCTTGTTGGCGTGCAGACAATTCGCTTCCTTCTGTACGGGCACGGTGTGCCCGCGCGCCCCTCGCTTCAAAAGAGCTGTCGGAGAGGGCGATTGCGGTAACAACCCCCCATGGGTAGTCCCTCCGCTTCGGCGGGCTGGCTACATACCCATTGGTATGGACTAATTCCTGCGTTACCTTTGGGAGGAAAGCGGACGTGAATGACGCAGCGGTGTCTCATTCCCCCACGCCCGGTCGCTTGTTCGAGGTTTCGGATGAGCGGCTCGCGGCGGACCTGAAGAAGAGCTCGGGGAACACGCCCGCGCACCATCCCGTCGGGGAACTCCTTGACCGCCACTGGGAAGCGGTCTTCGCCTATGCGCGCCTGTGCACCAACGGTGTGCGTCCCGCCGGAATGCTCACCACGGCCGCTTTCACCCGGCTGTTCGGTGAATCGCTGCGGCAGACCGGGCCGACGGCCGCCTGGCGGCCGCAGTTGCTGGTCACCGTACGGCGTATGACCGCCGAATGGCTCGGGGACCAACGGCGGGAGATGCTTCATCCCGAATTGCTGGCCGATTCCGACAGCCGTGACCGGGTCATGGCGCGACTTCTGCCGCCGGAGAACAGGCGGCAGTTGTCCCGCGCGTTCCAGCGACTTCCCGAGCCCGCCCGCTGCCTGCTGTGGCACACCGAGGTCGAGTCCGAGCAACTCACCCTGCCCGCCGGGCTGTTGGGCATCGGCGACGACGACGCTCTGGTGGAACTGCGGCGGGCCCGGGAACGCCTGCGCGAGGGCTGCCTGGAAATCCACCGCGAACTGGCCCCGGAGGAGGAGTGCCGCCGCTTCCACCGGATGCTCGATGTGTCCCTGCGCCGCGGCGGCCTCGACCTCGACGCCGATCTGAGCAGGCACATGGGCCGGTGCCGGCACTGCCGTCACACCGCCGACCAGTTGAGCCGGTTCAACGGCGATCTCGCGCTGCCCCTGGCCGAGGCCCTGCTCGGCTGGGGTGCCGCGGCCTACCTCGACTCCCGCCCCGGGCGCGTCGACGCGATCGTGGAAGTGACGGAAGTCCCGGACACCGTCCCGGCCGCGCACAGAATCCCTCCCCTTCCCCGCCACGCGCCCCTCGTTCCGGGCGAGTCCCCGCGCCCCGCGCCGCGCAGCCGCGCTTATGGTGACTCCCGCCCGCCGACGCACAAGGCGCCCCGGCGCTCCTCCCGCCGCGCTCCGCGTCGCAACAACATCGCGCTGGCCGCGCTGACCGTGAGCGGAATGATCCTGGTCCCACTGGTCCTGTGGGTCACCCAGAACTCGGACGGTGCGCCCGGCATGGCGGACGGCACCGGACCCTCGGGGTCGCCCAGTTCGGGCCCGGTCAAGGCGCCCGGACCGAACCCGTCCTGGATAGGCACCGGCGACACCTCGAAGGGCGGCGTGCGCGGCCGGCTGCGCAACACCGAGACCGGGCTGTGCATCGGCATCGTGGGCAAGAAGCCGGTGAAGGGCGTGGAGACCGCGCTCACGCCGTGTTCCTCGGCGGCGAGCCAGGAATGGTCGTACGAGGACGACGGACTGCTGCGCGACCTGGCCGCCCCCGACCTCTGCCTCGACTCCCACCTCGGCTACTCGGTCCAGCTCGCGCCCTGCACCGGCGAGTCGCAACCGGGCACCAAGAACGTGCGCTACGACTTCACCCTCCAGGGCACGGTGGTGCCCCGCTGGAACCAGGACCTGGCCCTCACTCCCGCCTCCGCCAAGGGCGAGGCGTCCGTGGTCCTCAAGGTCCGGGCGGAGGAGTCCGACCAGCACTGGACGATGGACACCTCGTCGCCCTCGCTCCAGATGGAGGCGGTCAACTGGGACTCCGCCGGGCAGACTAGGACATCGTCGGGCCAGACCTCTCCCGAGCCGTCGAAGTCACCGTCACCGACCGTGCCCAAGTCGTCGCCCCGGCCCTCGGCCGAGCCCTCGACGCCCGCGCCCTCGTCACCCGCCCACAACTGCTCCCCGTACTCCTACTGCGCGCCTCCGGGCGGACAGTACGGCGCATCGGGGTACGGCTATGGAGATGGCTACGGGGGCTATGGCGGCTACGGCGGTTATGGCGGTTATGGCGGTTATGGATACAGCGGTTACGGGGGTTACGGCGGTTACGGCTCTTACGGACACGGCGGCGGCCAGGGCGGCCACCGCTGACCCGTCCTGAACGTCATACCTACCGCGGCCGGGCCACGCGCGCCTGGCCGCGGTCGTGTTCGTAGGGGTGGTCGGCGACGGAGTCGTCAGGAACTCGCCGTGGCCGACTGCGAGGCCGCCGTACCCAGGAACTCCGACCAGCCGCCGAGGGGCGACTGACCCGGGTTGAGGGTGCGCAGCTTGCGCAGTACGGCCGGGTCCTGGGCCTCCAGCCACTGGACGAGCTGGCGGAAGGAGACCAGGCGGACGTCGTCGTGCCCGGCGATCTGCTCGACGGCCTGCTCGACCGCGTCCATGTATATCCCCCCGTTCCAGCGTTCGAAGTGGTTGCCGATGAAGAAGGGGGCGCGGTTGCTCTCGTAGGCGCGGCGGAAGCCGGCGAGGTAGCTGTCGCGGGCCTGGGCGCGCCAGGCGTCGTACATGGACTTGTCCCCGAGCGGGTTGGCGTGGGACTGGTTGGCCATCAGGTTGTAGTCCATCGACAGGACCTGGAAGGAGTGGCCGGGGAAGGGTATGGACTGCAGCGGGAAGTCCCAGATCCTGCCGCCCTGGACCTTGCCGGGCCACATCTGCAGGCCGCCGGGGCTGCTGGCGTCGTACTTCCAGCCGAGGGCGGCGGCGGTCGGCAGCAGGTTGGACTGGCCCTCCAGACACGGGGCCCGGCCGCCGATCAGCTCCTTCTCGTAGTCGAAGGGGAACGGTTCGAGGTCGGTGAAGCCGGTGTTGGTCTTCCACCCGGTGACGAACTTCTTCGCCTGCGCGATCTCGCTGCGCCACTCGGCGGGGGACCAGCGGCGCACCCCGTCCGCGCCGCAGAAGTGGCCGTTGAAGTGGGTGCCGATCTCGTGGCCCTCCAGCCAGGCGGACCGGATCTGCTGGATCGTGGAGTGGATGTGCCGGTCGGAGAGGTAGCCGATCGCGGAGGCGCCCACGGGGTGCTGCGGCGGGCTGTAGAGGTGCTTCTTCGACTCGGGCAGTGTGTAGATGCCGCTGAGGAAGAACGTCATCGAGGCGCCGTGGTCGGCGGCGACCTTGCGGAAGCGGGAGAACAGCTTGTTGCTGAGCTCGCCCGCACCGTCCCAGGAGAAGACCACGAACTGCGGCGGGCGCTCGCCCGGCTTCAGCCGTTCGGCCTTCGGCTGCTTGGGCTGGGCCCCGGTGTCGGCGGTGGAGCCGTCGCCGATCAGCTTCGGCTTGGGGGACTTGCCGCTCGTGTCCCCCTTGGCGCTGCTGCCCACGGACCAGTCGTTCGCCGAGCAGGCGGTGAGCGCGCCCAGGCCGCCCAGCGCGCCCGCCGACGCCGTCGCGGTCAGCAGACGCCTGCGTGAGATGCCGGTCATGATGAACCCCCGAAGTTTCTCGATCCGGCTCCCGCCCACGGGCGGGAGCTTCCGCTCCTGTGACGCGCCGCTCTGCGGGGTGCGTCAAACGGTGTGATGCGTGGATGGTCGGGAAAGGTCGCCGGCATCGGCACGTGTTGCTGTTCCGTGACAAACCCCGCCGGTCCGCGGGGCGGACGGCGGGGCCGGGAGCGGGGTCGGTGACGCCGGCCGGGGTCAGGCGCCGTTGCCGGCGCGGACGACGGTCAGGGACACGGAAGAGGCGTTCCCCGACACGGGTACCGCGCCCCCCTTCCACGCCACCTTGAGCGGATCCCGCTCGTCGGGCGGGGTGACGACCAGCGTGGCGGGCGTCGCCGTCTTCGCGCCGCTGATCTCCGGGTTGGAGAACGTCAGGCCCGCCCACGCGCTCCGCCCCGGCACCAGCGTCACCGTCGTCGGCGTATCGGCGGAGCGCTTCGGGTCGGGCCCGAGCTGCTTGCCCGACGCGTCGACGAACGCCGCCCCGGGGAAGCCGCGCACGGTGCAGGTGCGATGGGAGGTGTTGGTGAGGACGACGGGGAAGTTCTCCTGACCGGCGCCCGGATTGTTGGCGCCGACCGTCGCGCGCAGCTCCGAGGTGTGGCATCGGGTACCGCCCGACGAGCCGCTCCCGGTCGAGGACGAGTTCGAGCTCGACGACGAGTTCGACGCCGCTGCCGAGGGTGTGCGGGAATTGGTCGGGTCGGCGCCCGTACCGGTGGTGTCCGTGGTCTTGTCGCCGGAGGCCGGCTCGGCCGTGCCGGAGAGCTTCTGCGGAGGACTGGCGGCGCCGTGGTCGGTGCCGCAGGCCGTGAGCAGGCCGAGCAGCGCGACACCCGCGACCAGCGCTGCCCTGTGGGTGGGGGAGGACGGACGGCGGACGGGAACCGCGTCGCCGGGCCGGAAGGTCGCCATGTCAACACTCCTTGGAATTCACCGCACGCGTCCTGACTCGGCGTGCGAACGGCGCTCTGTGCTCCGTCACCAGTGTCCGATGCTCGGGCACGCGAAAAAGTTCGCGGACCGGCCACGCGATGTCCGCGGATCCCGGAACGGGGACCGTGATCCGGGCCTCGCGGGCCTCGGTGCCGCTCGTCGGCCTCCCGCTCGTCAGCCTCCGGCTCGTCGGCTTCCCGCTCGTCAGTCTCCGGCCCGTAGGGAGCCGAGTACGCGGTCGGTCGTCGCGGTGCTGCCGGCGGCCTGGCGGATCTGGACGTACAGCTGTGGCTGCTGGTTCCCGCCCGCCGAGGTGAGCCCCGCCTCCGTGAGTGAGCCATGGCTGCCCGGACAGGCGTTCCAGGTGCGGATCAGCCCGTGCCAGCGCGTGCCCGAATAGGTGCGGCTGCCCTCGTAGTGGCAGTCGGTGTGGGCGATCGCCCCGACCCTGCCGCGCACGTCGCCGTGTTCGCTCAGGCCGACGAACACCCCGTCCACGCCCGAGCGCAGGTTCTGCCACTTCGCCAGGTCGTCCGCGACGGCGAGACCCGGTTCGTGCGTGTCCGACAGGCCCACGGTCCGCGGATTCCACCCGGAGTCGCGCAGTTGGCGGCCCCACCCGCCCGGAACCTCGACCGAGACCTGTCCGGAGGCGTCCTCGACCGTCATGGACGGGGCGTCGGACCGGCGGGTCACGTACGCGGTGGTCGCACCGGCCGCGCCGATCACGACCGCGGCGGCCACGGCCACCAGCACGGTCCGCCGACGGCGCCGGGGCAGACGGACCGCCCCCATCGACACCTGTTCGGCCAGCCGTTCCAACTCCACGGCCAGGCTCAGCGCCGTGGGCCAGCGCCGCTCGCGGTCGGGTTCCATGGCGCGCAGCAGCGCCCGCTGCACGTCCGGGGCCAGATCCGTACGCAGCCGCTCGGGTCGTACGACCTTGCCGGGCGGCCCGGGGACCGACCCTGTGACCAGGTGGTAGCCCAGGGCTCCGAGGCTGTACACATCGGCCCGCGCGTCGATACCCGAACCGGGCTGGGCCTGCTCGGGCGGGGTGTAGCCCGCGGAACCGGCCGCCATCGTCAGTCCGGAGGCCTGCGCCAGGCTCTTGGCGAGCCCGAGGTCGGCGAGCAGGACACGGTCGGCGCCGCCGGAGGAGGTGCGCAGCAGTACGTTGGACGGCTTGATGTCGCGGTGCACGATCCCGGCCTCGTGCAGCGCGGCCGCGGCCCGTGCCGCGAGGGCTGTCAGGCGCAGTGCCTCGGCGATGGGCAGCGGAGCGGCCTCGAGCCGGTCGTCGAGGGTGCCTCCGTCGGCGTACTCCATGACGAAGTAGGGTCTGCCGTCGGGTAGTTCACCGATGTCGTAGACCTGGACGACCCGGTTCGAGTCGGCCTTGCGCAGCAGCCGGGCCTCGGCGAGGAAACGTTCGCGGACGTCGAGATGGTCGGCCCAGTTGTCGGACAGTACCTTCAGGGCGACGACGGCCTCGAGCACCTCGTCGTGGGCCAGCCACACCACACCGAAGCCACCCGCGCCAAGACGCCGGTCCAGACGGTAGCGACCGATCCGATCGAGGGGATCCCTCAGCATGGACAACCCGCCGCAAAGCCCGTGAGCCGGTGGGTTCGACCACGGTCGAGAGGGCCTGGCATCTGTTCACCAGCGGGCATTTGCTCTCCAGGGCGGGGCGGATGCCACGAGCGCGGCGCTGTGGCCGCTGTCCCTAGAGGGGTTGCTGCTCCTGGCAACGGTCGGGCTCTTGAAGCCTACCGGTCACGTCAGCGGCCGAGCACGCGGGACGGGGGGAGGACCGGAGAGGCATGGTAAGGCCAATTTCTTCTTGGTGGGTGTTCTGTTGGGGGTCGCGTTCTCGCGGTCCTGTCGAGACTGTGTGTCGTCGCGGAGGACGCACCGGCGGGCGGGCGAGGCCGGCCGGCGGTGAGCGCGTCCTCGATCTGGAGGGGCGGGTACCCACGGGCCGTACTGAGACAGGCTCGCACCCCCCTCCCCGGCGGAACCGGGGAGGGGCGTGGCCTCCGGGCTGGCCGATGGAGCGGGACTCCGATGGAGCAGGACGGAGAGAGCCCCAGCCCACTGGGGCGCGCCGAACGACGTCGAGTGCGTGCAACTATGGTGCCTGGCCTCTGATCGACACCGAGGGGAGCACCCAGTGCAGGACGCGGCGGCGACCGAGGAGCTCGCGCTGCGCGCGGCCTCGGGTGATCCGGCAGCCCTTGACCTGCTGCTCCAGGGGATTCGGCCGGAGGTCGTGCGGCGCTGCGGGCGCTTCCTGCCCTGCCGCGAGGACGCCGAGGAGGCCGCGCAGGACGTCCTCCTCCAGGTGGCGCGGAAGATCACCTCATTCGAGGGGCGCAGCCGGTTCAGCACCTGGCTCTATACGGTCGTCGCCAACTGCGCCCGTCAGAAATACCGCGAGCTGAAGCGGCGGGCCGCCGAGCAGCCGGACGTCATCGACGCCTCGCAGCACGTCGACCCACGCACCACGAGCGTGATCGCCGGGTCCCGCATCGACCTCCTGGAGGCGTTGGAGCGCCTGGAGCGCGAACACCCGCATCTGGTCGCGCCGTTGGTCTACCGGGACATCTGCCAGCTGGAGTACGCCGAGGTCGCCGAGCGTGTCGGCATTCCGCTCGGCACGCTCAAGTCCCGGCTGCACGAGGCGCGCAGGCAGGTCAG
Source organism: Streptomyces sp. NPDC096311 (assembly GCF_044763085.1). Classification (NCBI taxonomy): domain Bacteria; kingdom Bacillati; phylum Actinomycetota; class Actinomycetes; order Kitasatosporales; family Streptomycetaceae; genus Streptomyces; species Streptomyces sp. NPDC096311. The sequence goes on from NZ_JBIWFN010000017.1 coordinate 118,547, forward strand.
GCCCTGGCTGGTCGACGCGTCCTGACGGATCGGCGGCCATCTGTGGCGGCCGACCACCGCACGAGCGGCCGACCACCGCGCGAGCCGTCAACTGGCCTGAATCCCCTGCCGGTTGTGGCGCAAGGTAAGAGGTTGATGATAAGTCGCGGCAGGGTCTGCCGACGACCTTGATCATGTCGGTACTGTCCACCGTTGTGTCGAACGGCAGCCGTTCAACGGCCGTTCTACGCGCGCAGATCGGCGCCCCGCACCGCCTCTTCCCCCGCCCCCACCCATGGAGGAATGCCGGATGCTCACCCCCACCAGGCCCCGCCACAGACTCGCCGTCGCGCTCACCGCGCTCGGCGTGCTGCTCACGGGAGCCGCGCTCCAGACGGCCACTGCCGCCCCCGCACACGCGGCCACCACCCATCGCGTCCTGTTCGACAACGGCCACGCCGAGACGGCGGGCAACGCCGACTGGATCATCTCCACCAGCCAGCCGAACCCGCTGAGCGAGGACTCCTCGCCGTCCTCCGAGACCGACTGGACCGGCGCGCTCTCCTCGTGGGGCGTGGCCCTGCAGAAGACCGGCGACTACGGCCTGGACACGCTGCCTTCGGGCTCCAAGCTGACGTACGGCGGTACCTCGGCCACCGACCTGTCGAACTTCGACACGCTGGTGCTGCCCGAGCCCAACACGCTCTTCACCACGGCCGAGAAGACCGCGATCATGACGTTCGTGAAGAACGGCGGCGGTCTGTTCATGATCTCCGACCACACCGGGGCCGACCGCAACAACGACGGCTACGACGCGGTGAAGATCCTCAACGACCTGATGACCAACAACAGCGTCGACTCCACCGACCCGTTCGGCTTCTCCATCGACTCGCTGAACATCAGCTCGGGCTACCCCGCGGCGATCAGCGACAGCACCAACGCCGTCCTGCACGGCTCGTTCGGCACCGTCACCAAGAGCCTCATCGCCAACGGTACGACGGCCACGCTGAAGCCCGCCGACAACTCGGCGGTCAAGGGCCTGCTGTACCGCTCCGGTTACTCGGGCAACACCGGGGCCTTCTTCGCCACCAGTACCTTCGGTAGCGGCAAGGTCGCTTTCTGGGGCGACAGTTCGCCGATCGACGACGGAACCGGCCAGTCCGGCAACACGCTGTACGACGGCTGGAACGACACCGGCGCCACCAACGCCGCCCTCGCCCTGAACGCCACCGAGTGGCTTTCCTCGTGAGTGAGCCGAGCCTCGCGACCAGCAAGTGAGCAAGTGAGCCCGTGGCCCCTGGTGTGCGCACACCAGGGGCCACGGGCTCGGTCGTGTCCGGTCAGCGCTGGGTGTAGATGAAGCCGATCTTGTCGACCTCGTCGCCCGTGCGGCCGTGGAACCCGGCGATCTGCCAGCCCGACGGCGCCGTGCGGGTCACGCAGTCCGAGGTCGTCGTACCGCCGGCCAGGCTGTTGCCGAGGTTGGTGGTGAACTTGGCGGAGAAGACCCGGGTGTTGCCGTCCTTCACGCCCTGGCACAGCTGCGCCGAGGTGACGTACTCGCCGCTGCCGAGTGTGAGCGACGACGCGGTGCCGCCCGTGCCGCCGTGGGCCAGCGTCGTGCCATTGCTCAGCGTCAGGCCCATCTGGTCGACGCGCGAGCCGCTGCGCAGGGTGAGGGCGGTCGCCCTGGCCCCGGCCGGCACGCTGTCGATGTCGTTGAAGTAGTCGCCGTGCGGGCCGCCGAACTGGTCGCTCAGCTGGAAGGCGGTGTTGCGCGACCAGGCGAACTTGGCGGTGATCGGGTCGTGGTCGGAGAGCATCAGCCCGTCCGAGGTCAGGAAGCTCGCGTGCTCGTTGTTGTAGCTCGTGGCGTTGAGCGTGACCAGCTTGCTGCCGCGGTACAGGATCTTGTCGACGACCTCGCAGGTGTTGGGCACGGTGGCGCCGGTCTGGTCGCAGACCAGCGCGTCGCTGCCCTTGGCGGGCGGGGTGCCGCCCCGGATGAGCTTGACCCAGGCGTCGGTCAGGCCGTTGGCCGCGCCGAACTCGGCGATCGTGTCGCCGGTGCGCGTGTAACGGGTGTTGGTGTCACCCATGACGACCACGGCGTTGCCCTTGGAGTGGCTCTGGATGAAGGCCGTGAGCTGGTTGAGGTTGTCCGCCCGCGAGGCCAGGTCGCCGTCGTTTGTGCCCGCGTTGGTGTGCAGGTTGTAGAAGTCGACGTAGACGCCCTCCGCCAGCCGCTCCCGCATGAACGTGAAGCCCTTGGGGGTCAGGCAGTCGCCCGAGTCGATCTGGCAGGAGTTCCAGTGCACACGCTCGAAGTCGTCGGTGTCGTAGGAGATCTTCGACAGGGTGTTGAGCCCGCTGCCGATCCCGGCGCCACCGCTGGTGGGCGTGCGGTAGACGTGCGTGGTGTCGCCCGCGTAGAGATAGGCGTGGTAGTTGAAGTCCTCCTCCACGTGGACGATGTCGTACGGGCCGAGCCGCTGGCCTATCGCCGTGGTGCTGGTGTCGCGCGGGGTCGAGGCGCTGGAGAGGCTCTCGGGGAGTCCGGCGACGTTGTAGCTGAGCACGTTGAAGGTGCCCGAGTCGGCGGCCGCCGCGGCGGGCGCGGTCGCCGTGAGTCCGCCGAGGGCCGCGGCTGCCGCGGCCAGGGTGGCGAGGACTCTTCGGAGAGGTGACATGGGGGTGTCTCCTGGGAGCTGGGTGCTGAGGGATGACGGGGCGTCAGTAGCCGACCGAGAACGTGGCGTCGGCCTTTTCGGTGCTGGTGGAGATGGGATCGATGCGCAGGACGTAGTTTGCGTGGCGGATGTGACGGTCCGGATAGTTGAAGGAGCGGAAAGATGACCAGGAGGTGTCGGCCAGGCCCGCGGTCCGGTAGAACGTGGCGTCCTGCGCGAACGTCGTCGTGCTGTCGTTGACGTCCAGTTGCAGCTGGTAGTTGTAGTGCCTCAGATAGCGCGTGGGATAGCTGACGGACTGGAAGGACACCCCGGAGCTGTCGGCGAGCCCCGGCACGAGCTTCCACTCCGCGTCGGTGTACGGGTCGAACGGGTAGGCGTCGATCCGGCCGACGTAGTTGGCGTGGCGGACGTAACGGTCCGGGTAGTTGTAGGACTTGATGCGGTTCCAGCCCGGCTTGCCGTACGCCGCCACGAGGTTGTCGTACTCGGTGGTGGTGATCGGCTGGATCGTGCCGTGCTTGGAGTTGACCGGCTGGGTGTAGAGCCGCTGGTCGACCGCGGTCCAGGTGCCCGTGGCCAGGTCGCCGGTCTGCCAGGCGTAGAAGACACCGTTGGGGGTGTAGGTGTCTCCCCAGAGGTACCAGGTGCTCGACGTCTGGGACTTCACGAGGATCGGGGCCTCGGTGCCGCCGTGCGCGACGGGTGTGCTGAACACGGTGAAGCTGCCCGGGTCCAGGGAGGTCGACTTGGCGCCGACCAGCGTCTGGTCCTTCTTGAAGTACAGGTAGTTGACCCCGCCGACGCCCACGGCCAGGTCGCCGTCGATGATGTCGTAGCCGGGGTCGAAGAAGACCTGCGCCGTCGACGCGGTCACGAAGTCGGTGGTGTAGTTCACCATGATGACGTTGTGGCCCGTGGAGTTGACGGCCGAGTAGATGATCCCGTACTGGCCGCGTCCCGCGTCCCAATACGCCTCCGGAGCCCAGCTGTGAGTGGCCATGTCGTGCAGCTTCAGCCGCCGGTAGCCGGTGAAGGAGCGCAGGTCGGCGGAGTCCCAGACATGAATGTACTGGCTCTGCAGGCTCCAGTCGGTGCCCTTGAGGTCGGTGGCGAGCACGACGAACGTGCCGTCCTGCTTGCGCAGGATGAACGGGTCGCGCAGGCCGCCGGTGCCCCCGGTCGGGGTCACGACCGGGTTGTTCTGGTTCAGCGGCATCCACTGGAGCGAGTCGGTGCTGACGGCGAGGTGGAGGCCGTAGTCGTCACCGAGGCCGTTCGGGGACTCGGTGAAGTAGCCCATCACGTACGCGGACCCGGTCGCGGCGCGGGCGGACGGGGCGCCGACCGCGAAGGAGGCGGTGAGGGCGGCCATCGCCCCCAGTACGGTGCGGCGGGACGGCTGAAGGGGGCTCATCAGGTTCATCTCCCTCTCTTCCTCGGCTGTGGATGTGGATATGGCTGTGGATGCTGATGAGGCTGCGGCTGCGGCGCTCATGCCCAGGCCGTCCCGGGTACGAAGGAGCTGTCCTGGCGGAAGAGGTCGGTGCCGTCCGACACGTCCACACGGAGCTGGTAGTTGTAGTGGCGCAGGTAGTAGCCCGGGTAGTTGTACGACTCGAAGCGGACGGCGCCGTCGGGGGTGCCGGTGCGCAGGACGAACGTGGCGTCCTTGGCGAACGTCGACGTACCGTCGGCCGCGTCGAACCGGGCCCGGAAGTCCCAGTGGCGCAGGTAGTTGCCGGCCGCGTCCCGGAAGGAGTAGGCGTTCGCGTCGGCGAGGCCCGGCACCACGGTGAAGGCGGACGCCTGCTTCTCGGCGGTGGTGCTGGAGCTGCTGACCACGGGCAGGTTGAGCAGCGCGGACTGCTCCTGCCAGTAGCGGGTGGAGTAGTTGCCCGACCGGAAGGAACGGGTCACGCCCGTGGCCAGGTCGACACCGCCGGACACCGTCTCCTTGATCACGGTGAAGTGGCGGGCCGTTCCGGAGATGCCCGGCAGCTTCTTCGGGGCGGTCCAGGTCGCGAAGGTGTCGTAGCTGTCGCTGTAGTAGTAACTGCCGTCGCCGTAGCCGTCGAAGAAGATCCGCCAGGCGCCGTTGTCGAGCTGGATCACCGAGGGGCCCTCACGGGTGCCGCCCCAGCCGGCCCAGTCGCCGGTGCGGCTGATGGTGTACGGCCCGGTCAGGCTGGAGGCGGTGGCGTACTCGATGTACTTCGTCGTCTCGTTCTTCGGGAACGCGTGGTAGGTGGAGCCGATCTTCACGATGAACGTGTCGATGTGGTTGGCGCCGATGCCGGACAGAGGCACGGGTGAACTCCAGGCGGTGAGCGCGGAGTTGGCGGCCTTCATCACATACGGCGTGAAGGTCCACTCGTCGTCGGTGGTCGAGCACGACACGATGACGTTCACGCTGCCGTCGCTGTCGACGAACCACTCGGGCGCCCAGGCGCGGGACAGACCGGTGATCGGGACCGTGTAGTCGTACAGGAAGGTCCAGTTGGCCCGGTCGGAGCTGCGGGCGAAGCCGATGGTGGTGCTGACGTCCTGCCAGGTGTGTGTGGTGTAGGTGATGTAGTAGTAGCCGTCGGTGTGCTTGAACACGCTGGCGTCGCGGATGCGATTGCTGGGCGGGGTGTAGGCGGAGGACTTGACGAGCCGGAAGTCGGTGGCGTCGTCCGACTGGTACACGTTCACGGTGCCGTCGTCGCTGTTGAGGAACGGGACGATGGTGTAGCGGGTGGCCGAGCCGTGGGCGGGGGCTGCCGCGGCGGCCGAGCCGAGCAGGCCGGGCAGTTCGCCCAGCACGAGTGCGGTCGCGGGTATCGCGACCATCGCGCGCAGCAGACTGCGGCGGGACGGGTCGAGCGGCGTCGAGGACGCGTTCCGGTCGGGGGTGATCACTTTTGCGGCTCTCCTTGTTTCTGTTGATCCGGGTGAGGGCGCGGCGGCTCCGCGTCCTCACCCGTCCTGCGCACACGTCGAGGCGGCGTCGCCTAGGCCTGGGCCAGGGCGGCGACTTCCTCGGCCGTGAGGGTCTTGCCGTACACACGGAAGTCGTCGACCGCACCCCTGAAGAAGGGGTCGGCGTACTGCGACCGGCCGAGGTACCCGGCACGGATGTGGTTGCCGAAGTAGCGTGGGTCCACCGTGACCTGGGCGTTGCGCCCGGCCTCCTGCCCGTCCACGTACAGGACGGCGGTCCCGGCGCCGTACGTCACCGCCACATGCACCCAGCGGTCGGTGGGCAGCGGCGCGGCGTCGATGCGTTGCTCGGCGCCCGCGCCCCCGGCGGTGATGGCGTAGCGGAGGGTGCCGTCTCCGCTGAGCGGGGTGAGGAACATGTTGGCCGTGACGCCGGTGCCGAGATCGAACACCCGGCTCCAGACGCTGGGTTGGCCGTCCAGCCGCACCCAGGTGGCCAGTGTGTAGACGGCGGCGCCCGCGAGGAGGTCGTCGGCCAGGCGTACGTACCCGTCCACGCCGTCGAACGCCACCGCTCCACCGTCGGCGCCGGCCGTCGTCCAGGTGGCACCGCCGACGAGCTGGGCCGACTTCCCGTTCCCCGTGGCGTCGGCGGCCGAGCTCCCGGAGGTCTCGTCGAAACGGTGCCAGGCGGCGAACTCCGGCGGCGGGGGCGGCGGTGCACCGGTCTGCCAGTACACGGAGTAGTGCTGGTGGTGCACCCGGGAGATCGGCAGCAGTGAGACGTCCTCGCCGTCGGCGCGGGCAGTGAACCGCAGCGGCTCCTGCGACTCCTGCCGCAGGGATCCGGTGTCCAGGCGCGGCAGCCACGGCGTCGCCCGGTCCCCGTACGCCCCGGCCAGGACCACCGGGCCGTGCAGTACCGCCTGTACGTCGCGGTCGTCGGGCGTGGGCTCGATGACCGTGCGCATGGGCAGCGACACCTCGACCCGGTCCCCGGCGCGCCACTCCCGGTCGAGGGTCAGCCAGCTGCCGGGCTCCGGACGGTCGGGCAGGGCGCGGCCGTTGAGCGTCGCGCGGGCGTCCGCGGCCCAGGACGGGATGCGGACGAGCAACTGATGCGCGGCCCGTCCGGCGGTGACGGTCAGCAGGGTCGACGACCGGTCGGGGAAGGAGGTGGTCTGCCGCCAAGTGATGTTCCGTTCCCGCCAGTTGACCTGCGACGGTATGAAAAGGTTCACCAGCAGCCGGTGCCGGTCGTGCGAGTAGACCGTGTCGGCGAACTTCGCCTGCGTCTCCATGCCGGTGCCGTGGTCGCAGGAGAAGTTGTCGTAGTCGGTCGAGTACGCGTCCGGGTCGGTGCCCATGAAGGACGGCTGCTGCTTGACGGCGCCGGGGCCCAGGCCCGTGTAGTAGATGTTGAAGCCGTGCGTCGAGTCAGGGTCCTGCTCACCGAGCATCTGGTTGAACAGGGTGCGCTCGTAGTAGTCGAGCAGATCGGTGCGCCGGGGTGTGCGGAAGTGCAGCAGGCGGGTCAGCTTCAGCATGTTGTAGCTGTTGCAGTTCTCGCAGGTGTTGTTGGACAACTGGCCCGCGATGACGTCCGGTTCGTGAAAGCCCTCGCCGTTGCTGTTCCCGCCGATCACGTAGGTGTGGTGGGCGGTGACGATCTGCCAGAAGTTCTCGGCGATCGTGCGGTAGCGGTCGGGCAGACCTTCCTCCCACAGGCGCAGGGCGCCGACCATCTTGGGGATCTGGGTGTTGGCGTGCAGCCCCGCGAGCTTGTCCTCGTTCCTGGCCAGCGGGTCGAAGACGCGGGCGTGCGTGAAGCGTTCGGCGACGGCCAGCCACTTGGCGTCGCCGGTGAGCGCGTGCAGATCGGCGAGCACGTCGTTCATGCCGCCGAACTCCGTCTCCAGCACCCGCTGCATCTGCTCGTACGACAACGGCTCGGTGCGCCGGTCGACCCACTCGGCCTGGCGCAGCGCGACGTCGAGGGCCTGTCCGCTGCCGGTCAGCCGGTGCTGTTCGACCAGTCCGGCCATGATCTTGTGGATGGTGTAGTACGGCGCCCATACACCGGTCCCGGATTCGAGGCGGTCGAAGAAGTTCTCCGGGAACGCGGACAGATAGCCCGCGCCGAAGCCGGCGGCGGGGGAGGCGGCCTGGCACTCGGCGAGCGCCGCGACGAGCCGGTGACCCTTGTCGCGCAGGGCCCGCTCCCCGGTGTTGGCGTAGGCGAGGGCGAGCCCGGAGAGCAGATGGCCGGTCGAATGGCCGCGCAGCTCGACGCTCGGGCCCTCCCAGCCGCCGCACGGCCGAGCGGTGCTGGGCAGGCCGACGTTCGTACGGAAGGTGTGGAGCAGCCGGTCGATGTCCACGAAGCGCAGATAGGCGGAGTTGCGCTGCTGGTTGGCCCGGAAGGCGCTGTCCAGGAGGGTCACCGAGCCGAGGGGGAACGGCTCGACGGGTGTGGTGGCGTCGTGGGCGACCGGGGCGCCCGAGGTGTGGGTCCCGGTCGAGGCGCGGGCGGTGCCGCCGCCGGCCGCGGCCAGGGTCAGGGCGGCCGTGGACGTGCCGGTGACGGCGAGGAAGTGACGTCTGGCGAGTGGGGGGTTCACAACGACCTCCGCATGCCGGAGAACCGGGCGGTGGTGTCCCTTCACCGCCCCGCTCTCGTTCGAAATACCGAATGTTGTGCGACATGCTGTGCAACATGCAGTGCGAGGCATCACGGTAAGGGCTTGCTGGGTGATGTGAATAGTGCTTGTGGTGAAGGAAGTTGGCGCGAAGGAGCCACAGGTTCACAGGGGCGGGCGGAGGCTGTGGTGTGCCGGGTGTCGGCGGCCCTGTTTAGGGTGGTCCGCGTGACGGAGAAGACCAGGGAGAAGACCAGCAGACCGCTCGCCGTGTTCGACCTCGACGGCACGCTCGCGGACAGCGCGCACCGGCAGCGGTTTCTGGAGCGCAAGCCGCGGGACTGGGACGCGTTCTTCGCGGCCGCGCCGCAGGATCCGCCGCTCGCGGAGGGGGTGGCCCTGGCGTTGCGCAGCACGGAGGAGTGCGAGGTGGTCTATCTGACCGGCCGTCCCGAGCGCTGCCGCCGTGACACCGTCGAGTGGCTTGCCGCGCAGGGACTGCCCGAGGGACGCGTCTGGATGCGACGCAACGACGACCGCAGGCCCGCCCGCCACACCAAACTGGACGTCCTGCGCCGGCTCGCGCGCGAGCGCGAGATCCACGTCCTGGTCGACGACGACGAACTCGTCTGCGACGAGGCGGAACGGTCCGGCTTCAGGGTCGTCCGGGCCCGCTGGGCCACGGCGTCCGCGGCGCTGAAGGACGCGCAGGAGCGGGAGGGACGGACCTAGGGGTCCGTCGGGGGAATCGAGGGGGCGCTCAGAAGCTGCCCCACGGTGGGCGGGCGGAGCGGGGTGGAGTGGGCCGGGGCTTCGGCGCGCGGTGGCGCCACCGTTGTGGGGCCTCGCACGCCGGTCAGGGCGGCCAGGGGCCTCCCGGGCTTCGGATGGCCCCGGGGCTCAGGCGCCGTCCTCCAGGCGGAAGCCGACCTTCAGGCCGACCTGGTAGTACTCGACCTCCCCGTCCACGATCTGCCCCCTGACCTGGGTGATCTCGAACCAGTCCAGGTTGCGCAGGGTCTGCGAGGCCCGGGAGATCCCGTTGCGAATGGCCTGGTCGACGCCCTCGTGGGAGGTGCCGACGATCTCGGTGACCCGATACGTGTGGTCGGACATGCGGGTGCTCCTCTCCGCCGTGGCGGGTGCGCCACGCGTCACTCCACGGTGCCTCACGGCGCGGCGGTGCGCGAGATGTCGGGGCACCGTGGGTGACCCAGGTGTATGGCCCTGTGAGGTCGGGGACGTGTCGTTCCTGCTCCGAGCGGCAGGGGCGGGCGTAAGCCCATGAGTCGAGCGGGGTGCGGTTGAAGCGCTCGGCCTTGCCACGGGTCTACGGCCGGTAGGGCCGGGCGCGCTTGTGTGAGATCCCGGCAGAAGCCAGGTTCACCACGCTGTCGGCCGTCGCGACGGCAACGGTCGGCGGGGCCGCCTGCCCCACGACCTGTCTGGCAGACCGGTGGGAACCCAGGCCGGTGCGCCGCCGCAGGCCGTGGCCGGCGACGTCGAGCGCCTCGCGCGGCCTGCCGAGCGGGCCGGCGTCCCGCGTCGCCTGGGTACAGATCGCGGTCAGCTCGGCCTCGTGCTCGGCGCGGTAGCCGGCCGGGTGGAAGCGCGGCGCCCAGCACGGGACGCGCGACGGGTGCCGCTCCGTCATGCCAGGGCCCGCTTCGGGCGGATGGCGAGGGCGCGGCGGACGGCCATCCGGCGCTCCGCCTCGGCGACGACGGCGCACAGCCGCTCCGTCCCGGCGGCCGGCACGGAGCGGCCGGCCTCGGCGAGGGCGTCGACCTTGCGGGCCCGGCCGTCCACGATCTCCTCGCACTCGACCTGGCGAACGGCAGCGAGGCCGTCAGCCCGGCGGGCGAGAAAGCACCGTCAACTGGTCATCCACACCAGGCCAGAAGGCCCTCACCCGGGTGGCCCACCGTCGAGGCGGGCCACCCGGGCTGGTGTCAGCGGACCACGCTCAGCGACAGGGCGAAACGGCCCTCCTGGTCCGTCCACCAGTGGGCCAGATCGAGCCCGGCGGCGGCGAGTTCGCGACGTACCCCCTCCTCGCGGAACTTCGCCGAGATCTCGGTGCGCAGTTCCTCGCCGTCGGCGAATTCGACCGCGAGGTCGAGCGCGGGGATCTTCACCGTCTGTTCGGTCAGCGACCGCAGCCGCATCTCGATCCACTCGCGCTTGTCGTCCCAGAGGGCGACATGGGCGAACGCGTCGGGGTCGAAATCGGCGCCGAGCTCGCGGTTGACGACGTGCAGCACGTTCTTGTTGAACTCCGCCGTCACCCCCGCCGCGTCGTCGTACGCGGCGACCAGAACGGACTCGTCCTTGACGAGGTCCGTACCGAGCAGCAGCGTGTCGCCGGGGGAGAGCAGCGCCCGTACGGACGTCAGGAACGTCGCCCGTTCGGCGGGCAGCAGATTGCCGATGGTGCCGCCGAGGAACGCCACCAGCCGCGGCCCCGGTGTTCCCGGCAGCGCGAGGCCACCCGTGAAGTCGGCGATCAGCGCGTGCACGCCGAGCCCCGGATGCTCGGCGATCAGCGCCTGCCCGGCCTGGGTGAGGGCGCTCTCGCTGACGTCGACCGGCACGTACGTGTGCAGCCCCGGCAGCGCGTCGAGCAGATGGCGGGTCTTCTCGGACGAACCGGACCCCAGCTCGACGAGGGTGCGCGCACCGGTCGTCGCGGCGATCTCGGGGGCCCGGGCGATGAGGATCTCGCGCTCCGCCCGGGTGGGGTAGTACTCGGGCAGTTCGGTGATCTGGTCGAACAGCTCGCTGCCGTGAGCGTCGTAGAACCACTTCGGCGGCAGGGTCTTGGGGGTGTGGGTGAGGCCGTGCAGGACGTCGGCGCGCAGCGCGGCGTCCGTGGCGTCCTCGGGCAGGGTGCGGGTGAGAAGGAACGGGCTCACGTGCTGGGCTCCTTGGTGCGTGCGGATGCCAAGGGGTCGTGCGCGCCTTCCTGCGCGTGCGGGTCCTTGAGCGGGGTGAGCAGGACGTCGGTGCGGCTCGCCGCGAGCAGCGTGCGGTCCGGCACCTCCTGCCAGTGGGGGTCGTCGTCGTACGGCTCGGACGCCACGACGGTGCGGCGGCCGGGCTCGGCGAGGTACCAGAGGGTGTCGCCCCAGGCCGTCGCGGTGATCGTGTCGCCGCTTGTGAGCAGCAGGTTGAGCCGGGATCCGGGGGCCGCCTCGGCGACCTCCAGGACGGTGTCGGCCAGCGCCTGGCCCTCGTTGTCACCGGAGCGCAGCCGGTGCAGGAGCAGCGCCCAGACGAGCGCGGAGTCGCAGCGGGCCTCCAGGGACAGCAGTTCGGCCGGGGGCAGGCTTGTCACCAGCGGGGCGAGGGAGCCCGGCCAGCCCCGTACGGCGCCGTTGTGGCTGAACAGCCAGCGGTCCGCGGCGAACGGCGCCGCCGCGGCCTCCCCGTCGGCTCCCGCCACGGTGGCGTCCCGTACGGCGCCGAGCAGCGCCGTGCTCCTGACGACCCGGGCCAGGTCCGCGAAGGACTGGTCGCCCCAGATCGGCCCGGGGCGCCGGTATCGCGCGGGCACCGGATCCCCTTCGGCGTACCAGCCCACCCCGAAACCATCGGCGTTGACCGTCCCGTGCCGCTGTCGGCGCGGCGCCCACGACTGCCGGAACAGACTGTGCGGGGGTTCCACGAGGAGTCGGCCGAGCGGTTCCGGCGGTCCCAGGTAGGCCAGGTGACGGCACATCAGGCGTTCCCGTCGCGGGCCGTGCGGAACCCGGAGAAGATCTGACGCCGGATCGGGTAGTCCCAGTTGCGGAACGTCCCCCGGCAGGCCACCTGGTCCACGGCGAACGAGCCACCGCGCAGCACCTTGTACTCCGGACCGAAGAACACCTCCGAGTACTCCTTGTACGGGAACGCCGCGAACCCGGGATAGGGGTGCAGGTCGCTCGACGTCCACTCCCACACGTCACCGATCAATTGCCGTACGCCGAGCGGTGACGCCCCCGCCGGATAGCTGCCCGCCGGGGCCGGACGCAGATGGCGCTGGCCGAGGTTGGCGTGCTCGGGGGTGGGGTCGGCGTCGCCCCACGGGTAGCGCGTGGAGCGGTCGGCCGCCGGGTCGTGGCGGGCCGCCTTCTCCCACTCGGCCTCGGTGGGCAGCCGGCGCCCCGCCCAGCGGGCGTACGCGTCGGCCTCGTACCAGCTGACGTGCAGCACGGGTTCGTCGGGCGGTACGACCTCGGTGACGCCGAAGTGACGCCGCAGCCACTGTCCGCCCTCGCGGCGCCAGAACATCGGCGCCTCGATGCCGTGCGAGCGGATGTGGGACCAGCCCGCCGGGCTCCACCAGCGTTCGGTGTCGTAGCCGCCGTCCTCGATGAAGGCCTGGTAGGCGGCGTTCGTCACGGGAGTGGTGTCGATGAAGAAGGGCGGGACCTCGCGTCGGTGGGCGGGGCGCTCGTTGTCCAGGGCCCACGGCTCGGTGGACGTGCCCATCGTGAACGGGCCGCCGGGGACCAGGACTTCGGCGGGTCCCGTGAACGGCGGCCCGGCAGCAGGGTCCGGCGCCTTGAGGGCGGCGGGTCCCTTGCGGAGCTGATGGGTGATCAGCATCGTCTCGTCGTGCTGCTGTTCATGCTGGGCGATCATCCCGAACGCGAAGCCCGCCTCGGTCAGCGGCGTGCCCCGGAACGCGGTGCTCTCCAGGACGTCCAGCGCCCGTCCGCGTACCTCGGCGGCGTACTGACGGGCCTCGGCGGGCGGCAGCAGCGGCAGCGAGGGCCGCTCGGCGCGCGGATGCTCGAACGCGTCGTACAGCCCGTCTATCTCGGGCCGCATCGCGTCCCGCCCGGCGACCGCGCGCAGCAGCCACAGCTCCTCCTGGTTGCCGATGTGTGCCAGGTCCCAGACCAGTGGGGACATCAACGGCGAGTGCTGCGCGGTCAGTTCGGGCTCCTCCACGCAGGAGGTCAGGAGCGCGGTGCGGTCGCGGGCCGTGGTCAGCGCGTCGAGCGCGCGCTCCCGGAGTGACTCCGGATCCGTGGGTGTTGAGGGGGCGGTCATGTGCGGATGTCCTTCCCGTCGAGCTGACCGTGGGACCGGCCGTGGTGACCGTCGGCCTGATCATGGCTCTGACCATGGAATCGGCTGTGGAAGCGGTTCAGCAGATCGTCGGCGGGGCAGCGGCCCCGGGACACATAGCGGTCCGTGAACTCCGCGACGGCCTCCTGCACCTCGGCGGTGGCGCCCAGGCGCGGCAACGCCTCGGCGGCGGCCGCGAAACAGGTGACGGCGGCCTCACGCAACTCGGGGTCGGTCAGGCCGTACCGCGCGGCGTCGTTCCACAGCGGGTTGCACGGAGCGGGCCGCGCCTCGGCGCGTTCCGCGAGGGGTTTGACGGTCCGGTAGGCGACCTCCGCGGCCTCCGGGTCGTCGAACAGCGCCGCCGTCACCGCCAGCGGCACGATCCACCCGTCGTCGCCGGGCTGCGCGTCGATCATGCGCAGTTCCAGATGGCCGCGCGGGCGGACCGGCGGGAACAGCGTCGTCAGGTGGTAGTCGAGATCCGCCCGGTCGGGCGGTGTCTCGGACCTGGTCCACGCCCGGAAGGTCAGACCCTCCGGTACCTCCCAGGGGCCGTCCGGCGCCCGGACGCACATCACCGGCGCGTCCAGGACGTGCCGGGCCCAGGCGGCGCGCGGGTCGCCGCCCAGCGGGGGCGCGGCGGACCGTCCCGGGTCCATGGCCGCCCACAGGGACTGCCGCGTGGAGCGCCAGCCCGTGTACCGGCCACCGGCCACCGGCGAATGCGCGAACGCGGCCACCAGGACCGCGCCCAGCTGGTGCGCCAGCCACCAGCGGCGCCCGTGCCCCAGCGGGCCGGGCTCCTCGTATCCGGCGTCCAGGCACACCTGGACGGAGGCGGAGGAGCACATCATGGCCCGCCCCTCCGGGCCGGCCCGGTCGAGGTACTGCTCCATGGCGTCGTAGCGCGGCTCATGGAGAAAGCGGCTCGGGGGGTTCCAGGGATCGTGGCCGTACCCGCTGAGGCCGAGATCCGCCTCGCGCAGTACCGCGCGTACCGCGTCGAGGTCGGCCGAGACGGACCCGATGCACTCCATCAGGGAGGCGGCGGGAAGGGAGCTCAGCTCCAGCTGTCCGCCGGGTTCGACGGTGAGCGCCGAACGCAGGGGCAGGGTCCGCAGTGCGGCGTACGCCGCTTGGAGTCGTTCGGGTGATGCCGGGAGCTGCGGTTGCCGCAGCTCGTGGACGAGCCATTCCACTTCGACACCGAGGGTACGAGGCGGTCCGGTCTTGAAGCAGATGCCTCGGACCAGCGCCTCCACCTCGGCCTCGGTGACGGCGGAGCGGCGCTCCGTACAGTCACTCACCGAATCGGACATGTCGGGATCCTCCTGAGATTCCACCATGCCGCCGGCCCGACTTCTGTCGCGCCGGACCGGCATCGCTCGTCCCACCCAAGACCCTCTTGGCGGTTCGCACAAGGGTGCAAATCGTCGCTCGCGGGTTCCGGAGGCGCTGTTTGCCGGGCCGCGAGACGCTGTTTACGAGGCTGGGAAATTCCGTTGCGCCGTAGGACCAGCATCGCTCACGATGCGTTCATGGGCACGACGGGGGAATCGGCCGGGGAATCCGCCTGGGAAATGCCGGGGGGAGCGACGGGGGAGATCGCGAGGTGCGTCCTCGTGGCGCGTACGGGGGTCGCGCCATGAGTGCGCGCCTGCGCGCGCTCGCGCAGCAGACGCAGGAGATCGTCGCGGCGGGCGGGTACCGCGCGTCCGACGGACGCGCGGTGTCGATCGCCGCGGCCGTCGAGGCCGCGCGGACGGGAACGCGCATGCACGGCCCCGGACCGGTCGGGGCACCGGCCGCCGGCCCCGCGCGCGCACCGCGCGAGAGCACGCTGTTCGCGGTGACGGGCGAGAGCACTCTGGAGGCCGCCCGACGGCTCGTGCGCAAGGACGCAGGGCGCCCGCCCGGCCCGGTCGCCGTCCTGAACTTCGCCTCGGCGCGCAACCCGGGCGGAGGCTTCCTGAACGGCGCACAGGCCCAGGAGGAGGCCCTGTGCCGGGCCTCCGCGCTGTACACGTGTCTGCTGCGGGCCCGGGAGTTCTACGACCACCACCGCGCCCACCGGGATCCGTTCTACACGGACCGTGTCATCCACTCACCCGCCGTGCCCGTCTTCCGCGACGACCGCGGAGCTCTGCTCGACGAGCCGTACATGGCCGGATTCCTGACCGCCGCGGCCCCCAACGCCGGAGTCGTCCTGCGTACGTCCCCGGAGCGCGCGCCCGAGCTGGGACCCGCGCTGGCCGTACGCGCCGAGCGCGTCCTGGAGACCGCCGCGGCCCACGGCTACCGCCGGCTGGTGCTGGGCGCGTGGGGCTGCGGCGTCTTCCGGAACGATCCGGCGCAGGTGGCGGGCGCGTTCCACGACCTGCTGGTCACGGGCCGCTTCGAGGGTGCTTTCGACCAGGTCGTGTTCGGCGTCCTGGACCGCACGGGAGATCAGGCGACGCGAGGCTCCTTCGAGCAGACGTTCGCCCAGGTACGGGCCCTCAACGCCAGCCGTACCGCTCCTGCAAGCGGCGCACGACCGAATTGAACCGCATCCGGTCCAGCGCACAGGCCTCCCGCCGCATCCCGTCCTCGTGCAGCCGCAGCACCCGGTCCACATCCACCCACGAGTCCCGCCCCGACCGGTCCCAGGGCCCGCTCCCGATCGGCACCCACTCCCGGTCTCCGTCGTGCCGCTTGCTCGACAGCTGGACGGCGAGCAGCGTGCCGGTGTCCTCGCGGGCGACGACGAGCACCGGACGGTCCTTGCCCCGCCCGTCGTTCTCCTCGAACGGCACCCATGTCCAGACGATCTCGCCGGGATCGGGGTCGCCGTCGTGCGCGGGCGCGTACTCCGTCCGCACCCGTCCCACCTCGCGGGGTTCGGCCTCGGTGGTCGCGGAAGGGCCGTAGCGGCCGGGAACGTCTTCGGTGGTGTCATCGGTAAAGGCAGTCACGCGGCTCACGTTAGAGCCTGCCCTGCTCAACCCGCCGAGCGGGTGGCCGAGATGGCGGACTGCCAGGTCCGGGCCGCGTGTTGGAGGCGGTCGCGGACCCGTACGACGTCCGGGTGGGCGTCGGCGCCGGGGCGTTGGACGAGGAAGAGGGTGTGGAGGGGCGGTTCGACCGGCTCGTGGAGCAGTGCGAGGCGTCCGTCGGCGAGGTGCTCCTCGCACAGGGAGCGGGGCAGCATGCTGTAGCCGGCGCCCGCGGTGACCGCGGAGACGACGGCGTACAGGTTGGGCACGGTGACCGCGGCCCGGGCCGCGAGCTGTTCGCCGAAGACGGTGCGCCAGTACCGGCGCACGAGGGGCAGATCCTCGGCGTAGGTGACCAGGGGAACGTCCCGGACCGCGGTGCAGATGTCCTCGGCCGAC
Source organism: Streptomyces sp. NPDC096311 (assembly GCF_044763085.1). NCBI lineage: Bacteria > Bacillati > Actinomycetota > Actinomycetes > Kitasatosporales > Streptomycetaceae > Streptomyces > Streptomyces sp. NPDC096311. The sequence continues at coordinate 135,218 of NZ_JBIWFN010000017.1, forward strand.
GGGTGCTCCTCGACGCGCCGCGCCCAGCTCGGAGCGGCGACCAGGAGGTACTCCTCGTCCGCCAGAGCGGCCGACCCCGATGCTCGACGGCCACCAGGCCTGGCTCGACGGTCTGGTCGGTGCCGCGGCGAAGTAGGCCGAAGGGGCCGAGCAGCCGGGGCGGAAGGCCGAATCGCCCACGCAGAGCGGGCGACGAGGGACTGGAACACCCTCGTCGCCCCGCCGGGATCAGTCCCCGGCGTTCTCCTTCGGCGTCACAGCTTGCCGTCCCCCTCCACCGGCACCTTCTCCGTGCGCGGCGCTACGGCCCCGTTGCTCCCCGTACCGTTGCCGGCCGTCCCGTCCTGGTTCATCGACGAGAGCAGCTGACGGGCGAGGCCGAGGCCCGTGCCGCCCATGGTGAGCGCCTTGGCGAACATGTCCGACATACCGTCGGCGCCGTTGAGCAGCACCATGTGGTCGACGTTCCCGAACGCGCTGGCGCCCGCCTGGACGATCTCCGGCCAGTTCTCGGCGAGCTGCTGGGCAACCACCGCCTCCTGGTTCTCGGCGAGGGCCGCGGCCCTCGCCTTGATGGTCTCCGCCTCCGCGAGACCCTGCGCCCGGGTCGCCTCGGCCGCCGCGAGACCCTTGGCCTGAGCCGCTGCGGCCTCGGCCTCACCCGTGGCCCTGGTCGCCGTCGCGGCGGCCGCACCCCGGGCCTTCGTCGCCTCGGCCTCCGCGTTGGCGGCCGTCTTGACCCGGTTCGCCTCCGCCGCGGCCGCGAGCTCGGTCTCCTTGGCCTTGGCCTGAGCCGCCGAGATACGCGCGTCACGCTCGGCCTCGGCGCGGGCCCGCGTCTCGTACGCCTGGGCGTCCGCCGGCTTGCGGACGTCCGCCTGGAGCTGCTGCTCACGACGGAGGGCGTCGAGCTCGGCGATCCGGGTCTCCTGCACGACGACGTCCTGCCGGGCCGCGGCGTCCGCGAGCGGTCCGGCCTGCCGCGCCTTCGCCGCCGCCTTGTCGCGCTCGGCCTGGTAGCCGGCCTGGAGGATCTCGCTGTCCCGGGTCGCCTCCGACATCCGGGCCGCGGCCTTCTGTTCGGCCTCGGTGGCGAGACGGTTCGCCTCCGCCTGCGCGATGCGCGCGTCCCGCTGTACGGCGGCGGCGTGCGGCATCGCGAGGTTCTTGATGTACCCGGTCGGGTCCTCGATCTCGTGGATCTGCAGCGAGTCGACGATCAGACCGAGCTTCTCCATCTCCGTACCGCACGCGGCCCGGGTCTGGCCGGTCAGCTTCTCCCGGTCGCGGATCATGTCCTCGACGGTCAACCCGCCGACGATGGACCGCAGATGACCGGCGAACACGTTGTGCACCCGCTCCGACATCATCTTCTGCTGGTCGAGGAAGCGACGCCCCGCGTTGGCGATCGACACGAAGTCGTCGCCCACCTTGAAGATGACCACACCCCGCACCTTCAGCGGAATGCCCTGGGTGGTCACGCAGTCCACGTGCAGCTCGGTCTCGTTGAGGTCGAGCGAGATCTTCCGTACCGCCTGCACACCCGGCAGCACCAGCGTGCCGCGCCCCGTCACGATGCGGAATCCCATGCCCTCTTCAAGGCCTTCGGTCCGATGCTTCGAACCGGAGATGATCAGTGCTTCGTTGGGCTCCGCGACACGCCACATGAGCTTGAAGACCACAACGATGAAGATCAGTGCGAGGACAACAGCCCCCGCCACGACGCCGACAACCATCGGCATACGCCCCCTTTGGATGGTGCCCTATCGGCACCGAACGAAGGGAGTGTGCTCCTGTGCTCGACCGGGGTACAGACGCTGACGGATCCTTGTTGCAATCTTGACGCACACCGCTCTCACCTGGGACGGAGCGGGCACAGACGAGCCGTCAACTGTCGTACGCGGCCGATACGTACACCGTGCGCGGCGGCAGGTACTCGACCACCATCACCACCGTGCCCCGCTCGATGCGCTCCTTCGCCGCGGCCGGGTACGCGAGGAAATGCTCGGCGCCGCCGCGGACCCGGACGATCACCTCACCGACGAGCCCGGGTCCGACCGTGCCGGTCACCCGCCCCATCAACCCGACCATCGACGCATCGTCCATGGGGCCAGCGTACGGCCCACATCCCCTGGTCAGGGTCTTCGCGGCGAACTCGCTCACCGGCACGCGTCCCGAACTCGCCCACCGGCACGTGCAGTCGACTCGACTCGTCTACACCGCGGGGGAGTCCGCGGGCGCCCCGTGCGGCGGCCAGTGTTCGTGCCAGCGCTGGTCGGCCTCCAACTGGGCGGCCAGGGAGACGAGCAGCGGTTCGCTGTTCGCCGGACCGAGGAGCTGGGCGCCGACCGGCAGGCCGCCGTCGACGAACCCCGCGGGGACGTTCACCCCCGGCCAGCCCAGGATGTTCCACGGCCAGGCGTAGGGGCAGGCGGCGATCATGGCCCGGTCGGTGCCCAGGCCGTTCAGGTCCATCATCGAGCCGATGCGCGGCGGGGGAGCGGCCGTGGTCGGCGCGAGCAGGACGTCGTACGTGTCGAAGAGCGCGCCGATCCGCCGGTGCAGGGACGCCTCGGCGCGCCGGGCCACGCGCAGGGGTGCGCCGCCGAGCAGTCGGCCGAGCCGGGCCGCGCCCAGGGTCCGCCGGTCGAGGAGGTGCGGGTGGGGCAGGTCGCGCACCCGTTCGGCGATCCCGGCCGTCGCGCGCGGGATGAAGGTCAGCCCGATCTGCCCGTACCGGGGCTCGGCCTCCTCCACCGTGTGGCCGAGCGCCGCGAGCCGCTCCGCGAGCGCGAGCACCCGCGCCCGTACGACGGGGTCCAGGCGCGCGGGCAGCGCCGTGAACGGCGGTTTCAGCGACAGCGCGATCCGCAGCCGGCCCGGCTCGCGGCCCGCCGCCTCGGACACCCGCAGCGCGGGCGGGCGGTGCAGATCGCCGTCGTGGTTGCCGCTCGCCGCGTCCAGGAGCAGGGCCGCGTCCGCGACCGTACGGGCGAGGGTGCCGTTGACCGTGATGCCCTGGAAGGACTCCGCGCGCGGCCAGGTCGAGATCCGGCCGCGCTGCGGCTTGATGCCGATGAGGTGGGTCCAGGAGGCCGGGATGCGGACCGAGCCCGCGCCGTCCGAGCCCAGCGCGGCCGGGACGAGGCCCGCCGCGACCGCCGCCGCCGAGCCGCCGGACGAGCCGCCCGGGGTGTGCTCGGCGTGCCAGGGGTTGCGGGTGGCGCCGAAGGCGGGCCCCTCGGTGAACGGCCACTGGCCGAGCTCGCAGGTGTTGGTCTTGCCGATGACGATCGCGCCGGCCGCGCGCAGCCGCCGTACCGCCTCCCCGTCCTCGGCCTCGGGCGGGAACACACCCCGGCAGCCGAACGCGGTCGGCTCGCCCGCCACGTCCATGTCGTCCTTCACCGCCACCGGCACGCCGAGCAGCGGCCTGCGCACTCCGGCGGCGAGTTCCCTGTCCGCCGCGTCGGCCTCGGCGAGCGCCGCTTCGGCGCGCACCACCCGGAAGGCGTTCAGGGAGTGCTGCGTCGCCTCGATACGGGTCAGCGCCCGCTCGACCAGCTCGCGTGCGCTCACCTCCCCGTGGGCGAGGGCGCGCGCACACTCCGCCAGACCTGCGGCACGGTCGTGAGTCATACCTGACCACCTCCGGAGCACGTCGTCTACCGCACGGTAACCGCACCACGGGCCATCCCGCACGAGATGCGGAAGTTCCCTCGCGGAAGCGGGTGTTCCGGCACGACGGGCCCACGAGGTTCCCCCGGCGCGAAGGAGCGACCGGGGTTTCTGCAAGGATGCGAGACGTCATGGTGCAGATACCGAAGCAGCCCGTCCCGCCGACGCCCGCGCAACGACCCGTGCCGACGAGTGCCGATGTGGCACGCCTGGCGGGCGTCTCCCGGGCCACCGTCTCGTACGTACTGAACAACACCAGCGCCGTCCGGATCAGCGAACCCACCCGCCGCCGCGTCCACGAGGCGGCCAAGGAACTCGGCTACGTTCCGCACGCCGCCGCCCGCTCCCTGCGCGCCGGACACAGCCGTATGGTCCTGATGCCCACGCCGAGCGTGCCCGTGGGACCGCTCTACAGTCAGTTCCTCAACGAACTTCAGTGGGCGCTGGGCCGTCTGGATTACACGGTCGTGCAGTACGGCAGTGTCGGCCTGCACGGCGACGAGGCCGCCCGCGCCTGGGCGGAGCTGCGACCGGTCGCCGTGCTGGTGCCCGGCAGCGACCTCGGCCCGCAGGGAGTGGCCGTCCTCAAGCGATCCGGCGCCCGGGCCGTCGTCACGCTCGGCCCCGAGCGCGTCGAGGGCGCGCACGCGCTGCTCATGGACCACGACAAGGTCGGCCACAGCGCGGGCGTCCACCTGCTGGCCCGCGGCCGCCGCCGGATCGGCGTCGTGGTGCCCGAGGAACCCGGCCTGGAGATCTTCTCCCAGTCCCGGCTCGACGGCGTACGCCGGTCTCTGACCGGCACCGACGCCACGGCGACCGCGCTGCCGCTCGCGTACGAGGAGGGGGCCGCCGCCCGGCTGGCGGTGCGCTGGCGCTCGCTGGGCCTGGACGCCGTGTTCGCGTACAACGACGAGTACGCCATGCTGCTGATGCGCGCCCTCCAGGAGGAGGGCGTCGGCATCCCGGACGAGACGGCCGTCATCGGCGCCGACGACCTCATGCTCGGGCGACTGCTGCGGCCCCGCCTCAGCACCGTCCACATCGAACTGCCGTCCGGGCGCGACCTCGCGGAACTGGTCGACCGGGTGGTGCGCGAACCGGGCGCGGCGCCCGAGAGCCACGAGGTACTGGGCGCGCGGGTGGTGCACCGCGACTCGACCTGAGAGAGGCTGTAGCTGGTCCCCGGCCGCATCCGACCCGTTCGGACCGGATGCGACCCGTTCGGACCGGATGTGGGCTGATCAGGTACGGGAGGCGCGCCATGCGGACCACGGTCGGCATCATCGGCGGCGGCCCCGCCGGGCTTCTGCTGGCCCGGCTGCTGCACCGCGAGGGCATCGACTGCGCCGTGCTGGAGAGCAGGTCGCGCGCCCACGTCGAGCACCGCCAGCGCGCCGGGATGCTGGAGCAGGGCACGGTCGACGCCCTGCGCGCGTGCGCAGCCGCCGACCGGCTGGACGCCGAGGGCCTGATCCACCACGGCATCGAGCTGCGCTTCGACCGCGAGCGCCACCACATCGACTTTCCCGCCCTCACCGGTGGCCGTACCGTCACGATCTATGCCCAGACGGAGATCGTGAGGGACCTGATCGCCCTCCAACTTGCCGCCGGGCCACCGCTGTTGTTCGAGGCCGAGGCCCTGGCGGTCGAGCGCCCGGAGAGCGACGCGCCGGTCGTGCGCTTTGTGCACGAAGGCCGTGAACAGGCCCTGAGCTGTGCCTACGTGGTGGGCTGCGACGGCTACCACGGCATCTCCCGGAACGCCTTTCCCGCCGACCGGAGCCGCACGTACGCGCACGACTACCCGTACTCCTGGCTCGGGATCCTCGCCGATGTGCCGCCCTCGGGCGAGGAGTTGATCTACGCGCGCGGTGCCGGCGGCTTCGCTCTGCACAGCATGCGCTCGCCGACCGTCTCCCGGCTGTACTTACAGGTCCCGAACGGTACCGACGTCGCCGACTGGCCCGACGAGCGCGTCTGGGACGAACTCGCCGCGCGCTTCGCGGTCGACGGCGACTGGCGCCTGGGACGCGGCCCCGTCTCCTCCAAGTCGGTCACGCCGATGCGGAGTTACGTCCACGAGCCGATGAGTCACGGCCGGCTCTTCCTCGCGGGGGACGCCGCGCACATCGTGCCGCCGACCGGGGCCAAGGGGCTCAACCTCGCCGTCTCCGACGTACGGGTGCTGGCCCGCGGACTCATCGAGTCGCATCGCACGGGATCGAGCCAACTTCTCGACCACTACTCGGACTTGTGCCTCGAGCGGGTATGGCAGGCCACCCGCTTCTCGTACGACATGACTAGGATGTTGCACGCTCAACCAAATGGGGATGTCTTCGACCACCGGATTCAGCTCGCCCGGCTGCGCCGGATCACGGCATCCCGCCACGCGGCCGCCGAACTGGCCGCGAACTACACGGGACTGCCGCTGGGACCATGAGTCCCGGCGGTGAACAGTGAACGATCGGAGAGCCGACATGCCGCTGCTCGACCCCAAGACCTGGCAGTCCCGCACCCTGGCGGGCGGTGAGTACGCCGTCACCGAACCCGCCACCGGCGAGACGCTGGCCACGGTCACGCTCGCCGCCGCCGAGGATGTCGCCACGGTCGCGCGGGACGCCCGAGCCGCCCAGGCGGAGTGGGCGAAGGCACCGCACTTCGTGCGTGCGGCCGTGCTGCGCAGGGCCGGTGACCTGTTCGCCGCCCACGCCGACGAACTGCGCGAATGGATCGTGCGCGAGTCCGGCTCGATCCCGGGCAAGGCCGACTTCGAACTGCACGTCGCGGCCCAGGAGTGCTACGAGGCCGCCGCCCTGGCCTCCCGCCCCGGCGGTCAGATCCTCCCCTCCGAGGCGCCGCGTCTGTCCTACACCCGACGTGTCCCGGTCGGTGTGGTGGGCGTGATCTCCCCGTTCAACGCCCCGCTGATCCTCTCGATCCGCTCGGTGGCCCCGGCGCTCGCGCTCGGCAACGCCGTCGTCCTGAAGCCGGACCCGCGCACCGCCGTCTGCGGCGGACTCGCGCTCGCCGCCGTCTTCGCCGAGGCGGGGCTCCCGGAGGGCCTGCTGCACGTTGTGCCCGGCGGTCCGGAAGCGGGCCGGGCGCTGGTCGCCGACCCGAACGTACCCGTGATCTCCTTCACCGGCTCGACCGCCGCCGGACGCGCGGTGGGCGAGGCGGCGGGCCGCCTCCTCAAGCGCGCCCACCTGGAGTTGGGCGGCAACTCGGCGCTGATCGTCCTGGAGGACGCCGACATCGACGCGGTGATCTCCACGGCCGCGTGGGGCTCGTTCTTCCACCAGGGCCAGATCTGCATGACGACGGGCCGCCACCTCGTCCACGCCTCCCTCTACGAGGAGTACGTCGAGCGGCTCGCCGCCAAGGCCGACTCGCTCGCCGTCGGCGACCCGCACCGTGAGCAGGTGCACCTCGGGCCCATCATCGACAGCGCCCAACTTGCCAAGATCCAGGGGCTGGTGGAGTCCAGTGCGGCGCGCGGCGCGAAGCTCGCGGCCGGCGGCACGCACGAGGGGCTCTTCTACCGTCCGACGGTCCTCACGGGAGTCGACGACACGACGCCCGCGTACGCCGAGGAGGTCTTCGGCCCGGTAGCGCCCGTACGATCGTTCGCGGACGCCGACGAGGCCGCGGCCCTCGCCGCCGCCGGACCCTACGGCCTCTCCCTGGGCATCGTCACCCGGGACATCGCGCGCGGCCTGGACCTGGCCGAGCGCATCCCGACCGGGATCGCCCACATCAACGACCAGACCGTCAACGACGAGGCCGTCGCCCCCTTCGGCGGGATCGCCGCCTCCGGCACCGGCGCCCGCTTCGGCGGTGAGGCCAACCTGGAGGCCTTCACCGACGTGCGCTGGACGACGGTGCGAGGAGATGTGGCGCCGTACCCGTTCTGACGGAAGGGTTGTGCGGGGCTTACTCGGCTGCGGCCCGGTGGACCTACTCGCCCTGCGGAGCCTGCTTGGCCTGCTGCTCCGCGATGGACTTGCGGACCTCGTCCATGTCCAGCTTCCGGGCCTGTCCGATGACGTCCGTCAAGGCGGCCTCGGGCAGTGCCCCGGGCTGGGCGAAGATCGCGACCTGGTCGCGGACGATCATCAGCGTCGGGATCGACTGGATGTCGAAGGCGGCGGCCAGCTCGGGCTGGGCCTCCGTGTCGACCTTCGCGAACACCAGGTCGGGGTTGGCCTCCGCGGCCTTCTCGTAGACCGGGGCGAACTGACGGCACGGCCCGCACCAGGAGGCCCAGAAGTCGATCAGGACGAACTCGTTGTCCGTGACCGTCTGGTCGAAGTTCTCCTTGGTCAGCTCCATCGTGCTGCTCATGGCGTGACTACCTCTTCCTGATGTCGGGCCTCGGGCCTCTGGGCGAAGCCGGTGTGCACAACGCCACTCCTGAGCGGCGTATTCCGCGCACGTACCCGTGTGGCCTCCGGGCACGCCAACAACCAGACTGGGCCCATGACGGAAACGGAATCCATCGTGTACGACGTCGTGGTGCTCGGGGCCGGGCCCGTGGGGGAGAACGTCGCCGACCGCGCCCGCGCGGCCGGCCTCTCCACCGCGGTCGTGGAGAGCGAACTGGTCGGCGGTGAGTGCTCGTACTGGGCCTGCATGCCCAGCAAGGCTCTCCTGCGCCCGGTCATCGCCCGCGCCGATGCCCGCCACGTGCCCGGCCTCAGCCAGGCGGTGCAGGGCCCCCTCGACGTCCCCGCGGTCCTCGCCCACCGCGACTACTACACCTCCCACTGGAAGGACGACGGACAGGTCGGCTGGCTGGACGGCGTCGGCGCCGTCCTGTACCGCGGACACGGGCGCCTCGCCGGGCCGCGCAAGGTGACCGTCGACGGGCCGGACGGCGAGCGGCAGGTGCTCACGGCCCGGCACGCAGTCGCCGTCTGCACCGGCACCCGCGCCCTGCTCCCCGACCTGCCGGGGCTCGACCAGGTCCGGCCCTGGACCAGCCGTGAGGCCACCAGCGCGCACGAGGTGCCGGGCCGGCTCATCGTGGTGGGGGGCGGTGTCGTCGCCGTCGAGATGGCCACGGCCTGGCAGGCGTTCGGCTCCCAGGTCACCGTCCTCGTCCGCGGCAAGGGACTGCTGCCCCGCATGGAGCCCTTCGCCGGTGAGCTGGTCGCCGAGTCGCTGAAGGAGGCGGGCGTGGACGTCCGCACCGGTACCTCGGTGACCGCGGTGACGCGCGAGGGCTCCACCGTGGTGGCCGTCACCGACACCGGCGACCGCATCGAGGCCGACGAGATCCTCTTCGCCACCGGGCGTGTGCCCCGCACCGAAGACCTCGGCCTCGACACGATCGGCCTCGAGCCGGGCTCCTGGCTCGACGTCGACGACAGCCTGCGGGTCACCGGCAGCGACTGGCTGTACGCGGTCGGCGACGTGAACCACCGCGCGCTCCTCACCCACCAGGGCAAGTACCAGGCCCGGATCGCGGGCGCCGCCATCGCCGCCCGTGCCGCCGGGGTGCCCCTCCTGGAGACCGATCCCTGGGGCGCGCACTCGGCGACCGCCGACCACGGGGCCGTACCCCAGGTCGTCTTCACCAACCCGGAGGCCGCGGCCGTCGGCCTCTCCCTCGCCGAGGCCGAGCGCGCGGGCCTGCGCGTCCGCGCCGTCGACGTCGACATGTCCTCCGTGGCGGGCGCGGGCCTGTACGCGGACGGCTACCGCGGCAAGGCCCGCATGGTCGTCGACATCAACCGCGAGATCCTGGTGGGCCTCACCTTGGTCGGCCCCGGCGTGGGTGAACTGATCCACTCGGCGACGATCGCCATCGCCGGCGAGGTCCCGATCAGCCGCCTGTGGCACGCGGTCCCGTCGTACCCGACGGTGAGCGAGGTGTGGCTGCGGCTGCTGGAGATGTACCGGGACGCGTAGCCGCCGCCGGTCGTTCGGGTACGGCCGCCTGAGATCGGCGCGCCGGCACCGGCCGTTGGCACGTCGGCGGCTTGGGCACCGAGGGCGTGGGCCCCGGCCCTCCGGGACCGACCGGCCGCGTTCACCCGTTCGGCGCCCGCCACTTGGGTTCTGGCGGCACTTGGGTTCCGGCGGCGACCTTGGGGTTCGTGGCTTCAGGGTTCGGTCGACCTGGGTTCGACCGCGTCGGGGCGCGGCGTCCGGGATTGAAGGGTTGGGCCCGGTCGTTGGGGCGGCCGGGGCATGGCGGAGGTTCGGGTCCCCGGCGGTTTCGGGTTCGGCCGGCTGAGGTTGACCGGCTGGGTCGGCCGTTCGGGGCTCGGCCCCCGGACATGGAGCCTTGGGAGCCAGGGATGGATGGGCCGACGGTGGCCGTCCGAGCCTCGGCGGCTCCAGGCCCGCGCCGTCCGAGGCGGCGCCGCTGGGGCCGACGGGTCCGGCCACTCGGGCTGCGGACCGATACCGCTCGGGCTCCGGACCGGTTCGGGCCCGGGCTTTCCGGGTCCGGCCGCCGACGTCCCGACCGGCGGTTTCAGCCGGGCCGGCCGCGGCACCGCGCCTGGCGTCGGCCCCGGAGAGCGTCCCGGCTCAGGCAGGTCGGTCGCGCCCGGACCGTCGGAGCCGCCCACACGGCCGCACCCCTCACTCCCGTCGCGACACCCTTCGCCCCAGGGCTCCGCGGCGCGCATCCTCAGTCGGGCAGGGCGAAGCCCAGTGCGGCGGCGGCCTCCGCAGGCGTCGGCTGCGTCCAGCGCTCCGCCATCACCTGGTTGGAAGACAGCGAGCGCAACTCGGCACGGTCGAGGTAAAGCATGCCGTCCAGGTGATCCGTCTCGTGCTGGACGATCCGCGCGGGCCACCCCGTGAACACCTCGTCGATCGCCCGGCCCCGCTCGTCCAGAGCCGTCAGCCGCACCTCGGCGTGCCGGGCCACCACGGCCTGCCACCCCGGCATGCTCAGACACCCCTCGAAGAACGCGGCCCGTCCCGCGCCCACCCCCTCGTACGACGGGTTCACCAGCACCCGGAACGGCTGCGGCACCCGCCCGCGCACCCCCCGCACCTCCTCGGGGACCGGCGCCGGATCCTCGATGACCGCGATCCGCAGGGGCACGCCGACCTGCGGTGCCGCGAGACCGACGCCCGGCGCCGCGTGCATGGTGGCGCGCAGCGCGGCGACGAAGCGGGTCAGGAGCCCCGGGTCGAGCTGGCCGGCGAAGGGCTCGGCGGGGCGGCGCAGCACCGGGTCCCCGGCGGCGACGATGGGCAACGGGCCTTCATGGTCGAGGAGTTCCTCGACCAGCTCGCTCAGGGGGCGGGAGGCGCTGGGGTCACGTTCGGATGCCATCGCGCCAGGATGCCAAGACCGATCGCGCCAAGCGAGGCGGCGCCAGGGGTGGCTGCCGGATCCCCGCACGCCCGTACGTGTGACTCAGGCCACACGGCGCCCCGGGAACTCGACGCCTCCGCGCCCCGACTTCTGGACCACCGCGGACCACCAAGGACCACTCCGGGCCGGGAGTCCAACTCCCCGGCCCACGACCCGAGTCCATCCCCGTCCCGTCCCTACTCCTGTCCCCGCTTCTGCCCGCATTCCCCTCACCGTCCGACCGGAGAAGCCCACCCATGTCCACCGCTCCCACGACCACGACGGACGAGTCCCCCAAACCCGTCGCCCCGGCCCCCACCCGAAGGGCGGCCCTGCGCCCCCTGATCCTGCGCCTGCACTTCTACGCGGGCATACTCGTCGCCCCGTTCCTGCTGGTCGCGGCCCTGACCGGCTTCCTGTACGCCGCCTCGTACCAGGCCGAGAAGATCGTGTACGCGCATGAGCTGACCGTCCCGGTCGGCAACGACAAGCTGCCGCTGTCCCAGCAGGTGGCCGCCGCCCGCAAGGCACACCCGCAGGGCGCGGTCTCCGCCGTACGACCGTCGCCGCGGGCGGACGCGACGACCAGGGTGCTGCTCTCGGGCGTCCCCGGCGTCGGCGAGGGGCACACGCTCGCGGTGTTCGTCGACCCGTACACCGCGAAGGTGCGCGGCTCGCTGGAGCAGTACGGCGCCACCGGCGCGCTCCCGCTGCGCACCTGGATCGACGAACTCCACCGTGACCTGCACCTCGGCGAGAACGGACGGCTCTACAGCGAACTCGCCGCGAGCTGGCTGTGGGTCATCGCGGCCGGTGGGCTGGTGCTGTGGTTCGGCCGGCGGCGAGCCCAGCGCAAGGTGCGGGGCACGTCCGGGCGCCGTCGCACCCTCGGGCTGCACGGCACCGTCGGTGTGTGGGCGGCGGCCGGGTTCTTCTTCCTGTCGGCGACCGGACTCACCTGGTCGACCTACGCCGGCGCCCACATCGACGAACTCAGGACCTCGCTCGGCCAGGCGACCCCCTCGGTGTCCGCGTCGGTGGCGGCCGGCGGTGAGCACGCGGGCCACACCGGCACGGGGTCCGGCGGCACCACGGCCTCGACCACGCCCCAGGACCTCGACAAGATCCTCACGGCCGCTCGCGCGGAGGGTCTCGGTGACCCCGTCGAGATCGTCGTACCCGCCGACGCCTCCACGGCGTACGTGGTCAAGCAGGTCCAGCGCAGCTGGCCCGAGAAGCAGGACTCCGTCGCCGTGGACCCGACGACGGGCAAGGTCACCGACGAACTCCACTTCGCCGACTACCCGTTGCTCGCCAAACTGACGCGCTGGGGCATCGACGCCCACAGCGGCGTCCTCTTCGGCCTGGTCAATCAGATCGCCCTGATGGCCCTCGCGCTCTGCCTGGTCCTGCTGATCGTGTGGGGCTACCGCATGTGGTGGCTGCGCGGCCGTGCCTCCGCGTTCGGCCGCCCCATCCCGCGCGGGGCCTGGCAGCAGGTCCCGCCGCAGGTTCTCGTCCCGCTCATGGCGGCCGTCGCCGTGCTCGGTTACTTCGTTCCGCTCCTCGGCATCCCGCTCGCGGTGTTCGTCGCCGTGGACGTCGTGCTCGGCGAGATGGCGTACCGCCGTGGCAAGCGCACCCAGGGAGGCCAGGTAGCGTGATCGGGTAAGGGAACGCCGGAGGGAGACGGACATGGCGCAGCGCGACCGCGAGGACCCGCACCGGCCTTCCAGGCGCCGCGGGCAGGGCGAGTTGGAGAGCCAGGTGCTCGGTGCGCTGCGCGAGGCGGAGGCTCCGGTGACCGCCGCCTGGGTGCAGGAACGACTCGGCGGCGACCTCGCCTATACCACCGTCGTCACCATCCTGACCCGGCTGCTCGCCAAAGACGCGGTGGCCCGCGAACGACGCGGACGCTCCTTCGTGTGGCGGCCCACCGCCGACGTCGCGGGCCTGGCCGCTCTCAAGATGCGCCGGCTTCTCGACGGCGAGAGCGACCGCGAGGCCGTCCTCGCCAGCTTCGTCACCGCGCTGCCGCCGGACGACGAACAGGTCCTGCGCGCGCTCCTGGAGACGGCCCACGCGACGGACGGGGCGGATGCGACGGGCAGGACCGATGTGGTGGGTGGGGCCGACGGGGTGCCCGACCGTACGGAAGACTGACGTCTCATGGGGGTCTTCGTCTTTCTGCCGCTCGTCCTTCCACTCAGTGCCTGGCCGGTGGCACGCCTCGCCGAACTGCGTCTGCATCCGCGTACGGCCACCCGGCTGCTGACGGTGGTCGCCACCGTCATGGCTCTGTGCAGCACACTCTGCCTGGCCCTGCTGATGGTCGTCGGGACCGCGCAGCTACCCGGCAACCCGCTCCCGGACGGCTGGTCCGACGCGGAGGTCCGCGCCGCCGTCCCGCACGACGAGATCGCGGGCAAGGCGGCGATCCCGGCCCTGGTCCTGGTCCTCGCGGTCTGCGCGCGCACCCTGTGGCGCCACCACCGGGTCGCCCAGCGCGCGCGGCGGGCACTCGCCGCACTGCCCAGCCGAACCGTGGTCGTACTCCCCGAGGTGAAGCCCTACGCCTACGCGCTCCCCGGCGGACGCCGCGACCGCGTGGTGGTCACCACGGCCCTGCTGCGCGGCCTCACCTCGCCCGAGCGCCGTGCCCTGTTCGCGCACGAGCGGGCCCACCTGGAGGCCGCTCACCACCGCCACCTGCTCGCCGTACGACTCGCGGCGCGCGCCAATCCGTTCCTGCGGCCGCTGCGTACGACCGTCGTCTACACCACGGAGCGGTGGGCGGACGAGGACGCGGCCCGGTCGGTGGGCAACCGCACGGTGGTGGCGCGGGCGATCGGCAAGGCGGCCCTGCTGTCGGGCGGGGGCCCGGCGCCGGCGTTCGCCACGTTCACCGGCTTCGCCGGATTCGCGTCCGCGGGTCCTGTGCCGCGCCGGGTCGCCGCCCTGCTGCGCCCCGCGCCGGCGGCCCGCAGCTGGCCGTCCGTGTTCACGTCCGTGGGGCTGGCCGCGTGGGGCGCCGCGGTCGGCACCCTCGTCTCCGCGATGTCGTCGGCGAACTCGGCCGTGACGATGGTCCTGATCCTGCACGCGGCCACGCCGCTCTAGACCGGCCACCACTCCTCCGTTGTTCCGCCATCACACCCCTCCAGGGGTTTCTACAGCCGCGTAGAAAGAACATGGGTGGCATGGGAACTCGTTTGCGAACAGAATCGTTTCCCAGGGACACACCGACTCCAGAGGAGCGCTTCCTTGTCCGCCAGACCGACGGACCCCCCGGGACACAGTCCCGAACCACCCCGCCTGATTTCTCTTGATCGCGGCACACAGCGGGGCGGTGTTCGATGAGTGCCGCACTCGGCCTGCTGGCCGTCCTCGTCCTGACCGCCGGCACCGGCTACTTCGTCGCCCAGGAGTTCGCGTACGTCGCCGCCGACCGCCTCGCGCTCGCGCGGGAAGCGGCAGCGGGCGACCGACAGGCCACGCGCGCCCTGAAGGTGCTGGAGCGGCTGTCCTTCATGCTGTCGGGCGCCCAGCTCGGCATCACCGTGACCGGTCTGGTCGTCGGTTTCCTCGCCGAGCCGTCCGTGTCCGCCCTGCTCGAGCCCGTCCTCACCGGGATCGGCATCCCGGACGGCGCGGTCACCGGCATCTCGGTGGTGCTGGCCTTCGTGTGCGCGACCGTGCTCCAGATGGTGCTGGGCGAACTGGCTCCCAAGAACCTGGCCCTGGCCGTCCCGGAGCGCCTCGCGAAGGCCCTGGCGGGCTCCACGCTCGCGTATCTGAAGGTCGTCGGCCCGGTCGTACGGCTTTTCGACGGCGCCGCCGACAAGCTGCTGCGCAAGGTCGGCATCGAGCCCGTCGAGGAGCTCCACCACGGCGCGACCCTCGAAGAACTCGGCCATCTCATCGGAGAGTCGCACCAGCACGGGCAGCTGCCGCGCGAGACCGCCGATCTCCTCGACCACGCCCTGGAGTTCTCCGACCGCACCCTCGACGAGGTGATGGTGCCGCGCGCCGACGCCGTCTTCGTCCGCAAGGACGCGACGGCCACGGAGGCCGTCCAGCTGATCGCCGAACACGGACACTCGAACTACCCCGTCCTCGGTGACCACCCGGACGACATCACCGCCGTCGTGGGCGTACGCGAGCTGATGCGGCTGCCCGCCGACCGGCTCACCCGCACGACGGCCGGCGCGCTCGGCCGCAGACCGCTGCTGCTGCCCGACACCCTGCCGCTGCCCGAGGCCGTGGCACAGATGCGGGCCTACGACGACGAGTTCGCCGTGGTCCTCGACGAGCACGGGGGCGTGGCGGGCGTCGTCACCTACGAGGACATCGCCGAGGAACTCGTCGGCGACATCGCGGACGAGACCGACACCGTCAAGGAGATCGCGGTCGCCGACGGCGAGGGCTGGCTCGTCGACGCCGGCCGCCGGCTGGACGAGGTGGCCGAGGCGACCGGCATCGACCTGCCCGAGGAGGACGACTACGACACGGTGGCGGGGCTGATCGTCGACCGCCTCGGCCGCTTCCCCGCCCTCGCGGACCGCGTCATCGTCGAACTGTCCGACGGAGGCCGCGTCTCGATCGACGTGCAGGCCCTGGACCGCCACGTACCGGAACGGGTCCGCCTGGAACGCCTGCCGACGACGGACCGTACGGACCGTACGGATGGCGTGGACGGTACGGGCGGTGTGGGCGGCACGGGCCGTGTCCACCGCATCCACCGTGTGGACAGTGCGGAGGAACAGGCATGAGTTTCTCGATGGCGCTCTTCGTGACCGTACTGCTGCTGATCGGCAGCGGGTTCTTCGTGGCCGCCGAGTTCGCGTTGGTCGCCGCCAAGCGGCACCGGCTGGAACAGGCCGCGGCGGCCGGGCAACGCGGTGCCAGGGCAGCACTGGCCGGAATGCGCGAGCTGTCACTGATGCTCGCGGGCGCCCAACTGGGCATCACCGTGTGCACGCTGGGCCTGGGCTCGGTGTCCAAGCCCGCGATCTCGCACGCACTCGACCCGTTGCTCCACAAGGCGGGCCTGCCCAGCGGTCTGAGCTACGGCGTGTCCTTCGCGCTCGCGATGTTCGTCGTCGTCTTCCTGCACATGGTGGTCGGCGAGATGGCCCCCAAGTCCTGGGCCATCGCGCACCCCGAGCGTTCCGCCATGCTGCTCACACCGCCCTTCCGGGCCCTGACCCGGGCGGTGCGTCCGTTGATCGTGGGGCTGAACAAGGTGAGCAACGCGCTGGTCCGGCTCTGCCGGGTCACTCCGCGCGACGAGCTGGCCTCGGTCCACAACCGTGAGCAACTCACCCACCTCGTCGAGGAGTCGGAGCGGCTCGGGCTGATCAGCAAGGAGGACTCCGAGCTGATCACCAGCTCTCTGACCGCACCGCAGCACCCGGTCGGCGACCTCCAGATCCCGGCCGAGCGGATCACCTCGGTCCCCGCCGACGCGGCGATCGACGCCGTGCTGGGCGTCGCCGGGGACAGCGACCGCACCCGCCTGCTGGTCCGCGACGGTGTCACGGTCCTCGGCTCGGTCCACGCCCGTGACGCCCTGGTCGCCCGCGCGCAGGGCCGGGCCGCGGTCGCCCGCGACCTGGCCCGCCCCGTCCCGCAGCTGTCACCGCACGACACGGTCGCCCACGCCGTCGAACAGCTGCGCCTGCACCGCGCCTCCCTCGCCGTCGTACGCGACGACACGGGGCGGCTGACCGGCCTGGTCAGCCTGGATGACCTGCTGGCACGGCTGATGGAGCCGCGCGCGGCGTGACAGGGCGGAGGCCGGGTGCCGTGGCTGTGGCCGGTCACCTCGATGACCGGCCACGGCGCTCCGGCACCCGGCCTCTTCGTCCTGCTCCCGGGGACGTTCACGCCCTCGGGCGACGTTCATGCCCTGGGGAGACGTTCACCTCCTCAGCGGGCGGTCGCACCCCCAGGGGCGGTCACACCTGCTCGAAGTCACCCGCGAGCGCGGAGGCGATGCGCAGGTGCGACTCGGCCTCGTCGTGACGCCCCTGGCGCTGGAGCGTGCGCCCCAGCATCAGCCGGGCGTACTGCTCCACCGGGTCACGCTCGACGAGCGCGCGCAGCTCGGTCTCAGCGCGGCGCAGTTGGGCCGAGTGGTAGTACGCGCGGGCCAGCAGCAGCCGCGGTCCGGTCTGCTCCGGCACCTCGTCCACAAGGCCGCCCAGAACGCGCGCCGCACCGGCGTAGTCCTTGGCGTCGAAGAACAGTTGCGCCCGCTCCCAGCGCTCCGCGGCCGTCCCCTGGTCGTAGTACTTCGTGTTCACTGCTGACCTCCTTCGCGTGCCAGAACCCCACCCGACGGTTGAATATTCCACTACCTCGGCCCCGTGGGCGTCATCCGCCGGCCAGCTCCGCGTTGGCCCGCTCCGTCACCAGGGTCAGCACGCGCCCTACCGTCGCCAGGTCCTCGGCCGGTATGCCCGCGTACAGCCGGGCCGCGATCTCGTTCCCGGCCGTGCGGATCTCTTCGAACACCTCACGGCCGTGCTCGGTGATCGACACCAGCGGGGCGTCCGTCTCCGCCAGGAGCTTCAGGGCCGTCATCTCCGCGATGGTCTCCTCGGCCACCGACTCCTCGATCTTCAGTGCCTCGGTCAGCCGGCCCACGAGCCGGTCGCGCTCGACGGTGCCGCCCTGGTCCGAGACGGCCCGCAGCGCCACCGACTGGTTGAAGGTGCTTCCGATACGGACCAGCGCGGCCTCCAGGGCCGCTCGGCTCGCGTAGTGGGCCAGTCCTACGACCTGGCCGCCGACCGGGGGAGTGGGAATGCTCATGGCTACTCCTCGTCAGGATGTGAAGGGAGATGTGTGTCGAGAGATGCATCGACCGGCGCATCGAGCGATACGTCGAGCAGGGTCGCCAGCTCGCGGCTGAACGCCTTCGTGCGCTCGCCGCCGAGTCCGCCGAGCGGTTCGAGAAGCTGCTCCAGCAGCCCCTGGACCACCCCGATCGCGCGCCGTGCGACCTCGCGTCCGTCCTCCGTGAGTGACAGCCGGATCGCACGCGGATCGGCGGGGTCCCGCGTCCGGTCGACGACACCGGCCGCCTCCAGGGCGCGGGCCAGCTTCGATACGTAGAGCGGTTCGAGTCCGGTGTGATCGGCGAGCTGGCGCTGGCTCGGCCGCCGCCCGGCCCTGTGCATCCCGTACAGCGACGCGACCAGCGAGTACTGGGCGTGAGTCAGACCCAGCGGCGCGACCGCCCGATCGACGGCCACGCGCCACTTGGTGGACAGGCGCCAGACGAGAAAGCCGGGGGTCGCGTGCTCGGATGTCGAACTCATGAGAAAAACTATACATGGCTACTATGTCCATGGCTACTATTTCGCGCTGTCCCGGGCCAACGCCCCATCGACCTCCGCCCGTAGCCCTGGGACCGCACCGACTCCGGCCCGAGTACCCCCGTCCGGGGGAGCCCGGGGGAGCCCAGGTGAGGGAGGACGGCCTGACGGACGGTGCCCGACGGGGCTAGGTTGTGGCCCATGAGCAATCTTGATCGCGAGGCAGTTCCCGCGCTGTGCGGTGGCCGCGGTTTCGTGGTGGCCGAGCCGGTGCGTGAACTCCTCAGTCCCCGTCGGGTCAAGCTCGGCGAGTCCACCGAAGTCCGCCGCCTGCTGCCCAACTTGGGCCGCCGCATGATCGGCGCGTGGTGCTTCGTCGATCACTACGGGCCCGACGACATCGCCGACGAGCCCGGTATGCAGGTCCCGCCGCACCCGCACATGGGACTCCAGACCGTCAGCTGGCTCCACGAGGGCGAGGTGCTGCACCGCGACTCCACGGGCAGCCTGCAGACGATCCGCCCGCGTGAACTGGGCCTCATGACGTCCGGAAGGGCCATCAGCCACTCCGAGGAGAGCCCGAAGTCGCACGCCCGCTTCCTGCACGGCGCGCAACTGTGGGTTGCCCTCCCCGACAGCCACCGCCACACCGACCCGCACTTCGAGCACCACGCCGAGCTGCCGCTCGTCACGGCCGCCGGCCTCAAGGCCACGCTCATCCTGGGCACCGTCGACGGCACGACCTCGCCCGGCACGACGTACACCCCGATCGTCGGTGCCGACCTGTCCCTCGCGAGCGGTGCCGACGTACGACTGCCACTGGAGCCCGACTTCGAGTACGCCGTCCTGTCCATGTCCGGCGAGGCGCACGTCGACGGCGTACCGATGGTCCCGGGCTCCATGCTCTACCTCGGCTGCGGTCGCACCGAACTCCCCCTGCGCGCCGAGTCGGACGCGTCCCTCATGCTCCTGGGCGGCGAGCCGTTCGAGGAGGAGCTGATCATGTGGTGGAACTTCATCGGACGGTCCAACGAGGACATCGCACAAGCCCGTTCGGACTGGATGACGGGCTCCCGGTTCGGTGAGGTGGTGGGGTACGACGGGGCTCCCCTGCCCGCTCCTGAACTCCCGCCCGTATCACTGAAACCACGCGGAAGGGTGCGCTGACCAGGGGTTCCAGCTCTAGTGCACGCCTCTCGCGGGACACGGCTGCCCCCGCTCGGCACTTGGCTTTTCCCGAGGGGCGATCGCTCCTCGGGAACACGTCGACGGACAACGCCACGTTCTCATGTCTGGCCATCTGTAGGCGGGTTTAGTCAGCCTCATGCTGACCCAATGCTGACTTTCCTGACGGGGCGTCAGCAGTATTGCGTTGGAGTTGCAGCTGTTGAAGCGCCCGCCCCGGAGCTGCCGCTCGCGTGTTGGCCAGGCCGATGCTGACTTTGGTGAGTTGCGCTGGCGCGAGGCGCTGCCAAGCGCCTGGGCAACGAAGGTGAGGAAGTCCGTGACGAGGGGGGCTTTGTGGGAATCCCCCAATGCCCCGGCGTGCCGCTGCTGCCCTACTCGCCCCTTGGGCGGACCGCCATGGGCAGGGTGTGGCTGTCATCGCCGACACCGGCGCCCTTGTGACCGGGCTCGGCGACCGCTTCGTCGTCCACGAAACCGATGTCCAGGCCCTCCGCCTCGTGCAGTGAGCCGTACAGATCACGCGTGAGCCGCTCCTGCCGCAGCGCGTCCCCGCCGGTTGGCACCACAAGGTGCCATCGACGCCCCCCGTCCTGCATTCGCCACTCCTTGCTGTCGGGCCGTTACGTGTGATGACTCTGGCATGAAGATGCCCCTGGCAATGACTCAACGGCCAGCCTCAGGGGCAGCATCCGGCCAGCCGTGAGCAACTGGCGTGCCGGTCAGCTGGGTAACAGTGCCGTGAGGTGTCGGCGCTTCCGGGGCAGCTCTGGCAGCAGACGCATCGCCATGATGGATCCGTCCGCACGGAGCGAAACAGGACCCGCCCACTCGTCCTGGCCCCGCAAAGCCCGCCACTTGGACCGCAGCGCGTACGCCTCGCGCCGGTACTGTTCCACGCGGCCGTCGCGCAGGTGGTCGAAGAGGCTTGTCTCGAGGCCCGAGAACGCCTCGACCCGGGTGCCGTTCAGCCGGAAGACGTGGTCGTGCCGACGAAGGTGAAGCCGCCGATCTCATGATCGATGGCCTGCACGATTCCCGTACCGGCATGGGTGAAGCCTTCGAAGTGACGGCGTCCCTGTCGCTCCGTCAGGTACCGGCGGTGGGTTGCCCGCCGCCCGTGAAGCCCATCAGGCCGGCTGCTCCTGCCCGGACGAGGGCGGTACGGAACCACGTGTAGTGGTCGGGCAACACCTGGAAGCCGCTCACGCGTTGTTCGTCCTCGTCGTCTTCGCCCGGTATGCGGACGTCGGGATAGATGTTCCGGTCGTCGAGGGCGTGGTCCGCGTCGGGGGCATCCGGAGGCACCGATAGCGAGCCACCGCCCGGGGAATGCAGCAAGTGGACGGTGATGCCGCCCTGCCGTTCTCGCTGGGGCACCGCACCGCGCTGGAGACATTCAAGGCGCCTGGTCTGCAGTGGACAGCGGTGAGCCGTGCGGGAGACTTCGCCCCGGACACGTCGCCCACCGGCGAATACACCCTCACCGAGGTCGGCGACCTGACCACTCGAATCACTCATGCTGACCACGCCCGGGCGCTGGTCGACTTGGCGGAGCGGTCCGGCTTGCGCGGAGAGCATCTCGAGGTGGCCCCGTAATCTCCCGGCGCGGCGGGATCCGTTGCTGGCAGGGAGGGGCAACGGTGACCCACCGCAACGCGCCCCCCTGCGAGGTCCCGGCCGACGTGAAGGAGCTTTCCGCTTACATCGCGGACGGTAAGCCCGCGCCGTTCATGGACCAGTACTGGCCGAACCCCAAGGTCCAGCAGACTCACCTCACCGGTGTTCAGGACCTCTTCTCCGGTCGCGCCAACCCCGAGGACGCGCTCGCGAAGATGGACAAGGACTACGCCTCGGGCAGCTGCCCCGCCCGTCCCGGCATACCAACCGACGAGCTTCCGTCGGCAAGCAACTCGACTCAGCGAATGTGCGACGCGAGTTCCGCAAGGCCAGCAAGGGTGTCGCAGGGATCGTCACGCAGCTCTCGGCTGTTTCCTTGGCCTGGCCGAGGCCGCAGAGGACGGTGTCGACGCCGAGAAACTGTACACCCCACCCCCTACCGCCTGCAGTTGACCGAGATCCGCATCGCATGACACGTCGCGGCCCACGAAGGTTCGGCATGCCGAAGTCAAGTGTATACAGTTCATCGCGATCACTCGGATCCACCTCGAGGGGGTCATGGCTCGAAGGGGCGGAAAATGGCACCTGAATGCGCTGCTGGAGGCGGCTTGAGGTCGAGACAGGTCGATGGTCGGCGTCTGAGGCAATTGACCTGTCGCGCTTCTCGTGCATACAGTCGCTCAAGGAAATAGTTGGCCAACCAACGGAGGCGAGCCGACCGTGGCAAGTGAAACGGAACCCGATGCCCTGAGTCCGAGTGACGTCGACACCGCCGAGGTGGCGTTCGACGAGCTCTGCGGGGCGCTGGCCGCTCGAGACCTCAAGGGTCTGTGGAGCAGGCCGCCGTTGCAGCCGGAGCCGAGGCCGATGACACGGGCCCATCTGTGGCGTTGGGACACGGTCGCCCCGCTGGCCAGGCAGGCGGGCAAGGTGCTCGATCTCGACAGTGGTGACGGACAGCGGCGGGCTCTGCAGTTCTGCAATCCCGGCCTGAAGGCCGGCACCACCGAGGCGCTGTTCGGGGCCTACCAGTATCTGGAGGCGGGCGAGACGGCGCCGGCCCACCGCCATTCCCCGGCGGCGGTCCGTTTCATGATGACCGGCTCGAGTGTCTACACCACGGTCGACGGGGACGCCTGCTGGATGGAGCCCGGCGACCTTGTGCTCACGCCGAACTGGGCCTGGCACGACCACAGCAATAAGAGCAACCAGCCGGCGATCTGGCTGGACGTGATCGACGTGGTCCTGGTCGCGACGCTGGAATCGGTGTTCTTCGAGGAGCATCCGGTGGGGATGCAGGAGCTGACCGGCCATGGCGTCTCGGAGCGCCGGTTCGCTGGCCCGGGTCTGCGGGGCGAGTCGGGGCCCGCCCACACGAAGCCGTACTCGCCGCTGATGCGCTACCCGTATGCGCAGACTGACGCCGCACTGGGGGCGCTCCACGAGCAGGACGGCGGGCAGAGCGTGACGGTGGAGTACACGAATCCGCTCACTGGCGGCCCCGCCATCCCGACCATCACCTGCCAGATGACGCGCATCTATCCCGGCGGTCTGACGGCGCCGCGCCGTCAGACCGGCGGCCAGATCCACACGGTGTTCCGCGGCCGCGGGCGCTCGGTGATCGGCGGGACCGAGTTCGAGTGGGGTCCCGGGGACGTCTTCGTCGTCCCGTCATGGGTCCCGGTCGAACACGAGGTGTCCGAGACGGCGGACCTCTTCATCGGCAGTGACAGGGCCGTACTGGAGGCCCTGCACCTCTACCGCGAGGAAGAGCTGGCCGAGCGGCAGGAGGTGATGGGCGCGTTCACGCCGAATACCGGAGGGGAGACTCCCGACCCGTCACTGCGCGTCGGCGCTCGGGCCGAGTCCCGCCTGGAAGGAGCGAACGGATGAAGGTGGCGATCGCCGGCGGTGGCATCGGCGGACTGACCACGGCGCTGATGTTGCACGGCGCCGGCTTCGATGTGACCGTCTACGAAGCGGTCCCCGAGCCGCGCCCGCTCGGCGTGGGCATCAACCTGCTGCCCCACGCCGTGAGCGAGCTGCGGCGGCTCGGGATCCTCGAGAGGCTGCTCCCACTGGGAGTCGCGACGGAGGAGCTTGCCTACGCCAACCGGCACGGCCAGTTCGTTTGGCGCGAACCCCGCGGACTCGCGGCCGGCTACCCGGTGCCGCAGCTCTCGATCCACCGGGGCAAGCTCCAGATGGCTCTGCTGGAGATCGCCCGGCAGCGTCTGGGCGAGGGCGCGGTGAAGACGGGCCGCAAGGTCACCGGCTTCGTGCCAGACAAGGGTGGTGCGGTCAGGTTCCACATGGAAGACAGCGGGACCGGTCGCTCGTACGACGAGAGGGCCGATGTACTGGTCGGGGCCGACGGCATCCACTCAGCCATCCGTGCCCAGCTGCATCCCGGGGACGGGACGCCCCGCTGGAGCGGTGAGCTCATGTGGCGCGGGACCACGATGGCGCCCCCCTTCCTCACCGGCAGGTCCATGACGCTGATCGGCACCCGTGGGTGCAAGGTCGTGGCCTATCCGCTCTCGGCGCCCGACGCGCACGGCAACGCGCTGATCAACTGGATCGCCGTACTCAACAACACCGCGCAGGGGTTGCCCGGCGCCGAGGACTGGAACCGCCCCGGGCGGCTGGAGGACTTCCTCCCCGAGTTCGCGGAGTGGTCGTTCCCGTGGCTGGACGTGGTGGAGCTGATGCGGGGTTCGGAGGGCACCTTCGTGTACCCGATGATCGACCGGGATCCGTTGCCCAATTGGACGTCGGGACGGACGACCCTGCTCGGAGACGCGGCCCACGCCATGTATCCGGTGGGATCGAACGGTGCATCCCAGGCGATCCTTGACGCCCGTGCGCTGACCCGCGCCCTGCTCGAAGAGGCCGACCCGAGCGTTGCGCTGGCGCGCTACGAGCAGGAGCGTCTGCCGGCCACGGCCGCCGTTGTCGCGGCCAATCGCAGGCAGGGAGCGGCCAGGATCCTCGATCTGGCCGAGGAGCGTGCTCCCGGCGGATTCGACGACGTCAGCGACGTGTTCGAACCCGGCGAGCGGGAAGCCATCGCTGCCGAGTACCAGCAGGTCGCAGGGTTCGCCGCGGCAGGCGTTGGCGCAGGCGGTGCCGGCGGCCCTCGGGGGTAGTGAGAACGGCCGGGGGAGTCTGCAGCGCGTCGGCGTAGGCGGGTCCTCCGGATACGGCGACAGCCCCCGTCCGCACCGTGCGATCGAGTCGCTCGGAGTGGACGGGGGCCGTTGCCGTTTGGTCTTTCACGCAGCGGCAAAAGCCGCGCGGCCGGGCGAACATCATCCTGTTCGCCCGGCCGCGTGAACCGCAGCCGAAGTCGGCCCGCCTTCAGCCGGCCGCCGAGATGACGGGGATCGTCAGCGTCGGCAGGTGGGAGACGGTCAGCGAGAGTTCGTCGCCTGGCGTCACCGGGCCGACCCCGTCGGGAGTGCCGCTGGCGATGATGTCGCCCGGTTCCAGCGTCATCGCGGCGGAGTACACCTCGATCAGGCGCGGCACGTCGTAGATCAGGTCGGCGACCCGGCCCGCCTGGCGGACCTTCCCGTTGAGGCTGAGCTCGATCTCCAGCTTCGCGGGGTCGGGGATCTCGTCCACCGTGACGATCGCCGGCCCCAGTGGCGTGAACGTGTCGAAGCTCTTACGGAACGGCCGGTCCTCCTGGCCGCGCAGGGTGACGTCCACGAGCGGGACGTATCCGAATACGTGGGCAAGCGCATCCGAGCGCGATACCCGTCGGGCGCGCCGGCCCATGACCACGCCCAGTTCGCCCTCGTAGTCGACGCGGCGTCCCGGGGCCGGATGCTCGATCGAACCGTCGGGTCCGACGATGGAGGAGGGGGCCTTGAGGAAGCCGACGTACGTCTCGATCGTCCCTGCGGTGCCGCTGGTGAACGCCCCCGCGGCGATCATTTCGTCCCGGTGGGGTCCGTGGTTGACGGGTGCGGCCACGATCTTGGTGGGCCGTGGCTGGGGCGCACGGAAGACGACGCCGGAGCGTGTGACGCCTGCGGTGGTCGCGGCGTCGCGGACTTCGGACTCCAGCTTCTCCCAGTCCTCGATCAGTGCGTTCATGCGATCCATGGGACGGACCGAGCCGTCGAGCGCGCTCGTCACGTCCACGATCGTGTCGTCGAGGCCCCATACACCCAGCCGGTAGTCGTCGAACAGGCTCAGCTTCATCGTGCTCCGCTCACCCGAGTTGATCGGGACCGTTCCCATGACTGCATACAGTTCATGGCGCTTCTTAGGGATTTTCCAGTGAATTTTCAGTAGTAGTGGCGCTACTGTATACTCTGCAAAGTGACTGATGGAACCCTGAATGGCCCTGCACGCGCGGGTACGTGGCTCGACGGCCTGACTCCGATCCCGCGCGAGGCGGGAGACCATGCCGCCAACGCGGCCCATGCCTACCTGCGCGCGCTGGTGCTGAACGGGACCGTCCCGCCGCACGCCGAGCTCAACCAGGTCGAGCTCGCGGAGCGCCTCGGCATCAGCCGCACCCCGGTGCGCGAGGCCGTACGCATGCTCCAGGAGGAAGGGCTGGTCGAGGCCGAGCCGTACAAGCGGGCGCGGGTCATCGGCTTCGAGGCGGCACAGTTCGAGTTCGTCTATGTGCAGCGGATCATGCTGGAGGGGCTTGCCGTCCGACTCACGGTGCCGTCGATGAGTGATGCGGATCGGCGCAACGTCCAGGGGCTGGTCGCCGAGCTGGCCCGCATGGCCGATGACGCCGGCCAGACTCCGGAATGGAACGACACGCACAACCGCTTCCACCTGGCACTGGTGACCGGAGCAGGGCCGCAGCTGCGGCGCAGCATCGAGGGCAACATGCAGCGCGCCGAGCACTACCGCCTGCAGTATCAGTACAGGGGTCCACGAGCGTCGCTTCGCCACCTCGGCGAGCACGAGCGCATCGCGGAGTTGTGTCAGGTGCGCGACGCGGCCGGTGCGGCGAACGAGCTCGCAGCCCACTTGGCGCGGACTGCGCTGTCAATGATCGGAGAACTCGCACCGCGCTACGACCCGGCCGCGGTGCGCGAGGCTCTGCGGCTGTTCCACGTGTCGGACATGACCTGACCTCTTGACGTATGAGGCTGTTCCACCGACGGTGTTTGGGCGGCCAAGCAATGGCCCGCGGCGGCCGGTCCCGGCGGTGGACGCAGCACGGATGCCGTTGAGTGATTGGATCTGGGCCGCATGATCGACCGAACATCCCCCGCAGGCGCGGGCAACCTGCCCGCCGCAGTCACGAGCTTCGTCGGCCGTCGTCAGGAGATCGGCGAGGTCCGCAAGCTCCTCGGGGCTGCCCGGCTGGTGACATTGACCGGAGTGGGCGGGGTCGGCAAGACGCGGTTGGCGATCGAGACCGGCGCCGAGGCGAGCAGCGCGTTCGCCGACGGCGTCTGGCTGGTCGACCTCGCACCCGTGCGCCAGCCGGAGCTGGTCGCGCAGGCCATTGTGACCTCGCTCGGGATTCCCGACCAGTCCACCCGGCCACCCGCCGAGCAACTCGTCGACCACCTAGCCCGGCGCCAGGCCCTGATCCTGCTGGACAACTGCGAGCATCTCGTCGACGCCTGCGCCGTGCTCACCGACCGGCTCCTGCGCGGCTGCGCACGGGTGAGGGTGCTCGCCACCAGCAGGCAGGTCCTGGGCATCGTAGGAGAACACGTCTACCAGGTGCCGCCGCTGTCGGTCCCCGAACCGGCCGACGCGCCTCCGGCAGAGGCCCTCGACCGGTACGAGTCCGTGCGCCTGTTGACGGACCGCGCGACGGCGATCAGGCCGGGCTTCGCGGTTTCCAACACCAACCATGCGGCGGTGGTGCGGCTCTGCGCCCGCCTCGACGGCATCCCGCTGGCGATCGAACTTGCCGCCTCTAGGCTGCGCTCACTGCCGCTGAGCGAGGTCGCCGACCGGCTGGAGGACCGCTTCGCCCTGCTCACCGGCGGCAGCCCCGCCGCACTTCCCCGGCAGCGCACCCTGCGCGCGCTGATCGACTGGAGCCACGAGCTCTGCTCGGCCGAAGAGAGACGGCTCTGGGCCCGCCTCTCCGTGTTCGCGGGTGGCTTCGACCTCGCCGCCGCCGAAGGCGTGTGCGCCGACGACCGGCTGCCACGCACGCAGATCATGGACCTTGTCGACCATCTGGTCGCGCAGTCGGTCGTACAGGCCGTGGAACACGACGGCCAAGTCCGCTACCGGATGCTCGAAACGATCCGCGAGTACGGCTGGGACCGGCTGGCGGCCTCCGGTGAGGACAAGGCGCTGCGCACCCGTCACCAGGAGTTCTTCGGTGACCTGGCTGACCGCATCGCCGCCACCTGGTACGGGCCCGGCCAGGAGGAGGGCCTGGCAAGACTCCGCGCGGACCACCGCAACCTGGCGGCGGCCCTGGAGTGGTCCATCAGCAACGGCCCGGCGAAACAGGCCCTGTCCCTGGTCGCGGCGCTGCGCCACCACTGGTGCGCCGACGGCTTCCTGAGCGAGGGCCGACGCTGGCTCGACCGGATACTCGACCTGCCTGGGCCACCACAGCCCGAGCGGACCACCGCACTGTGGGTGGCCGGCTGGGTCATGCTCCAGCAGGGCGACTACGACGGAGCCGAGGCCCGGCTGGCGGAATGCGAGAAGCTGGCCGCGGAACTCGGCGACGAGATGGCTCCGTACATGGCGCTCAGCCTGCGGGGAACCGCGGCGCTATTTCGCGGCCATCTGTCCGAGGCGCTCGACTGCTTCGAGGCCGCATCGGCCGGCCTCACCGGGATGGGACACACCGGCGGAACCCTCTTCACGGACTTCCAAGCCGCCATCGCGCACGCCCACGCCGGTGGCCAACGGGCGGCGGAGAAGGGCGAGCGCGCGATCGCCCTCAGCGAGGAGCTCGGCGAGCGCTGGACCCGCTCGTACGCGCTGTACGCCCTGGGCCTGCACGCCTGGGCCCACGGGGAGCTGGACTCGGCGAACGGGCTGGCCCGCGCCGGGCTGCAGATCCAGCGCGGGTTCAACGACCACGTCGGCACCGCCGTACTGATCGAACTACTCGCCTGGATCGCCGCGTCCAAGAAGGAGTTCGACCGCGCCGCCCGACTGCTCGGCGCGATCGGCTCGATCTGGCGCGCCATCGGCACCTCCCTGTCCGCCTTCGGTCCCCACTTGGACCACCACCACGCCCGCTGCGAGCGCCAGGTGCTGCATGCCCTGCGCGCCGAGGTCTGGGAGGCCGCGCTCACCGAGGGCGGGCGCATGGACCACGACCGGGCCATCGCCTACGCGCTCGACGGCCCCACCGCGACGCGGCCCGTCGTCGCACCCGCTGCGGCGGGCGAGGTGCTCACCCGGCGCGAGCACGAGGTGGCCGCCCTCGTGGCGGAGGGCCTGAGCAACCGGCAGATTGCCGAGTCGCTCGTACTGTCGCCCCGCACCGTCGACGGGCACGTCGAACGCATCCTGGCCAAGCTCGGGTTCGCCTCTCGCGCACAGGTGGCCGCCTGGGTGGCCGCCTCGGGTACCAGGTAGAACTACGGGTATAGCGGGTCGGGTGGTTCTGCCCGTGTCCATGGACCCCCTCTCTGGGTGACGCTCTGCGGCACACCAGGACGAGGAGGTCTTCATGGTGACGATGCAGCAGGCGCAGCCCCGAGTCGAGGTAGCACCGGGCAGCCTGTTCATTGACGGCCAGTGGGAACCGGCGACGGCGGGCGTCACCCGGGAACTGCTGGACCCGGCGACCGGCCAGGTCGCCACGACGGTCGCGGAAGCGGACGAGGCCGACGCCGCACGCGCGGTCGCCGCGGCCCACCGGGCCTTCGAGGAAGGGCCCTGGCCCCGCATGAGCCCGCGCGAGCGCGGCCGGATCCTGTTGCGCGCCGCCGACCTGCTGCGCCGGCGGGCCGAGGAGTTCGCCGAACTCGAGTCGTACGACGTCGGCAAGCCCCTCACCTTCACCCGGCGGGTGGACGTGCCGATGACGGTCGACACCTTCGAGTACTACGGCAGCCTCGTCGTCGGCATCGAGGGCGCCACGCGGACCACGGCCGCGCCCACGCTGGCCTACACCCGCCGTGAGCCGATCGGCGTGGTCGCCGCGATCACCCCCTTCAACTTCCCGCTCGTGCTGTCCAGTAAGAAGATCGCCGCCGCCCTGGCCGCCGGGAACACGGTCGTGCACAAGCCGGCCACGGAGACCCCGCTGACCGCGCTGCGGTTGGCGGAGGTGCTGCAGGACGCCGGCCTGCCGGACGGCGTGTTCAACGTCGTCACCGGGGACGTGGCGGCCGGCCGGGCACTGGTGCGCGACCCCCGGGTGGGCAAGGTGGCGTTCACCGGCTCCACCGCGGCAGGCAAGCAGGTCATCCGCGACGGGGCCGACACCATGACCAAGGTGACCGTCGAACTCGGCGGCAAGAGCGCGAACGTCGTCTTCGCCGACGCCGATCTCCAGGCCGCCGTGACCACCGCGGTGAAGGCCTTCACCTTCAACACCGGCCAGTTCTGCATGGCGGGCACCCGGCTGCTCGTCGAGCGGTCGGTGTACGAGGACGTGGTGAAGGGCGTGGCCGCCGGCCTCGCGCACGTGAAGATCGGCGACCCGTTCGCCGAGGACACCGTGATCGGGCCCATGGCCGGGCCCAACCACAAGGCCAAGGTCCTGTCCTACGTGGACTGCGCCCGGCTGGCGGGCGTCCGCGTCATCGGCGGCGACCACCCGGACGGACCCGGCTTCTATGTGGCACCCACCGTGCTCGCCGACGTCGACCAGAACTCGGCCTACGTCCAAGAGGAGATCTTCGGTCCGGTGCTGACGGTCCAGCCCTTCGACACCGAAGAGGAGGCCGTCCGGCTCGCCAACGGCACCCCGTACGGCCTCGCCGCCGGCCTCCAGACCCGCGACGTCTCCCGCGTCCACCGGGTCGCCGAGGCTCTGCAGGCGGGAACCGTGTGGGTCAACACCTGGGCCGCGATGGACCTTTCCATGCCGATCGGCGGCTACAAGCAGTCCGGGTACGGCCGCGAGAACGGCCCGGAGGGACTCGACGAGTACCTGCAGACCAAGTCGG
Organism: Streptomyces sp. NPDC096311; assembly: GCF_044763085.1. Classification (NCBI taxonomy): domain Bacteria; kingdom Bacillati; phylum Actinomycetota; class Actinomycetes; order Kitasatosporales; family Streptomycetaceae; genus Streptomyces; species Streptomyces sp. NPDC096311. The sequence goes on from NZ_JBIWFN010000017.1 coordinate 165,442, forward strand.
TCGTCGTCGCCCTGTAGCCACCGGCCACGGAAAGGAAGGCACATCATGAGCACCGTCACAACAGCCGCTGTGGTCGAGCAGCCCGGGGCACCGTTCACCCTCACCGAGGTCGTCCTCGACGAACCGCGCGCCGACGAGGTTCTCGTACGGATGGTCGCCACGGGCCTGTGCCACAGCGACCTGGGCGCACAGGCCGGCAAGATCCCGTTCAAGCTGCCCGGCATCCTCGGCCACGAGGGCGCCGGAATCGTCGAGCGGGTCGGATCGTCGGTCACCAAGGTCAAGCCCGGCGACAAGGTGTTGCTCAGTTTCACGTCCTGCGGGCACTGCGCCGGCTGCCGCAACGGCCATCCCGCCCTGTGCGACACCTGGGTGCCGAATAACGTCGTCAAAGGCACGCGGGCCGACGGCAGTTCCACGGTTCAGCGCGACGGCGCGCCGATCGGTGGCCACTTCTTCGGCCAGTCCTCCTTCTCCCGGATCGCGCTCGCCGACGAGCGCAGCGTGGTGAAGGTGGACGCGGAAGCCGATCTCACGATGCTCGCCCCACTTGGCTGCGGGGTACAGACCGGCGTGGGCGCCGTCTGGAACGTGCTGGCACCCAAGCCCGGCGCGAGCCTGGCGGTGTTCGGCGCCGGCGCGGTCGGTCTGTCCGCGATCATGGCCGCGAGCCTGCTCCCGCTCGGTGACATCATCGCCGTCGACCGGGTGCCGGAGCGGCTGGAGCTCGCCCGCGGGCTCGGTGCCCGGCACACCGTCAACACCGTCGAGGTCGATCTCGCGACCGCGCTCGCGGAGATCACCGGCGGCCGCGGCGTCGACAACGCGGTGGACACCACCGGCCATCCCGCCGTCCTCCGTACCGCCGTCGACTCGCTCGCCGTGGGCGGGAGTTGTGCGGTGATCGGCGTGGCCGCCCCGGGCACCGAAGTGTCGCTGGAGATCCACGGCCTGCTGACGGGTAAGCGGATCCTCGGCGTGACGCTGGGCGACGGCGAACCACAGACCCTGCTGCCGCGCCTGGCCGCGCTGCACCAGCAGGGCAGACTGCCGCTGGAACGCCTCGTCCGGCACTACAAGCTGGAAGACCTCAACACGGCGGCGCACGACATGCACACCGGCATGACCGTCAAGCCCGTAGTGCTCTTCTGATTCCTCCGTGCCGCAATGGCCTCTGCAGACAGCAGCGGCACCACCCCGATCGGCGGCTCTGGCCGACGACAACGCGTACGCCGCCATGCGAGCGCTTCGGTGCGCACGAAAAGAGCGGCATCAATCACCGCAGGCCGAGATGACGCCTGCGTACGAAGCCCTTCAGGAGCACCACCATGACCGATGACAAGCTGCAGCGGCTCGTGGACCGCAGCGAGATCTCCGAGACCGTCATCCGCTATTTCAGGGCGCTCGACCTGCACGACTGGCCGACGATGCGCGCCACCCTGACCGACACCCTCGACCTCGACTTCTCGGAGCTGTTCGGGGACCCACGCGAGGTCGTCGCCTCCGACGACTTCGTCGGGGCCGCGCCCCATCGCCTGGGCGGCTTCCGTGCCACCCAGCACATCAGCCCCAACCACGTGATCACGATCGACGGCGACAGCGCCGAAATGACGGCCTACATGTACGCCTGGCACGTGGTCGAGGGGCCCGACGGCACGGAGCACACGTACACCCTCCGTGGCTCGTACGACATCACCATGCGCCGCACCAAGGACGGCTGGCGGATGGGCCGACTGCGCATGCACGTGTGGCACGAAACGGGTCCTTCCAGAGGTGGGCGACCTTCGAAGTCCTCGGCATCCAGGGGCGTTCTGGATCGCTCTCGTCCTCGCCGGCGTGATCTGGTTCGTACTCGAACACCGTCCCGTCGGCCGCTACATGTACGCCACCGGCAGCAACGCCGAGGCCGCGAGACTGGCGGGCGTCCGCACCAACCGCGTCATCTTCGGCACGATCGTCTGCACCGCGCTGATCGCCACGATCGCCGGCATCGTCGTCACCTCGCGCATCGCCACCGGCTCACCGACGATTGGACCGCCTTACCTGCTCCCCGCCTTCGCGGCCGCTTTCCTCGGCTCCACCCAGATCCGACAAGGCCGCTTCAACGTCCTCGGCACCCTCATCGCCGTCTACGCCCTGGCCACCGGAGTGAAGGGGCTCCAACTGGCCGGTGCCCCCTTCTGGTTGCCTGATCTGTTCAACGGCATCGCCCTGCTCGTGGCGGTCGCCCTGTCGGTACGACGGCGGCAGCTGACCAGCCGACCCGCGCAGGATGCACCGACGGCCAAGGTCCGTCCGCCGCTGACCCTGCGAGAGGCGGCCCGCCCTCGTCTCGAGCAACTGCGCGACAGCCTGGACGAGAGCGTGTGGCTCACCGAGCCCGCACTCGACGGCGGCATTGCGAAAGTGGTTGAAGCGGCCGAGAGCCGCCGGCCGCTGCGGATCGTCCGACGGCCCGGCGATCTCCGCCAGGCGGACGCACCGGACGTCGAGGCCCTCCAGGGAAGCGACACCGCCTCCGAAGTGGTGGTCGTGGAGGACGAAGACATGATCACCGTCGCCGCCCCAGTGATCGCCCAGGGCGGTCGTGTCCTGGCCGCGGTCTCGGCCTGCGCCCCCCGTGCGCGCGCCGACGACCGCCCCCTGCAGCAGATGCGCGACGGCGTCACCGGCACCGCACGACAGGTCGCCGCGCAGTTGAACGAACAGCGACCCAGCTGACCAGGACAGATCCATTGCTCGGGCACCGGCACCGGCCGACGGCGTCCGTCCGCCCGGCCGGTGCCGAGCCATGTGGCGCAATCAGCTCAGAAGAAGGGCGCTCATGTCCATAGGTTCCACACCGCTGCTCTTCCTGCACGGTTACTGGCACGGTTCCTGGTGCTGGAGCGAGGTCCTCACGCATGTGACCAGCTCCGGCCGCCCGTCCGTCGCGGTGGACATGGCGGGACATGGGCTGCGGGCCCGTTGGCCCGCATGCCTCACCAGACGCCCCTTCGCGCCAGAGGCGCTGACCACCGAGGTGTCTCCGGCGGCGGACATCGACCTGGACCAGGCGGGTGAGCTGCTCGTGTCCCAGATTGAGCAGATCGGCCACGGCGGCCCGGTCACCGTGGTGGCCCACAGCATGGGCGGCACCGTACTGACGCGGGCGGCTCAGCTCGTGCCCGAACTCGTAGCGCACGCCGTGTATTTGACCGCCTTCATGCCAGGTTCGGGCACGACGGCGGCCACCTACCTCCGCCTGCACGAGAACGCGGGCTCTTTGGTGGGGCCGGCCCTCCGCGCTGACCCTGCCGTGGTCGGCGCACTGCGGTTCGATCTCGCCTCGGACGACGGCGCCTACCGTCAGCAACTACGCGACACCTTCTACGGCGATGTCGATCCCGCCGTCGCCGACGCCGCCCTCGGGCTGCTCACGCCCGACGCCCCGGCCGGGATAGCGCTCGGCGCCACCACCCTCACCCGCGACGGTTGGGGCTCGGTGCCGCGCACCTACGTCACCTGCGCACAGGACCGAGCGCTCCTTCCGGCGCTGCAGCGGAGGTTCATCGACGACGCGGACGCTGCCTTCCCGGACAACCCGACCGCCGTGGTGGCCCTCGACGCTTCCCACTCGCCGTTTCTGTCCATGCCCCGTGAGGTGGCCGACATTATCGTGAAGGTGGGCTGACGGGCGGCCACCGGCGCGCGGGTGGGGTTTCGCACGACGACGCCGGGTGCGGCAGCCGCTCGGTCGCCGAGAGATCACGCAGGCGGTCCATCGACATTTTCATCCGAGATCACGAGCCTTGGCCACAGCGCTAGGCAGCGCCGGGCTGCGCCAGGGGCGGTCGCGGGGGGTTCTCCGGGATGTCCTGCTCGGTCCAGATGCATTTACCGTCCTGGAGGTAGCGGGCGCCCCAGCGCTGGGCGAGGGCAGCGACGAGCTGCAGGCCGCGGCCGCCCTCGTCGGTGTAGGCGGCGTTACGGATGCGCGGGGTGCTGAGGCTGCCGTCGTAGACCTCGCAGATCAGGCAACGGCTACGCAACAGGCGGAGCCGAACAGGCCCTCGGGCATGCCGGACCACATTGCCGACCAGCTCGCTGACCAGCAGCTCGGTGGTGATCGTCAGATCCTCCAGACCCCAGTCGGCCAGTCGTTCTCGGACGTGTTCGCGGGCGTGTCCGGCCGCTCGCGGATCGTGGGCGAGGTCGTACGTGGCGACGTTTTCGGCGGAGGTGCCCCTGACGTGGGTGATGAGCAGGGCCGCGTCGTCGTTGGTCTGCTCGCGGTCTGGCAGCAGCGCGGCCGTGACCATGTCGCACAGGTCCTCAAGGGACCCGACGTCGCGTGGGTGCGGTGCCCCGAAATACGCGGTTCCGGCCAGCAGCTCGCGGAGCTGGGCCAGTCCCTGCTCGGCGTCACGGGTGGCGGATTCGATCAGGCCATCAGTGCACAGGACCAGCAGGCTTTCGTTGGGCAGGTGCACCTCGCGCGTCAGGAACGGTGGCTCCGCAGCGCCCAAAGGTGGGTCGGTGGCCAGGTCCAGACTCAGGACCGTGCCGTCGGGATGGACGATCACCGGCGGCGGATGCCCGGCCAGCGAGTACGCACAGGTCCGTGAGACCGGGTCGAAGACGGCGTACAGGCAGGTGGCGTAGAAGTCTTCACCAAGGTCGCTGACCAGGTCGTTGAGGTGACCGAGCAGTTCGTCCGGGGACATGTCCAAGAAGGCCATGGTGCGCACCGCGGTGCGCAGGCGGCCCATGGTGACCGCCTCGGTGATGCCGTGTCCCATCACATCACCGATCACCAGGGCGACCCGGTCACCAGACAGGGGGATCAGGTCGTACCAGTCACCGCCTACCTCTTCACCACGGCCCGCGGGAAGGTAGCGGGCGGCCGCATGGGCGGCCGGCAGGCGGGGCAGCTCACGCGGCAGCAGTCCGCGCTGCAGCTCCTGTGCGCGGGCGTGCTCCAGGTCGTACAACCGGGCCCGCTCCAGTGCCTGGCCGACCAGACCGCTCAGCGCGGTCAGCAGGGCACGCTCCGTGTCACTGAACGACCGCGGATTGCTGAAGCCCAGCACGCACATGCCGATGGGGCGGCCAGACGCCTTGAGCGGCAGGAAAGCCAACGCGTTCTTCGGCGTTGCCGCCCAGAAGTTCTCCATCGAGGGATAGCGGCGGAGCCCCTCGGCCTTCGATTCCACGAACCGGGGGGTACGAGTCTCCAGTACGTCGGAAGCAATGGGGTTTGCGGTGAGCGGAAGGCCGCTGACCTTGCGCAGGAAATCCTCGGGGTATCCCACGGCGCCGACCGGATACTGCTGCCCGTGTTCGAGCACATAGACCAGCAGCCCGTCGGCGCCGAACGGTGGCAGGACGTGCCGTGCGACGGCTTCCAGGACGTCCCGGGAGGTGACGGCCTCGGCGAGCGCCGCGGTCAGCTCACCCATACGGAGCGTCCGCCCGGCCCCGGCCACGGTGCTGGAGCCAGACGGCGTGCCTGGCAGACCCTCCAGGCGTGCCGCGATCCATTCCGCGACCGCGTGCAGGACCGCCTGCTGCAGGTCGTCCGGCTCGCCGGGCCGGGCGATGAACACGGACAGTGCACCGACCGGTCCATCTGCGCCTGGCAAGGGCATCGCGGCGGTGCCCGACGCACCGATGTCCAAGCTGTCGCCGGTCACCCAGACGAAGGCTCGATCCTGCACAGCACGTGCGGGCGCCGCGTCCTGGTCCTCGCGCAGCTCGCTCCACGCCTCCACGGCGTCGCGGGTGAGCCCTACGCCCACCGCCGGCTGCAGCAGGCCGCTCGCGCGTTCACACAGGTGCACCAGGGCGCCGATCCCGTCCAGACACGTCCTCGCCTGGTGGAGAGCCGGCGCCAGCGTCCGCCCCTGAGCGTGGGCGACCCAGACGATGCTCGCAGCCACCTCCTCCTGCTCGGCCGCAGGAAGGTTTCCGATCGCGCGGATGGCGTCCATGTGAACCACCGGGTGCTTCATTCATGTTTGGGCCAACATGAATAACGGTAGACCCAAGCTTCGAATCCCGGTTCCGACTGGGACTGCGCGCGGCCCGGTGCAATGCGCAAGGGGCCGCGCGCCGCGTTGCGGGGTGCTCAGACCTGTACCGAGTCCAGCGGAATCGCCTGATACATCTCCGGCTCCTGGTCGGGGGTCAGCGCCGTGGGGCCGTAGATCCAGTCCATGAAGGAGTAGTCGTAGGTGTCGCGGGCACGCATCACCGCGTTGCGCTGCTCCCGCTCGACCCCGACGTGGTGCCACAGTGCGCCCCATGAGCGTGCGGTGAGGACCACCCGACGGCAGTGCTCGGGACGCACGGCCTCATAGGCGGCGAGCGCTGCCTCCCAGTCGACTCCGGATCCGGCCTCGGACCTCTTCGCGACCTGCGCGCCGACATGCTGGGCGAGCACCCAGCCGTCCTCGATGGCCATCACGGCGCCCTGGGCCATGTACTGCAGCGGCGGGTGGGCCGCGTCGCCGAGCAGGGCGATGCGGCCGGTGACCCACTTCATGAGCGGCTCGCGGTCGAACATCCGCCACCAGCGGTCGCGCCACATCAACGGCAGGCCCTTCTGGACCTGGTCGCACGTGCCCTCGAAGGCGCGGTCGAGTTCGTCCGGCGTGCCCCAGTCGTCCTCGCCGGCCAGGGCCTTGGGCGACTGGAACACGGCGACCTGGTTGAACATCTGCCCGCCGCGCAGCGGGTACTGGACGAAGTGGCAGCGGGGACCGACGTACAGGACGACGTCCTTCTCGTGCACCTCGTTGGCGCGCACCTGCTCGAAGGGGACTGCGCCGCGGTAGGAGACGTATGCCGAGTTGACGGGCTCGTCGTCGACGATCAGCGTCCGGGCGACCGAGTGGAGGCCGTCCGCGGCGATGACGACCTCGGCTTCGTCGGTCCGGCCGTCGGCGAAGGTGACGCGCGCGCCGCCCTCGATGTTCGCGTAGGACTCGCAGCGCGTGCCGGTCACCAGCTCCACACCCGCCCACTCGCAGCCGTGCAGGAGGACGCCGTGCAGGTCGCTGCGGTGCATGACCATGTAGGGGAAGCCGTAGCGGCGTTCCAGGTCCTTGAGGTCCACCCGGGTCAGCTCGCTCGCGTCGAGAGCGTCCTTCATGATCATGTGCTCGGGCAGCACACCGAGTTGGACGGCCTCGTCCAGGAGCCCGTACTCGTGCAGGATCCGGGTGCAGTTCGGTGCGAGCTGCAGGCCCGCGCCGACCTCGCCGAATTCGGGAGCCTGCTCGTAGAGGCGGACTCGTAGGCCCTGGCGGGTGAGGGCCAGTGCGGCCGAGAGGCCGCCGATGCCGCCGCCGATGACCAGGACGTCGGGACGGGGGGTGTCTGTGATGTTCATGTCTCGCTCCCGCGTGGTCACAGCCACGGCCTCAGGGGTTTGGCGGGCAAACCGTCCGGGGTCGTCACGCCGGTGTACGGGCGGCCCGCCAGGTAGGCGGTGATATCGGCGTCGCTGCCCTGGACCGTGGGGCCGGTGTCGTGGCCGCGCTTGCCACCGATGTCGTGGCGCAGTTCGGTGAGGAACTCCTCGGGCAGGTCGGCGAATTGGACGCCGGTGTCGAGGTCGACGGCATGCACCATGACCTCCCTCGTGCGCATCCACGGGACCTCACCCGCCGGCACGGTTCGTCCCTGGGCGGTCAGTACCTCCGCCTGCCACTGCTCCTCGGTCAGCTCGGACATCGCATACGTCAGTAGCTGGGCCGACTCCTCGAACCAGGCGACGAGCCATGCGGCGGGCAGCTGTGCGCCCGATTCGATGTCCGCCAGGCGCTGCTCCGGCGAGCTGTACATCGGGGTGGGCTCACCGGTGCGCGCCCAGTGCATGAGGTTGCGGAGGGCTCGGGCGTTGGCGGCCACGTGGGCCACGACGTGCGCCCGGGTCCAGCCGGGGAGCAACGAGGGCGTGCGGTACGACGTTTCGTCGAGGTCGGCGATGGCCTTGCGGCACAGTGCGGTGCCCTCGGCCACCCAGGCGAGCGTGGTCGGCAGCGTTCTCATCGCGCGCCCTCCGAGACGACGCGGTTCTCGAGCCGCCCCACCCCCTCGATCTCGGTGACGATGGTGTCGCCTTCCTGCAGGAAAACCTGCGGCTTGCGGGCGTGGCCGACACCGCCGGGGGTGCCGGTGGCGATGATGTCGCCGGGGTTGAGCCGGATCATCGTGGAGACGTAGCGGACCAGGTCGACCGGGTCGAAGAGCAGGTCGCCGGTGTTGTCCTGCTGCATGACCTGCCCGTTGACCTCGCAGCGGATGTCGAGCGAGGGGCGCGGTCCGCCGACCTCGTCGGTGGTGACTAGGAACGGGCCGAGCGGGGTGGTGGAGTCCCAGTTCTTGCCCTGCAGCCACTCGCGGGTGCGGAACTGCCAGTCGCGGCAGGTGACGTCATTGAGGACGGCGAAGCCCGCGATGGCGGCCTCGGCCTGCGCCTCGTCGGCGCGCCGGACCTGACGGCCGACGACCACGGCGAGTTCGGCCTCCCAGTCGAACTGCTCGGTCTCGACCGGGCGCCGTACGTCGTCGAGGGCGCCGACGAGGGTGTCCGGGAACTTGCAGAAGAGGGTGGGGTATTCGGGCAGATCGCGGCCCATCTCCTTGATGTGCTTCTGGTAGTTCAGGCCGACGCAGACCACCTTGGTGGGGCGGGGGACCAGCGGGGCGAACTCGGCGTCCGCGCCTGCATACCGCTGACCGTCGGCCGCCGCCGCGGCGTCGAGACCGCCGGCCGAGGCCAGCACGGCACCCACGTCCGGCAGACCGAGATCGACGAGGGCGCCGCCCTCGACGCGAACTGCCGTGGTGTGGTCCCCGAGACGGATGGTGGCGAGCTTCACGCGTTCTCCTCGATGTGGGTGCGGAACAGGTTGAGCTTGGTGAACAGGGGGGCGTCGCTGAACTGGAACAGGTCGAGCGCGCCGGAGTCGGAGTCTGACGGTGATGCCTCGGACCGGATCGACAGGGGCTGCCAGGATGGGACGACGAAGAGGTCGCCGCGCTGGACTGACCAGGAGAAGTCGCCGACGGTCACCCGGCCGGAGCCGTCGAACACCTGGTACACCGACGAGCCCGTCTCCCGGCGCGGGGCCGTCTCCGCCCCGCTGACGAGGCGATGGAACTGGGCACGGATGGTCGGCAGAACGTCGCCCGCGGTGGTGGGGTTGGTGTAGCGCACCAGCGCGTGGCCGGGCCCCATGGCGCCGGGGTGGCCCGCGCGCTCCAGCTCCAGCTGGTCGGCCAGAGCGGCGTCCGTGTCGACCCAGCGGTAGCACAGCAGGGGAGTGCCCTCCCTGTGCCCGAGTTGCGAGACCGGCGCCAGACCCGGGTGACCCCACAGCAGCTCCGAGCGAGATCGATTGGGCGTCGCGTGCTCCTCTTCGGACAACTCGTCCCGGCCGAAGTCGAAGAACTGCGCCTCTACGTCGTACTGGAAGGGGATGTCGAGCCCATCGATCCAGGCCATGGGCGTGCTGGCCGAGTTGTGGTGGGCGTGCCAGTTCATCCCCGCCTGCGGCAGGAAGTCGCCCCGGCGCATCGGCGCCGGGTCCCGCTCCACGACCGTCCACACGCCCTCGCCTTCCACGACGAACCGGAAGGCGTTCTGGGTGTGGCGGTGCTCGGGCGCGTCCTCGCCCGGCATCAGGTATTGGATGGCGGCCCACAGGGTCGGAGTCGCGTACGGACGGCCGCCCAGGCTCGGGTTGGACAGGGCGATTGCCCGCCGTTCGCCGCCGCGGCCGACCGGCACGAGGTCGCCGGAGCGGCCTGCCAGGTCGAGCAGCGTCTTCCACTCCCAGCGGTGCGGCTGCGCCTTCGACTTCGGGTGCTCGGGCATCAGGTCCCCGATCCGGGTCCACAGCGGCACCAGCAGGGCCTTCTCGAAGCCGCGGTAGAGGTCTTCCAACTCGGGAGTCACCGGGGGCTGACCCGGCTGGTCCTCGGCGGTCAGGGAGACGGGGGAGACCACGTCGTCGTGTTCGCTCATACGGGAACGGTGCTCCGTATGGTCTGCTCTGGAATAGTAGATTCTGATGGACAGAACATGTGAAGGGCGGTCATGGTGGCCAGGTCGATGAAAAACCCGCCGACATACGGCGTGACGAGCGTGGACCACGCGCTGCAACTGGCGGTGATTCTGCAGGTCGAAGGGGATCTGACCGTCTCCGAAGCCGCCCGTCGGCTCGGAGTGGCCCGTTCCAGCGCCCACCGTCTGCTGTCTACTCTTGTGTACCGCGACTTCGCGGTGCAGAACGAGGACCGCAGCTACCGGGCCGGGCCGGTCCTGGAGATCGCCGACAAGGCACAGTCGAACGTAGGTAGCCTTCGGGCCGCCGCTCTCGGCCCGCTGCGCCGTCTCGTCGACACCCTCGGCGAGACTGCGAACCTCACCATCCGTACCGGCCGGACTGTGCGGTTCATCGCCTCGGTCGAGAGCTCGCAGGCCCTCCGGGTCGGCAACCGCGAGGGCATGGTCTTTCCGGCGCACCAGGTGAGCGGGGGACTGGTCATGCTCGCCGCCCTCACCGACGACGAACTGACCGCCCTCTATGCCAACGCCCCGACCGATGGTTCCGAGGAGCGCCCGGATCCGGCCGAGCTGCGCACCGAGCTCAGTGCCGTCCGACGCAGCGGCACCGCCGTCAACCTGGAACGTTCCGAGCGAGGGGTCGTCGCCATCGGGCGCGGAGTGACCGATGCGATCGGTGCCACGATCGCGGCCGTGTCCGTGTCCATGCCGAGCGTGCGGTACTCGGCGGGCCGGGTGCAGGAGATCGTGTCGGCTTTGGCGGTGACGGCAGAAAGGATCTCCGCCGAGCTGGGGGATGTGATCGATGGCGTACGCCGGTCAAAGGCCCCCGGCTGAGTTCAGCCCTACGCCGAAGGAAGCCGGGTCCACCAGCCCCAGGCCGCCGACCGGCTGTGACCGGAGGCACTGTTGCGCCCATATCGTCTTCCCTCTGCTGGTCTGACGGGTTCCCCAGCGATCGCTGAGCTGCGCGACCAGAAGCAGCCCGCGGCCGCCCTCGTCGTAGGTGCGGGCGCGGCGCATGTGGGGTGCCGTGCTACTGCCGTCCGAGACCTCGCAGATGAGGCTTCTGTCATGGATGAGGCGCAGTTGGATGGGCGGGTCCGCGTAGCGGATGGCATTGGTGACCAGTTCACTCACGATGAGTTCGGTGGTGAAGACGGCGTCGGTCAGGCCCCATTCCTCCACCTGGCGGACGGCTTCCCTGCGGATGCCGGCGACGGCGGCGGGCTCGGGGTCCACCCTCCACGTGGCGACCTGCGAGGCGTCCAGCGCCCGGGTACGCGCGATGAGGAGGGCGACGTCGTCGGTCGGCCGCCTGGGCAGCATGGTGCCAAGAACCGTGTCGCACAACGCGTCCAGCGAGGGCACGGGACGGCTCAGGGTTTCGCACAGCCGGGAGATGCCGACCTCGATGTCCATGCCCCGCTCGCGAGATTCGATCAACCCATCGGTGTAGAGGGCGAGCACACTGCCCTCTGGCAGGTCAACCTCCACAGCCTCGAAGGGTAGTCCGCCCAGGCCGAGCGGGGGTCCCGCCGGCACGTCGAGCAGTTCCACGCCGCCGCCCGGACGCACCAGTATCGGGAGCGGGTGCCCGGCGCGGGCGAGCGAGCAACGGCGTGAGATGGGGTCGTACACGGCGTACAGACATGTTGCCCCGACGTCTCCCGCGGATTCTGTACCTTCGGCAGCCTGCCCCCAGCCCGCTCCGTCTCCCTCGTTCGAGAGCCGGCCCACCAAGTCGTCAAGGTGAGTGAGCAATTCGTCAGGGGGCAGATCGATGTCCGCCAATGTCCGTACGGCCGTACGCAGCCGACCCATGGTCGCCGAGGCGTGGATTCCGTGTCCCACGACATCGCCCACGACCAGCGCCACCCTCGCCCCGGACAACGGGATTGCGTCGAACCAGTCCCCGCCCACCCCGGCGCGGGCCCCGGCCGGCAAATAGCGGGACGCCAGTTCCACCGCGGCTTGCTCGGGCAACCGCTGCGGCAGCAGGCTGCGCTGAAGGGTGACCGCCGTGTCGCGTTGACGTGTGTAGCGCCGGGCGTTGTCGATACAGACGGCCGCCCTGGCCGCCAGTTCCTCGGCCAGCACGAGATCGTCCTGGTGGAACGGCTCGCTGCGCCGGTGACGGACGAAGACCGCGACACCCAGGGGCGCTCCGCGTGCCGACAGAGGCGCCGTCATCACCGAATGGATGCTGGGCTCGCGGACTCGGGCGGTCCGAAGCGGGTCCCGTGCGACCCACTCGGCTACCCCGGGATCGGTCATCCGGTAGAGGGCGGCACGGCCGGCTCGGAGACTTTCCACCGGTGGGGAGCCTTCCGGGTACCCGTCCACTTCGCCCGGAGCGACGACGGCCTCGGGTACGTCGGGATACACGGACTGGTGAGCGATGCGGCGCAGAGCGAGCGGTTCGCCGACCGCCCACGCGTCCGAGGACGGCTCGTGCGCGTCGTCCAGGGACGCCAGCAGGTCGACACTCATGAAGTCGGCGAGTTCCGGGACGGTCACATCGGCCAGTTCCTGCGCGGTCCGCGTCACGTCGAGGGTGCTGCCGACGCGCTTGCCGGCCTCGGCGATCAGTTGGAGGCGCTTGCGGGCCCAGTGCTGCTCGGTGACGTCGTGTGCGGTGAGACTGAGACCTTGGATTCGGCCGTTGCTGTCCCGCAAGGGCGCGTGGGAGACCTCCCACGCGTGCTCGCGGGTTTCGCCGAGGGTGCGCAGATACACCTCGCGGCTGAACGGCTCACCCGTCTCCAGTACGCGCTTCATGTCCTCTTCCGCCAACGCCCCGGCCCAGTTCGGCATGACCTCCGACACACGCAGCCCGCGCATGGAGTCCTCAGTGAGGTCGAGCGCCCGTTGCATGGCCTTGTTCGCCGTCCGGAGGCGGCCGCTGGCGTCGTACAGCGCCACAGTGCAAGTGGGGGATTGCGAGAAGCTCCAGTTCACGAGGGCCTCGTTGCCCGGCTGGGGTGGTGGCCCGGCCAGGGCGGAGACAAGCAGCCATCCGCCGTCGCCGTGCTCCGACAGCCTGTGATGGGCGACCACTCTTCTTTCCAGGCGGTGGCCGTCCCGATGCCTGAGCGTGAGATTTCCCTGCCACTGCGGGAGGTGTGCGAGGGGTGGCAGGTCCTTTGCCGGAGGCTGCTCGGCGAGCAGAGTGGACACCAGCCGACCCAGGATCTGCGCCGACGAGTATCCCAGCAGGCGTTCGGCACCTTCGCTCCAACCGGTGACGGTGCCGTGCTCGTCAACTACGACGCGTGCCGTGAGCGCCTGGCCGACCAGGTCGCGGTCATTGAGGAGACTCGCCTCGTGCCCGGCGGTGTCACTGCGCTCCATGGTCGCTCATCTCGTTCTTGCTGAGATTTTCCAGATCCTCGCCGCACTGAGGTCTCCATGGCTTGGGACGGATGCGCCGCCCGCCCGCCGGGGTTTGCGAGAGTCGTCATACGTAGACGTATTCATGTCGCTTGAATGCATATAGGCGTATTCGGCATTATCTCGCAGCACAGTGGACCAAGCCCGTCCTTCGCTTGACGCCGTGACCGATTCGGAGCCGCACCGGCCAGCCATCCTCCGGCTCTCCCTGGACGGCAAGCCGGTGCCGACCTGGCCGGTCGGGCTGAAGCAGGCCGACGGACCAGTCGAGGCCGGCCCGGCGACCGAGTGCGTCACGCACCATCCACCACGGGTGACCAGGGAAGTCGGACGGGGACGACACGGGGCGGAGTCAGCGGTCGAGGCCCCGGACCAGGTAGTCCCAGACCTGGCGGAGTGCGGCCGCGGAGTAGATGTGCTCGCGCTTGGCGTGCGACTCGTCCGGTTCCGACCACACCGGCCAGCCGCCGAAGCCGTGCGTCAGCAGCTGCTGCTGGCAGGCCCTCTCCAGCAGGACGGCGGTGACGGTGGCGGTCTCCAGGTCCGGGCCGACGGTCACGATGCCGTGGTTGACCAGGAACACGGCTTTGGCGCCACCGAGTGTGGCCGCGACCTCCTTGCCGAGCGACGGGGTCATGATGAGGTCGGCCGTTCCGGTATAGGCGGGCACCTGCGGCGGGACGAAGAAGTTCGCGGCATGGCTCACCGGCCGCAGCGACTGGCCCGTGGCAGCAAGGGCGACGGCGTGGGGCGAGTGGACGTGGACCACCCCGCCGACGTCCGGACGGGCGGCCAGGATCTCCGTGTGAATCGGGTATTCGCTGTGCCGGGGCCCGTCGCCCTCCAGGACGTCGCCGGACTCGGCCACCAGGTGCACCCGCTCGGGTGTCACTTCTTCAAGCCCCCATCCGGCGGCTTTGATCCATGCACCCCTGCCCTGCGGGTCCCGGGCAGAGGCGTGGCCCCAGACGAGGTCGCCGTGGCCGTCGGCGGCCAGGATCCGGGAAGCGGTGGCGACAAGATCGCGCAGGTCGTCTGCCATGGGTCTCCTTCTAGTTCTTCTCTTCAGACCCCAGGTCTGTTAACGGAGGATAGGAGCCCCGTCGGTCAATGCCCATTGCTTTCTGGCAGGCAGAACGCCATGAGCTCCGGTCGCTGGATCCGGTCGGCCATGTCTCGCGTCAACTGGGCCGCCCGCGCGACCTGCTGTTCTCCGAGTCGAGCCGTGGGGGCCGCAACGCTGAGGGCAGCGGGTGGGCGGTTGCCGCCGCGGGGCACCGCGACCCCCACCGAAACTGACGCCCTCCTCGCTCTCGTCGTGGTTGACCGCGTATCCCCGTTCCCGGACGTGGTCCAGTTCCGCGAGCAACTGTGAACGGCGGCGGATCGTGTGGGGGGTGACCGGAGCCAGCGACTCGCCCGGATGCAGGCGCAGCACGGTGTCTGTCGGCAGTTGGGCGAGTATCACCTTGCCCAGGCTGGTCGCGTAGGCCGGCAGCACACGCCCGATCCGCCCGGCCACGCGCAGCGCGAGCTCGCTCTTCACGCAGTCGAGGAAGCGCACTTCGCCCCCCCAGGGTGCCGAGGTGGACCGTCTCACCGGTGACGGAGGCGAGTTTCTCGAGCATCGGGCGGGCCAGGGCGCGGATGTCCATCCGGGCCGCGGCGGCGAGCCCGATCTCCATCAGGGCCGGACCCGGGCGATAGATCCTTGTCTCGGGGTCCGGTATGGCGAAGCGGTGGTACACGAGCATGGCCAGCAGTCAGTGAGCCCGGGACTTGCCGATGCCGAGTTCCTCGTACGCCTCAGTAAGCCGCAACTGGCTTCGGTCGCGGAAGAGGAGCAGGAGGCGCAGGGCCTTGTCGACCGTCTCGAGGGGGTACTGCGGGACCTGCTCCACCTCCTCTTCTGAGTTCTTCATAGCAGAACTTTAGTGGTCTCTTGGCGACCCTACGACTCTGCAGTGCTTGGTCGGCAATATACCTATGTTCTGTTGATTGATGCTCACGTTCTGCTCCGGAAGGCTCGGTGAGCGCGAGCCATCGTTGGAGGCGCTCATGGGAGACCCCACGTCCGGCCTGACGGTGCCCGGCGGCTTGGCCGCCGGGACTCGCCGGGTCCTCATCGGGACGTCTATCCTCTCCTCGGGTCGGCTCATCGCCGGTGTGGGTCGGCGGTGCCACCAGAGCCTTCCGCCGACGCGCTGGCCCGGGCCGGTGACGGCCGGCTCGCCTCGCCCGGACGGTTCCTCCTCTGGTCCCCGCCACTTATCTCTTCGGGGCGATCGACCAGGACGGCAGAAAGTGGCGCCGGGCTCTCGACACCGCCTTACGCCATCTCCTCGGGGTGCCCCCAGAAGCTGTAGCGGACACCTGCATCTGGGGCGCCCCTGGGCAGTTGCTGCACCGGCTGGCCGAGTGGGAGCGCGCTGGCGTCCGGAATGTGAACGTCGCACTGTTCACCGACGGCTGGAGCGCGACACGTGCCCGATCGGCGAGCACAGTGTTCCGCACTTGTCCGGCACACCGGCGGTCACCGTCTGACCGCAGTCCATCGCCGCACATCCGCACTCCATCGTGGACTACGCCTCGATGTAGGGATGGCACGAACCCCACCGCCTCGACCTGCCGGACCCGGTTCGATCCGCCAGCTCTCCCGATCCCCTTCGGCCTTGGCCTGCAGCGCATGATGATCAACCTTGCTCAAGAAGGGCTCGGCCCGCGTGGGGTCGGCCCCGTGCCGCCAGGGCCCCTATGTAGCCATACCCGACCATTTACTGTCTGAACAAGTAAATCCCATGGTTCAACCCCGCCGCATGTGTAACCCGCATCATCTTGCGCGACCTGGGTGCAAGTGTGCGCGGCTGATGGGCTGGCGGGAGCTCGGCCCTCGACCTGATCAGGGGGCGAGGACACCTCCTGCTGTCCGGGAGTCATTTTGCCCCAGTCTTGGTGCTGCCCGGGCGCCACCGTCGAGAGTTGCACCCGTTGTTCGTGCATGCGCAAGTGTCGGCGATCGCGCCCGGGCTCCTGCATGGGGCTGTCCCGAACTGGGCACTCTCGTCGGACAAGCGGCCGGCAGAGCGGAGCGGCTCGCCTACGACGGGCTGAGCAGTTGGGCGAGCACCGGCGCCATGACGCGGATGATGTCGTCGACGTCTGCGTCGGCAAGGGTCGGGATCCCGATCAGCTCTCGGTGTGCGTTGATCCCGAACATGAATGACGCCAGAAGCCCCGCACGCAGCTGAGCGTCGGGTCCGTCGATGATCTTGGCGAGTGGTCCGATGCCTTCCTCCGTGACGACCTCACGCAGCAGCTGTGCTGCCGCTTCGCTGGTGAAACTGGCGCGCGCCAGGGCCGCATGGGCCTGCTCGCCATGCCAGCGGCTCAAGGCGAAACGCAGGATGGTTCGTGCTGTGGCCAGGGGATCCTCGGCCGGTAGCTCCGGGAACTCGGCCCGCAGCTCGACGGCTTCGCGGAACAGCTGGTCCTTCGAGCCGAAGTAGGTGATCACGGCCGCCTTGTCGACACCCGCTGTGTCAGCGATCTCGCGGATCGTCGCGCGCTCGAACCCGGCTTCGGCGAAGCACTGCCGCGCGGCCTCGAGAATGCGCCGGCGAGTGCGCTGGCCCTTGCGTTCATGCCCCGTCGATTCGGCCTCCATGTGAGCGAAGTATGGCGACGGGAGGATAAGAAATCAACCGATGTTGATGTGACCAGCGTGCATTCTCGGAGGGCTATGGGACCGCTCGAAAGCTGAACTTGTGTGGGCTGCGAGGCCGCTCCTAGCGTCTCTGTTCACGACGACCGCACCGGCGCGACGGCGTTCTTCTGCCGTCGCACCTGCGTTGTGCGGCCGCGGACTTGCCGAGCCGCAGAGGAGCGCAGGGACCGTGAAGTTCTCGATCTACATGAACCCGCAGACGTCGGGACCCGATGAGGACGTCGAGCGCATTGAAGCTGGCATCCGCCAGGCAGTGCGGGTGACGGACGCCGGGTTCGCCGGCGTCGTACTGACGGAGCATCACCTGTCGGACTACAACACCTACGGCGACAACATCATGATGGCGGCGCACCTCGCCGCGAGGGCGCAGCCCGGCACACGGTTCTTCCTCGCCGCGGTCATTCCGTCGCTGCATCACCCGATTCGACTGGCGCAGCAGATCAACCTGCTCGACATCCTCACTCAGGGCAATGCGATCGTGGGTCTGGGCTCGGGCGGCTCGCCGGTCGAGTTCTTCGGCCTTGGACGCAATCCGCAGGATCGCTTCGAGGACCACGCTGCGGTGGCCGATGCGATGAACGCGGCACTGGCCAAGGCGCCGGACGACCCTCCCCTGAAGTGGGCGACGCGGTACGAGTCGGGCACCGTCTTCACGCGAGTGATGCCCGGTCGCTATTCCGGAAGCGCTCCGCTGTTCGCGCGCGCCGCGGCGAGCGACGAGGGTGCACGCGCCGCGGGCGAGGCAGGCATGTTCCTGTTCACCGGTCGGGCCCGCCTGGGGGAGATGGCCGCACGCCTGGCGCTGTACCGCGACGGCCTGGTGGAGGCGGGGCTCGACGATCAGGCCATCGAGGAGCGGCTGGAGTGGAGCTTCTGCCAGAAGCAGGTCATCGTCCGGGACAGTGATGACGAGGCACGCGAAGAGGCGTTCAAGCGGATCCGGCTGACCGAGGAGTACGCGGGCCGGATCCAGGGAAAGGTGGCGCACCTTCGGCCGGACAATCGGATGCGCACTATCGTCACCGCCGCCAACACCGAGGCCGCCGAGTTCTTCGAGAAGGCGTTCATCGTCGGGACGCCCGCCACGGTCCGTGCGGAGTTGCAGCGCTACGCCGAGGCCGGCATCCGCCATCTCGCGCTGTACTTCAACTTCGGCTTCATGACCAGCGGCGAGGCCGATCGTTCGATCGACCTGTTCCTGGACGAGGTGTACCCGCACTTCCGACAGGACGCGGTCGCGTCCGCGGGGGCGGTGTCCTGAGCCATGGCGCATCACTTTCTCTCGCTCATCCGGTACACCGAGGACGCCGGACCCGACATGGTCGAGGCGACCACGGTCGCCGCTCAGCAACTGCTGGGCCCATCTCCCGAGTTGCGCGCGCTGAACATCGGTCCGCCGACCGCCGTGCGCAACTACGACGGGGCCATAGATCTTGTGATCGATGCCTCCTTCAACGACGCGGAGGCGTTCGAACGGTTCCGGGGCGCGGCGACAACACGCGAGTTCAGCGAGAAGTGGCTGCGGCCGCACGCCGAGGTGATCCACGTCTCTTACGACGACAAGGCCCAGGTCGAGCGCAACAAAGACAACTTCCGGCGGTTCCAGGAAGAGGTGATCGTCGGCGGCGACATGTCGTTGCTGCCGGAGTTGATGGCGCCGCAGATGCGCGTGGTGCGCGCTGCCAATGACACGCTCATGCGGTGGGAGGGCCGTGTGGTCCCGGAGGAGCGTCTCTGGAAGCACGACCAGTTCATCAATGGCTACCGCGCCGCTGTCGGCACAGTGCGCGACCACCGGCGCATCATCGAGCACATCCACGGCGAAGGCGATGTCGTGTGGGCGCGCTGGACGATCGAACAGCGCCACGACGACGACCGGCACGGCATCCCTGCCACCGGCCGCCTCGTCAGGACCGGCGAGGTCGGCATGGTCCGCTTCGACGACGCGGGGCGCATGGTCGAGGGCTGGTTCATGACCGATCCGTTCGAGTTCTTCGAGCAGGTCGACGCGACGGTGTCCGTCTCCCCGCGCGGGGAGTGACGCGCACACTGCCCGCCCCTTACCCACACGGCGCTCACTTTTCCCCAGGCGTGCCCCAATGGAGAGGTACACCCCATGCAAGGGATCCCACCGTCCACTCGTGGACGCACGAAGCGCAACGTCCTGGCGGTCACGGCCGTGCTGGCCATGACCGGGATCAGCGTTGCCGGTTGCAGTGGCTCCGCGTCGAACGCCGAGTCCACTGACGCCGCAGGCGCACAACAGAAGACCCTCAACATCGTCGTACCTGCGCACGCGGCAGCCGCTCCGCTCTATATCGCCCTGGAGAAGGGTTACTTGAAGGAGGAGGGTCTCGACGTGAAGATCTCTCCGCTGTCGAGTCTCGCCTCGGCCTTCCCCGCACTGGCGACCGGTAAGTCCGACGTACTGTTCGCGAGCATCTCGAGCGGCGCCGTCGCTGTGGCCAACGGCCAGAAGTTCAAACTGATCGCGGAGTCGAGCGTCGGAAGCCCGGGCTCGGTCGGGGTCGTCACCAACGACCCCAAGATCAAGCGCGGCGCAGATCTCGTCGGCAAGAAGATCGCTTCGCCCACCAGAGGCGGCGTGTGCGATCTGGCCACGAATTCGGTGCTCTCGAAGCAGGGCGTCGACACCTCGAAGATCCAGTGGGTCGAGCTGCCGGTACAGAGCAGCGGCGCCGCCCTCGAGCGCGGCGACGTGGACGCCGTGTGCGCCGTGGAGCCCGCGATCACGCAGCTCAAGCAGGAGATCGGCGCGGACCTCGTCGTGGACTCGCAGACCGGCGAATTCGACAAGATGCCCGACGGCGGCTACTTCGTCACCGAGGACTTCGCCAAGCGGAACCCGCAGACCATCGCGGCGTTCCGCCGGGCGCTCGCGCGCGGCGTCGCGGACGCGAAGGCCGACAAGAAGGCGCTGCGCAAGACGATCGCCGACTACAGCGGGATGCCGACCAAGGTCGTGAACGCGATGACGCTGCCCGCCTACGTGACTGGGGCCGACCCCGCACAGGTCCAGCGCGTCCTGGACATGCTGAAGGACGCAGGCGCGCTACCCAAGCCGATCACGGGCCGGGAACTTGTCGTCCGGTAACGGGCGGGCCGAAGCCAGCAGAAGAGGAGACCACATGAGCGGACACGTTCGCATCGTCGGACTCGGAGGATCGAGTCGGCCAGGATCCGTGAGCGCAGCGGCCCTGAGGCTGGCGCTCGACCACGCCACCGCGCTCGGCGCCGAGACCAGCATGCTCAACGTGGCGGACCTGGACCTCCCGCCGTATCCCGTCGCCGTCGCGTCCGGTGGTCGCACGGACGATGCCATCCGCCTCGTCAAGGAAGTCCGCGCGGCGGACGGCATGATCGTGAGCGTGCCCTGCTACCACGGCACCATCGGCGGCCAGCTGAAGAACGCGATCGACTACTTCGAGGACCTGGCCGGCGACGCCGAGCGCCCCTACCTCACGGGGACGGCCATGGGTATCGTCACGGTCGCCAGCGGCTGGATCGCCGCGGTGGGGACCGTGACGACGGTGCGGGCCGTCGCCCACGCGGTGCGGGCCTGGCCCACACCGCTCGCCGTTCCGATCACCACGCGGATGGACCCGGTGTTCGACGCCGACGGCAACTGCACGGACCCGCGCACCGACATGCGCCTGAAGGCGATGGCGCACGAGGTGCACGAGTTCGCTCGGATGCGTCAGGCGCTGCCCGCCGTCGCGGAGCAGCCGTCATGACGGTCACCGGACGCGGTCGGGTGGCGGTGGTCGACCTGGCCGCAGTCAAGCGCGCCCTGCGCGGCGCGGTCGGTGTCGTGGCGTTCCTCGCGCTCTGCCAGGCCGTCACGATGCTGCTCCCTGTGAGCGAGAAGTACCTGCCGGACACGATGTCGGTGCTGCGCGCGTTCTTCGACCTGCTCGGCGACTCGACATTCTGGAGCAGGCTGCTCGAGACGCTCGCGGAGTGGGGCGCCGGCATCGGCATAGCTATCGCCTTCGGGATACCGACCGGAGTGCTGCTCGGCGCGTCGGACCTGCTCTATCGGATGTTCCGCGGGCCACTTGAGCTGCTGCGCCCCATCCCCGGCGTAGCCCTGATGCCGCTCTTCATCCTCGTGTTCGGGCAGACCTTCCAGGCGACCATGTGGCTCGTCGCGTACGCGTCGATCTGGCCGATCCTTCTCAACACCATCTATGGCGTCCACGACGTCGTGGCCACCGCGCGCGAGACCGCCCGCAGCTTCGGCCTCGGCCGCACCGCGATCCTCGTGCGCGTCTACCTGCCTAGTGCGCTGCCGCTCATCCTCACGGGCGTGCGGGTCGCGGCCGGCATCGCGCTCATCATCGCGGTCGCTGTGGAGCTGTTGATCGGCACCGGCGCGGGTATCGGTGCGTTCATCAGCGAGACGACGCTCGCGGGGCAGGACACGGCCATCGTCTACGCCGCCGTCGTGGCGGCCGGCCTGCTCGGTCTGGCCATCAACGTCGGCCTAAGTGGACTGGAGGCCGGAATCTGCCCATGGCGTGCGGCGGGAGGCGGTCGCCCATGAGCGCCCCCCGGCACTCCGTTCGCCGCGCAGTCGAGCGGTGGGGCATCGCCGTGCTCGCCCTCATCGCTTGGCAGTTGGCGACGGCCCGCGCCCAGTCCGTCTACTTCCCTGAGCCGGCGAAGATCCTCCAGCGCATCCAGGAGCTGTGGCTGAACGCCGACGCCGCCCACCTGTTCGTCAACGGCGACTTCCTGAGCCGGCTGCTGTCGTCACTGAGCAGACTGTTCCTAGGCTGGGGAACGGCAGTTGTCGTCGGCGTGGCCGCCGGTGTCGCCCTCGGGCTCTGGCGGCGCGCGGAGGAATACGCCAACCCGACGCTCCAGTTCCTGCGCTCGCTGCCGGTGCCGGCGCTGATCCCCCTCTTCCTCGTCGTTTTCGGGACCGGATTCCAGATGCGGCTCTCCCTCGTGGTGTTCGCCGTGGTCTGGCCGATTCTGCTCAACACGATCGAGGGCGTGCGCAGCATCGAGCCTCAACTCCTGCGCACCGGAGCCGTGTTCCGGGTCCCGCGCAGTCGGCAGATCCTGCTGGTCGTGATCCCGGCCGCCTCTCCGAAGATCTTCGCAGGCATGCGGATCAGCCTCTCCATCGCGCTGATCGTGACGATCCTGTCGGAGATGGTGGCGAGTACCGACGGTGTCGGGATGGGGCTGATCGATGCTCAACGGACGTTCGCCATGCCGGACATGTGGGCCTACATCGTGCTGTTCGCCGTGCTCGGCGTCACCCTCAACGGCCTCTTGATGGCTGTCGAGAACCGAGCCCTCGCGTGGCACCTCGGCGCACGCCGCCGCGATGGCGGAAGCTGACAGGGAAGGACGGACACCCGCAATGCTCACGGTCGACTCGCTGCAGCACACGTACAGGTCGCGCACCTCGTCACACGAGGCCATCGCCGACATCAGCTTCTCGGTGACGAAGGGAGAACTCGTCTCGATTGTCGGACCGTCGGGTTCGGGCAAGACCACCATGCTGCACTGCATCTCCGGCCTGATGCCGCCGACCGGTGGCACCGTCGAACTGCTCGGAGAACCGGTCACGTCCGTCCCGGAGGGGCTCGCGATGGTGTTCCAGAACTACACCGAATCGCTGTTCCCCTGGCTCACGGTCGAGTCCAACGTCGTCTTCCCGCTGCGCTACCGCGGCATCGATCGCGCCGAACGGGACGGACGGGCGCGCGACGCGTTGGAGGCGGTCGGGCTCACCTCGGCGGCGCAGAAATACCCGTGGCAGCTGTCCGGCGGCATGCAGCAGCGGGTCGCCATCGCCAGAGCGCTCGCCTACCGGCCCAGTCTGCTACTGATGGACGAGCCGTTCGCCTCCGTCGACGCGCAGACCCGGGAGGACCTCGAGGACCTGGTCCTGCGCGTCCACGAGACGTACGGTATGACGATCCTGTTCATCACGCACGACATCGACGAGAGCGTCTACCTCGCGGACCGAGTGCTCGTGCTCTCCAGCCCGCCGAGCCGGATCCTGGAGGAGATCGCGGTTCCCCTTCCTCGCCCGCGCGACCAGATCGTCACCAAGGGGCACGACGACTTCGTCCGGATCCGGACCGAAGTCGCGCGGCACATCCGGCATCGCGACGTCCCGGTGGCCGGCGCGTGGTAGCCATGGGCGAGCGTCCGGAGTTCCACCGCCCGAAGGTCGACGGCGTGGCGGTCGACCGCGACGTACGGGTGCCGATGCGTGACGGCGTGCACCTGTGCGCCGACGTCTACCGTCCCGAGGGCGCCGCACAGGAGCGTCACCCCGTACTGCTCGCGGTCTCCCCGTACCAGAAGGACCTCGCCGGCCTCCCCGCCGTACCGACGTACCCGACGCGCGAGACGGGGCCGATCGAGTGGTACGTCCAGCAGGGCTACGTCTACGTTCTTGCCGACGTCCGCGGGACGGGAAAGTCGGACGGACGCTGGGAGGTGCTCGGCGCGACGGAGCAGCGCGACCTGTACGACCTGGTCGAGTGGGCCGCCGAGCAGCCCTGGTCGACGGGCAGGGTCGGGATGATCGGCCAGTCGTACTTCGCCATGCTCCAGTGGCTGGCGGCGATCCAGCGTCCACCGCACCTGGCGTGCATTGCGCCGTACGACGCGTCCATCGACGAGTACCGCGAAGCGGCCTTCCACGGCGGCATCCCCAGCAGCGGCTTCATCACCCTGTGGAGTTTCGCCGTGCGCGCCATGCACGCGATGGGGCCGCGCGGTGCCGACGGCCTTGCCAAGCTCGGCGACGTCGACCGCGAACTGCTCGAGCACCCCACCGACGACGACTTCTGGCGTGAGCGCTCGGCGTACTGGCGCATGGACCGGATCGACGTCCCGGTCTTCTCGATCGGCAACTGGGGCAAGCACGCGCGACACCTGCGCGGCAACATCCTCGGCTTCGAGTTGGTGACGAGCCCCAAGCGCCTCTACGTCGAGGCGGGCGCGCGGCCGTCACAGCTCAACGTCGCCAAGGCCCTGACCGACTACGAGTCCACGGAGTTCCACGAGCGACTCCTGCTGCCGTGGTACGACCACTGGCTCAGGGACAAGGACAGCGGGATCATGACCGGGCCCGCGGTGCGCCTGCACGTCTCGGGGACCGACGAGGAGCGGGCGTTCGACCGGTGGCCGCCGCCGGGCGTGGAGTGCGTGCCGTACTACCTGACGCCGGGCCCGTCAGACGTGGTCGAGTCGCTCAACGACGGCGGGCTGAGCACAACACCGCCCGAGGGCAGTCTGCCGAGCACGAGTTACCACTACCCGCAGGCGGAGTGGCACGTGGGGACGACGCTGGTCAACCCTAGCGGAGTGCCCAACCAGGTGGCCCGCATCCTCACCTTCACCTCGGCGCCGCTCGACGAGGACGTCATGGTTATTGGGCCGGTCAAGCTCGTGTTGTACGCCTCGTCGGATCAGTCCGACACCGACTTCATCGTCCGGCTGACCGACCAGGAGCCCGATGGCACACCGCGGCCCGAGGGAGCCGCCCCACCAGGGCAGGTCCTCACCCGTGGCTGGCTGAAGGCCTCCCATCGGGCGGTCGACCCGGAACGCTCGACCGACCTGCGCCCGTTCCACACGCACCGTGATCCGCAGCCGTTGGAGCCGGGCGAGGTCTATCGCTTCGAGGTCGAGGTCCTCCCGATCGGCCACGTGTTCCGGCGGGGGCATCGCATCCGTCTGGAACTGGCCAACGGCGACTCACCGATGACGGAGGGCATCTTCACCCACTTCTACGGAGTGAAGGCAGGGGTGGACACGGTCCACCATGACGCCGTCTCGCCCTCGCATCTCTTGCTCCCGGTTGTGCGCGGGTAGCCCGTTTCGGAGGAGGCTGTGTGGGTGCGGCGCCGCCGTCAGGCGGCACTCGGCAACGGCGCCGTGCCTTCGTCCACCTGCTCTATCGGGCCTGCACCTGGCGCGCTATGCGTCCTGCGGGCGAGCGCCTCCTCGACGAAGTCGACGTGCAACCACGATCGTTCACGCCCGGCACGGCGGGTGGCGTAGACCGGGACGGTGGGTGTGTGGGAGAGCGTGATCTCACACAGGTCGCCGACGGCCAGGTCGCGGTCCACGGCGCTGCGCATCAGCAGCGCCGCGCCGCAGCCTTCACGGACCGCAAGCTTGATCGCCTCCGGGTGGCCGAGGTCCGTGGTTGCAACCGGCATCGGATAGCCGACCGCTGCGAGTGCGCCGGCAAGGAGGTCTTCGGTCGGTTGGTCGCTGCACGACGTGATGAGGTCGAGGTCGCCCATCTCGCCCGGCGAGATCATGGATCCCGCGCGCGGATGATCCGGCTGGGCCACCAAGGCGAGCTCCTCGCGACCGATCGACTCGACGTCGAGGCCATCCAGATCGGCGGGGGACAGGCACATCACCACCGCCACGTCGGCGTCCCCCGACCGGACGGCTGTGAGCGCCTGCGCCGGTTCGGCGACACGCAACGCGATTCGGATGTCCGGGTGTTGCACCCGCAGTCGGCAGACGATCGGTGGCAGCACGTAGCCTGCCAGAGAAGGTCCGGCGACCACGATCAATGACTCCTTCAGCCCCGCTTCGAGATCCTCGAGTTCACGCGAGATCTGGTGGGTGCGCGACAGCATCTCACGGGCCCAGTCGTAGGCGGCACTGCCGGCCTTCGTCAATCGGACTCCTCGGCCCTCACGCTCGAAGAGCCGTACGCCCAGGTGCTCCTGGAGCGAACGAAGGTGCGCGCTCACCACGGGCTGCGTCACAAACAGGCGCTCGGCCGCGCGGCCGACGCCGCTGGCCTCCACGACGCAGCAGAAGACTTCCAGCTTGTAGAGCGAGAAGCGGTTGTCGAAGGACATGGTCGGCCCGACTAGCCGAGCTGGGGCGCGCGCTGGACCTCAGCGCGGTCGTTGTTGCCAAGCAGTTCGCAGGACATTTCTCCTCCGTCCATGGCCGACGTACAGGACTGTATGACCGCCGATTGAAAAAAACAACGCCTGTTGTGAAAATGGCTCTGGCGCCGTGTGAGGACCCCCATCGAGGCTGAGGGGGACAAGAATTGGCGACCCGCCAGGTCCGCGGCACCGATCGCCGCCGATGGCTCGGCGCGCCCGCCGGCCGGGACGGATCCCACCGCATGGAGCGAACCAGAGCCGGGCGGACCGCTCTGCAGGCTTCGCCAAGCGCCGTTACCGGGTAGTGAAGTCGGCCATCATCGCCATGTCCTCGTGCTCGAGGTTGTGGCAGTGCAGCAGGAACCGCCCCGCATAGTCCGTGAAGCGGATCGCCACCTCAACCGCTTGCGCGGGCAACAGGTCCACGGTGTCCTTCCAGCCTGCGTCGTAGGGCCCAGGTTCCCGGCCGTCGCGGGCCAGGACCTGGAAGGGGTCGAGGTGGACGTGGACAGGGTGGTGGAAGTCGCTGATGAACCGCCACACCTCAGTCGTCCCCAGGCGCGGCGTCGCCAGATCGCGCCCCGGCATGTAGTCCTGGCCGTTGATCGTCCAGCCGGCCTCACGCGAGCCGCGCGCGAAAGTGAAGGTTCGGGTGGCCGTCGCCCGGGCCGGATCGAGCCGCCCGATGGTGGACAGCTGGTCGGGCACTGCGGTGTCGTCCGCGGGTGTGCGGGCGGTGGGGGAGACATCGAAGCGCATCACCTCGGCGGTGGTGCCGGAACCGAGCCTGTTCACCAAGCGGACCCGTGTGCCGGGGCGGTAGCGGCCGAAGTCGACGACGATGTCGAAGCGTTCGGCCGAGGCCATGTCCAACCGGTCGTGGGCTACCGGCCGTTCCAGCAACCCTCCGTCGCCGCCGATCTGAACCAAGGCGTCTCCGCCGGGCGGCTGGGGATCCAACTCCAACCGGTAGCGACGGGCGTTGGAGGCATTCAGCAGGCGCAGGCGGTAGCGCTGCCGGGCGACGTCCAGAACGGGCCAGGGGGCACCGTTGACCAGGATGACGTCGCCGAGTACGCCGTTCATGTACCGCTCGGTCACCCCGGGCTGACTCCCGAGGTACGGGTCGAGGGAGGGGTAGGCGAACGAGCCGTCCGCGGCGAAGGAGCGGTCGCAGATCATCAGGGGGATGTCACGGTCGTGGCGAGGCAGCGGCAGGGCATCCTCCTCGTCGTCATGGATGACGTGGAAACCCGCCAGGCCACGCCAGACGCCGGGCCCGGTGAAGCCCATGCGGTGATCGTGATACCAGAGCGTCGCCGCCCGCTGGTCCAGCGGATAGCTGTACGTGCGCGTCCCTTCCGAAACCACAGCCGTGGCGTCCTCGTTGTGGGCCCCCTGCATCCCTCCCGTCGAGGTTGTCGATCTCCGCGCGCCGACCGGCAGGATCAGATCGGTCGGATAGCCGTCGCTGTCGTGCGGCGTATGCCCGCCGTGAAGGTGAACCACCGTCGGCTGCGGCAACTCGTTGCGATGGTGCACGATGGTCCGACGACCTGAGCGAGAGACGATCGTCGGGCCGGGGAAGCTACCCGCGTACGTCCATGCCTCGGTCCGCAACCCGGGCAGAATCGACAGGTGAGCGATGCGCTGCGTGATCTCGTAGGAATCGGCCACGGCGTCGGTGTGGGCAGGCCGCAGGATCGAAGGTACGGGCAGCGGCACCTGGTACGGGCGTGGCAGCGGCGCGGTGCTGGTCAGCAGGAGGCCGGGTTGGCCGTGGCCGAACGCACGCCAGGCGGCCGGGACACCGGCGGCGATCGCCCCCGAGCCCACAGCCGTGCCCGCCGCCGCCGCGAGGAAACGTCGTCGGTTCACGCCTGCTCCTCGGACGATTGCCGCACCGGGCGCCAGGCCCAGACCAGCATGAGCAGCGCACTCGCGATGATCGCCGTGCCCAGTGGCACGTGAAGGGCGAGCACGCGACCGTAACCGAGGCCGATCTCCACCCCCTCCGCGGTGAACAGCACTGCGCTGGCCACCGCCGGCCATCCGGGACCACGTCCCGGCCGCCACAGCAGCACGGCGGTGATCGTCAGCAGGACGGCCGCCAGAGCGGTGGCGGCGGCGCCGGCGGCATGCATGCCCAGCGCACTGTAGTTGCCGGAGAGGAATCCGCCCGCGAGCGCCGCCTGGTCAAGCGCGAGCAGCGCTTCACCAGTGATGACGATCCGGAACAGCAGCCGCGGCCAGCGCGGCGGAGTCGGCGCCCTGTTGGGCGTGTGGGTCACTTCTTGTTCGTCGGTCACGATCGCTTGCCCTGTCGAAGTCTCAGCCCTCGAGTCCGCGGTGGTCATACCAAGCCCAGGAGGGCCTCGGCGTTGCCTGCGAGGATTCTGTCGGTGTCCTGCGCGGCGAGACCGGACCGCTCGATGTAGCTGACGCTGTCGAGGTAGTGCTCTCCTGCCTGGTAGGGGAAGTCACTCCCGAGGACGAGTCGATCCGCGCCAACTGCTTGAACCGCGGCGTGCAATGCCGCCTGGGAGCCGTGAGCGACCGTGTCGTACCACATCTGGCGAGCGGCCTGGCTCGGCGGGACGGGTGCGTCGGGCGCCTCCACGTGCGCGAGGTGGTCCCACCGCTCCAGCAGCACGGGCAGCGCACCGCCGAGGTGGGAGTTGAGGATGCGCAGGCGGGGGTAACGGGTCGTGACCCCACTGGTGATGAACTGAGCGGCGGCGACCGTGTCCTCGGTGGGCGCGCCGACCATCCAGGTGAGGTGGTGGTCGGTGATGTGCGGGGAGCCCGCGCCGACACCCGCCGGGTGGACGTACACGACGGTGCCGCGGTGGTTCAGTTCCTCCCACACCGGCGCAAAAGTCGGGTCCGTCAGCGCCCTGCCTGCCGCCGTGGTGGTCACAGCCACGCCGACGACGCCCGGAGCACCCAGGACGCGATCAACTTCAGCCAGGGCGGCGTCCACGTGGGGCAGCGGCAGAGCGGCGAAGGCCAGGAAGCGGTCGTGGAACCGGTCGACGAGGCCTATGTATCGATCGTTGATCATCTGCGCGGCCCGCGCGGCCTGGGCGGCGTCCGGCAGCGCCCCGGTCAACGGGGAGGCGGAGAGCACCTGTCGGTCCACGCCGGCCCGGGCCATCAGGGCGAACCGGGCCTCGAGTTCCTTGTCGGTGTCGTCGGCTCCAAGGCCGCGGTGGCTACCGGTGGTGGTGACGCCGCAGCTGTCCAGGTAGTCGAGGTAGTCGCTGGGGTACACGTGGGCGTGCGTGTCGATGCGCATGGAGGTATTCCTTTGCGGTCGAGAGGCTGAGGGGGTGGGTGAGTGGGTACCTGGCCGGCCGACTCCGCCACACCAAGAGCCCTACGCATCGGCCGGTCCGCCCAGGTAGGCGTCCATCCGAATGGACCGTAACACGCAGAACTCAACGCTCGTTGAAATCTGCGCCTGCCCCGTCCGCTCCGTCTGCCCCGTAGCGAAGTCCGTCGGCGAGCAGGGTGATCACGCGTTCGGTGTAGTCGGGGTCGTCGGGAGCTACGAGGTCGCTCATGGCTCGCAGTAGGTCGTACGGGACGACGTCGGAGCGGATCCCCCCGGACTTGGCGGCGGCGTCGACCAGGTTCGTGATGGCGGGGACAAGGCGGTCCTGGAAGTAGACGGGCAGGCTCTCGTAGGTGGCGGGTTCGCTGGAGTGCAGCGCGGCTTTGAGCCCGCGCTTGGTGACGAGGAACTGTGCGAAGCGCCGCAACCACCGCTCGAGGGCTTCGACCGGCTGGTACTCCTCCGCCAGGGCGGGAGCCGCGTCGGCGCACGCGTCGATCTCTCGGCGGAAGACGGCGGTGATGAGGTCCGAGCGCTGCGGGAAATGGCGGTAGAGCGTGCCGGCGCCCACCCCCGCCTTGGTGGTGATGCGACGCACGGGGGCGTCCACGCCATCTGTTGCGAAGACCTCGGCAGCTGCCGTCAGCAGGGCGTGCAGGCTGCGCTGCACGTCAGGTCGTACACGGCGGCCGGTGGGTGGCTCCTCGGCGGGGCGATCGGGCATGAAAGCGAACCTCTTGCAATCTGGAACGATGTTCCATATTCTCAACATTGAACGGTGTTCCGTTTTTACCATAGCGGGGTGCCGGACCAGTAGCCCACACGAGGAGAGCCATGCAGTACCGCACGCTGGGTCGAACCGGCATCAAGGTCAGTCCCTACTGCCTGGGCGCGATGATGTTCGGTGCCCAGGGCAATCCCGACCACGATGATTCCGTCCGCATCATCCACAAGGCGCTGGACGCGGGGATCAACTTCGTCGACACCGCCGACGTCTACGGACGTGGTGAGTCCGAAGAGATCGTCGGCAAGGCGCTCAAGGGCCGTCGGGACAACGTCGTGCTCGCCACCAAAGCCCACCGCCCCATGGGGGACGACCCCAACCAGCAGGGCAATTCGCGGCGTTGGCTGATCCGCGCCCTGGAGGACTCGCTGCGCCGACTGCAGACGGACCACGTCGACGTACTTCAGCTCCACCGGCCGTCGCCGGACACCGACATCGAGGAGACCCTCTCCGCCCTCACCGACCTGGTGCGCGCCGGGAAGGTCCGGGCCATCGGCACCTCCTCCTTCACCGCCACAGACATCGTCGAGGCGCAGTGGGCGGCAGATCGTCACGGCCTGCACCGGTTCCGCACCGAGCAGCCGAACTACTCGATACTTGACCGCGCCATCGAGCGTGAGGTCCTGCCTGTCTGCGAGCGCTACGGGATGGGCACGCTGGTGTGGAGCCCGCTGGCCGGAGGCATGCTCACGGGCCGCTATCGCAAGGGTCAGGAGAACACCACTCACCGGAGTGGGTTCGGCTTCAGGCACCTGAGTGACGAGCGTCGCCTCGACGCCGTCGAGCAGCTCATCCCCCTCGCTGAGAAGGCGGGCATGTCGATGACGCACATGGCCATGGCCTTCACGATCGCTCACTCCGGTGTCACGTCCGCGATCATCGGACCGCGCACCATGGCCCACCTCGACGACCTGCTCGCCGGCGCCGAGACCGCCCTCTCCGACGAGCTCCTCGACCAGATCGACGCCATCGTGCCGCCCGGCACCAACGTTGGTCGGCTCGACATGGCTTACGACCCGCCCGCCATCCAGCGTGCCATGCTGCGCCGCCGCCAGCCCTCCGACCGCGCTGCCGCCTGATTCATCCCGGGCGCGGATCCGACGGCCGTCCGCCGGAGATCCACCCACCCGGTAGTGGCTGCCGATCACAGCGGATGGGATCGAGACCGCCACCGATCACGCGATGCCACTCTTAGACAGGAAATTCTGAAATGACCACACAACCCATCGCCACCCCATCCCGGACCCGAGCTGTCACGTTGTGGGTCGTGCAAGGGATCCTCGCCGTATTCCTGCTCATCATGGCTGCCGGGCCGAAGCTGCTCGGAGACAGCGACATGGTGGAGATGTTCGATGACCTCGGTGCCGGACAATGGTTCCGGTACTTCGTCGGGGCAGTGGAGCTGGCCGGCGTGATCGGGCTGGTGATTCCCGTTCTCGCCGGGCTCGCCGCGCTCGGGCTGAGCGGCGTGCTCCTCGGCGCGGTGGTCACCCAGCTGTTCGTGCTCGACGAGCCCAGCATGGCGCCGGCCCCGGCCGTGCTCGCGGTGCTCATGGCTGTCATCGCGTGGGCGCGGCGCGCGGAGATCCAGGCACTGGTGACCCGGCTGCGCCGGTGAGCACATCGAGGACCGCGTTGACGGCGGGGACGTGCCCCGCCGTCAACGCGGTCCTCCTCAACCTCGCTCGGCGTCTCGCTTGAGCCGGGCTCTTGGTGGTGTGTTGTCCCTGGCGAATCCCCTTATCCGTGGCTGACGACATGGACACGGCGCCTGGCGCTCGCCCTCATGCTCCTCGTCGTCGGCGCGGCACCGGGTCTTCGTCGCACTCATGCGGCCGTCGACGACGCGCTCTCGACGGTGTGACAGGACCGAGGGCTGCGGCCCGGTGCCGTGTTCCTCTGTAGCGGCCCGCGTGTTGGCGACGCATTGTCGATCGTGCGGCTGGGTGTACTCGGCGCCCGCTCCCCCGGACGCCATCGGCTTGGGCGACAGTGTCCGGGGAGCGGGCTGCGCTTATCGCGCATCGCTGGGCGATTCGGTCGCGACATCGATGATGACGCGGCCGAACACCTTGTTGGCCCGTATCGCCTCCAGAGCCTCCTCGGCAGCGGCCAGCGGGTAGGAAGCGCCGATGACCGTCGGGACCTTCCCTTCGGCCACCAAGCTCAGGGAGTGATCGATCTCGGCACGGGTCGCGTACCGCGACCCGGTCACTTCCACCTCGTGGTTGACCAGAAACAGCGGATCAACTGTCACCGACGAGCGAATGTTCGGCGGCACCCCGACCACGATGAACTTACCGTTGACTCCGAGGGTCGTGACCGCGCTGGTCGTGCTCGCAGTACCTACCAAGTCGATGCATGCGTCCAGCGGTCGGCCCGCAGTGTTGATGATGTCCTCCCGCCAACTGCCGGAGTTGGAGTCGACGACGGCGTCAGCGCCGGTTGCTTCGAGCGCCCCGAGCTTCTCTTTGTCGCGCTCCACCGCGATCACGAGGGCGCCGAAGGCTTTCGCCATCGCCACCATGTGGATACCGACACCGCCGCCGGCCCCGATCACGGCGACCCGCTGCCCTGGGACGATCTTCGCCCGTTCTCGTGCCACGTGGTACGTCGTCGCGACCGCGTCCGCGATGACCCCTCCTTCTCTGAGTGGTACAGCCGCTGGTATCCGGACGAGATTGATGGCAGGGAGGACGGTGTACTCGGCGAATGCCCCGTCCACCGCCGCTCCGATGAACCCCTTGA
The DNA here is from genome assembly GCF_044763085.1 of Streptomyces sp. NPDC096311. Classification (NCBI taxonomy): domain Bacteria; kingdom Bacillati; phylum Actinomycetota; class Actinomycetes; order Kitasatosporales; family Streptomycetaceae; genus Streptomyces; species Streptomyces sp. NPDC096311. The sequence continues at coordinate 198,409 of NZ_JBIWFN010000017.1, forward strand.
AATTCAGGCAGTGCGTTTCCCTGCCTGAAGCGCACATGGCGCAAGAGCCGCAGAAGAGATAGAAGGAAGCGGTCACCCGGTCGCCCTGGCGCCAGCCGTGCACACCGGGGCCGAGCTCCGCGATCGTGCCGGAGAGCTCGTGCCCGATGATGCGCGGGGCCGAACCACCCAGGTTCCCTGAGCGTACGTTCTCCAGGGTGAGGCCGGCGCCACACGCGACGACCCGCACCAGGACTTCGCCGACCCCGGGCCGGGGCACGGGCACCGTCTCCTGCACGAGCCGCCCGCCGAACTCCTTCAGCACCATGGCCTGCATGTTCACGATCCGCTCCCCTCGCCGTCACGCGAACCGGAGGTTTGACGCGGAACGAGACGGTCGACGGGCGCCCAAGCAGGCGTTTGGCCGAAGCCCGACGGCATCCGGACGTTCTTGGACCGGACGAACTCCCGCAGCGCCTCCTTCGCGTTCTCCCGGCCGAAACCACTGGCCTTCATACCGCCGAACGGCGAGCCGAGCAGCGACCCGCGGAAGTAGTTGTTGACGAACACGATGCCCGCTTCGATGTCACGGGCTGCCCGGCTCGCCTGCTCCTGGTCTCGCGTGTAGACGGCGGCCGTCAGACCGTAGTCGGTGCTGTTCGCGATGCGGATGGCTTCCTCGTAGGACTCGAACCGCATCACTGAGCACACAGGCCCGAAAATCTCTTCCTGGGCGATCCGCATCTTCTCCGTGACGCCTGTGAAGACGGTTGGTGCTACCCAGAATCCGTTCCTGAACTTCGGGTCGTCCGGAACTCGGCCGCGCGCCGCGACCCGGGCGCCTTCCTGCTGACCGATCTCGATGTAGCTCAGTACGCGTTCCTGCTGGGCGCGGTCGACCATCGGCCCGATATCGGTCGCCTCGTCGAGGCCGTCGCCTACGTGGAGTCCCTCCGTGGCGGCGCAGAAGCGCTCCAGGAAACGGTCATGGACCGAAGCATGAAGCAGGAGCCGTGACGTCGATGTACACGCCTCGCCCTGGTTGAAGTACATGCCTTCAATCGCTCCCCGCAGGGCGTCGTCCAGATCCGCGTCCTCGAACACGATCAGTGGGTTCTTGCCGCCGAGTTCCATCGTCACCATGGTCAAGTTGTCCGCGGCGCTGCGCATCACCGCCTTCCCCGTCTCGGAAGCGCCCGTGAACGTGAGCCTCCCGACCATCGGATGGCCGGCGAGCGCGGGGCCCGCCGCTCTCCCGGTGACGCTATTGACCACGCCCGACGGCAACACCTCCTGCATGAGCTCGATCATCCGCAGCGCGACCAGCGGTGCCTGCTCCCCGGGCTTGAGGACGATCGTGTTGCCCGTGGCCAGGGCGGGGGCGATCTTGCCTGCGAGGTGAATCGGCGGCCAGTTGAAGGGCAGGATCGCGCCCACCACGCCGTACGGCTCGGGAACCACCTGCGCATTCGTTGGACCTTGCAGGAGGAATTCCCCGTCAACCTTGTCAGCGAGACCACCGAAGTACTCGAACAAGGCAATGGAAACGGCGACGTCGAAGTTCCGTGAGTCCCGGAGAGGCTTGCCGACCTCGCGTGTCTCCAGCCAGGCCAACTCGTCGGCGTGCCGACGGATCACGTCGGCAACGCTGAACAGGAGTTGCCCGCGCTCCCTGGCGCTGCGGTACCGCCAGCCCCCCTCGTATGCACGCCGTGCCGCCCGTACAGCGGCATCGACCTCGCCCGCTGTGCAATCCGGAACCCGGGCGATCGCTTCACCGGTCGCGGGATCCTGCACCTCGAACCACCGCTGGCTCTGGCTGTTGGTCCGTGTTCCGTCGATGAGGATCTGCCAGTCCGTACGGTCCAGTGTGAAGCTGGCTGTCATGGGAACCTCCCTTTCGTATCAAGTGGTGGTTCGTTGACGAATGCGGTTGGGCGGGAGGCCGTTGCTCGCGGTGACTGTGTCGAGCGTCGAGCAGGCCCCGGAGTTCGAGTGGCGGGCCAATCTCGATCCAGACCGGCCACCGGTGGGGGAGGGCGACGTGGGAGGAGTGAACCGTTGCTTTCGGAAGCAGGAGATCGCACGGTCTCTCAGCGTCCGGTGGCGATGGATGGCTGGGCCGAGCACACGTGGAAGGCGCTCTGGATTAGCTCGTCCTGACAAGCCGTCAAACCTGCGGTGTACGCCGCCACCGGAGCCGGAGCAAGTAGCCGCGGACGACGCGCGGTCGCCGTAGCCCGGGGCGCCCTACTGCTCGGATCCCGGTTCCACGGTCACCTTGGCGCCGATCTGGTTGAGCACCTCGATGGGATCCTGCATGAACCAACCCTCGATCATCCGACCCTGGCTGTCGAAGCGAACCATCGCGGCCTCGTCGATCGTCAGCAACTTGCCCGTGGGCGAAACGCCGTAGCGGTCGCTGTCGTGCTCCTCCTCGATCTTCCAACGAGCCCAGATGACGTCTCCTTCGCCGTGGATCGCTTCGATCGTGCGGCGGTGGATCTTCGGCTTGCCTATGACCTCGCCGTACCGTCGGATGAACTGATCCGGTGTGATGACGCGTTCCTGCGGAACCTCGCCCCCGCCAAGACGGACGAAGGAGTCGTCTCCGCTTCGCAGAAGGCGCATCTGGGGCGCTATCAATTCCGGTACCACGGACATGTCGCCGCCGACTACCACCTCTTGCTGGAACCGTCGGAAGTTGCGCTTGTTGCGTTCGACGTTGTCTTCACTCACCTGGTACTCCAACTCGTCTGTGGTGTGCCGGTCGTTTTGCACTGGGCCGAGGGCGTCCCTGGTCGCTTGCGCCGAGGTCGTCGAGTCACATGTGAGTAGCTTGCTAATTTCGTGGCTGAAGTAGGAAATGTCCTCATCTGCTTGACTCGATTGAGCAGGCGGGCTGAACGGAAGATTTCCTCGTGTCATCGACTTCGAGCGGCGGACGCATGGTTATGAAACGCGTGCTTCGCCCTACCGGTCCAACATCTTGTGCCTCCGCAGTGACAACCTGGAGTTGTCGAACCGTGGTGATTGGCAGAGTCGGAGCAGCGCTTTCTGTCGGCCTCGTGGGCGCAGGAGGGGAGCTTGTAGCGCGCGGCTGCCAGTTTTCACGGGCGGTGAACTGCCGTGTACCAGAGGCCACATGGACTATGCCGGAGGAATGCCTTGATCGCGATGGACCCGCCACCTGACGGGGCCCTACGAGTAGTCCGTGTGTTTACCTGTCTTGCATGGACCTGGACCTGCGCCTGGTGCGTTACGTGGTGTGCATTGCTGAAGAGTTGCACTTCGGCCGTGCGGCTGGGCGTCTGCACATCACTCAACAGGCCTTGTCTGCTCAGGTCGGCAGGCTTGAGCGTCGGCTCGGTATAGCGCTCTTCATACGCGACCGTAGGCACGTGGAATTGACCCCTGCTGGTGCGTTGTTCGTGGAGCATGGACGGCAACTCCTTTCCGACGCCGACGACCTGCTGTCGGAGTTGGCCGACGCGGTCCCGGCCGTCCGAGTGGACATGGTCACCGAGGGACTGCCTCTGTCGACTCTGGTGACCCATCTGAGAGCCCAACTTCCGCAGGTGGCATTGGAGTTCACTCAGCACCACGGCCTCACCGCCGCTGTTCCCCGACTGCTGGCGACTGAGCTCGATGTGGCCTTCGGTTGGGTCGGTGGTCTACAGGAACCACTGCCCGTACCTCTGGAACACCAGGTGGTACGGCGCGAGCGCCTGCGCCTCGTGGTGCCTAAGGATCATCCGCTGGCGGGGCTCACGGAGGTGCCGCTGAGCCGGCTCGCAGCACACCCGATCATGCTGCATACGGCCAAAGAGGCAGCCGAGTGGGAACGCTGGAACGATGCCCTCAGCGCTGAGTTCGGGCTGCGCATCGTCGAGCGTGTGCATGGACACGGCAAGGCCAGCACTCTTGCGGCGATCCGGGCATATGGCCGTCCAGCGGTCGCAACGCTGGAAATGCCGGTCCCTGAGGATTTGGTGGTGCGCCCATTGGTGGCGCCTGTGCCGGTATACGAATGGTCGATGGTGTGGCGGTCTGCCCACCAGACACCGGCGGCGATCCGGGTGACCAACCTCATCGCGGAGATCGCCGAGACTCTTGCGTGGCAGGCGCCACCTGCCAGAGCCTATTGGGAACCGACCGCTGGTCACCGAAGGGCGGATCAACCTGATCCCTGAAAGGGCCAGGCAAGAATCTGACGGACCAGCGGCGCCACTTCCGCAGCGAAGGTAGCGATCTGGCGTGCGTGGTCGGCAGCTGTCGACGGTCAGAAAATTCCCCACGATCTAAAGACCGCCCAATCCCTCGGCCGCCGCCTCGCCACCCCTGCCGATTTCCGGGGGGCTCATCAGGCTGGCTCAGCCGGAGTCCGCAGGCTCACCCGAGGGAAGCTCACCATGACGAACAACGGACCTGGAGCACACCACGGGCCACCGCCGAACGCTCACCTGTGGAGCCGGGACGGCTTCAACGGCGACATGCGCGTCACCGTACGGCGGTACCTCATCGTTGATTGCGCCTCAGTGCAGGGCCGGCACGCACCCCACCGCCTCGATCTCCACCTGCCCGACCGGACCGACCCAGTCCGCTCTCCCGACCGTCTTCGCCACAAGCCGCAAGGACCTCTCCCTCGCGGCCTCAGCCCGCTCGGCGCCGACGCCGTTCGTCTGGCGCAACGCAGGGAACGACGAACTGCACTTCGTACAGGACGGCGAACTGGACTACGTCACCGACTTCGGCACCCTGCGCGCCGAACCGGGAGACTTCGTCTGCCTGCCGCGAGCCGTCACGTATCGCGTCGTGCCAGTGAGGACACCGACCCTTCGCGTGATCCTGGAAACCCCGGAACAGCTTCGGCTCAGCGCCACCGGCACCGTTCGGAATGATCAACTTCGCGCGGGACGTCAACGCCCCGACCCCAGTCTGAGTTCGGACGAGCCCGGCCAGACTGACCTCCTGGTCAAGGCTTTCGACGGCATAACCCGGTTCAGCCTGCGGTGCGACTCCCTTGCGTTCGTCGCGGTTGTCGGCGGACGGATCCCCGTGTTGAAGCTCAACCTCGCCGACGTCCAGCCGCAGTCCTACCTCCCGCACGGCGGACCCCGGGCTCCTTCGCCGAGAGCAGCAGCCGCGATCTGCTGCTGTATACCTCAGCGCGCGCCCCGGCGCCCGTCCGCTGATGCACCACAACGCCGACTACGACGAACTCATCTTCTACTTCAGCGGACCGGGCGCCTACGGGGCTCTCGACGAGCCCGGCCAGATGACCTGGACGCCCAAGTCGGTCGGTCACTGGGGCCCGGCAGAGGACGTTCCCAAGGGCTACGCAGAAGAACGAGCCCGTGATGAAGACGATCGTCTACACGGCGAAGACGGTCTTACGGCCGTACATGTCGCCGAACTTGCCGACGAGCACGGTCGAGACGGTCTGAGCCAGCAGGTAAGAGGTCACCACCCAGGATATGTGCGAGCCGCCGCCCAGATCCGCGACGATCGTCGGCAGCGCCGTGCCGACGATCGGCTGGTCGAGCGAGGCCAGCAGCATGCGCCCGGCGATTGGTGACGAAGATGACGGTGCGTTCGCGGGGGCTCAGAAGCTGGGGCGCGGACTGATCTGTCCCTGTCCCTGTCCCTGTCCCTGTCCCAGGCGAGGCGGCTGATGCCGTCACGGGAACCGTCTCGGTAGGAGGGGGCGTTCGGCTCTCGGAGCCAACAATGCCATAGGTGGCCGACCATGGAGATGAGGAAATTAGATGGAGGAAGCACCCGATCTCAATCCATTGCTACTGATCAGAGGCTATATTTCAGGACGTCTTGTAAAGAATTTGCCGACCAATAAATTACCGCCGCGACGGCTTCACCTACACCGGGCGGGTGGAACGAAGAACCCGCTGGGGGTGGCGGCGGACTTGCGACGTGGGTCGGATCCGCTCTGCGGCTCCGCCGGGGCGCCCGATGCGACATTCGGGCGCCCGTGCCGGCCAGTGGAGTACCCCACTCTGAGACCTGGGCCGGAGTCTTCGTTGCCACGATGCCGCGGCCGACCTGTGCGGCACCTGGCACGCGCTTGTGGGCGCGGGGGATTCCCCGTAGGGCGGGGCCGGGTGTCGGCTTCCGCTCATCTCGAACGGTCGGCGTCGAGGGTACGTACGATGGGTCAAGGAAATCAATGAATGTCTATTTTTGTGTCGGTGTCGCCCTCGACCACGGGTCGGCGTCGCCCCCACCACGGGATATGCCGCTTGTAGCATCGAGTTGGGCGAGGAGAGGAGGCGCAGCGTGGCTGCCGCCGAGGTGACGGAAGAAGTGCCGCAGTCGAGGCCCTCCGGGCGAGGACGGCCGAGGAAGCAGACTCCCGAGGGGGAAGTGGATTGTCCACGCAAGGGCGAGCGCACCCGGCGGCGCATTCTGGAGGCGGCTCGCCGGAAGTTCGCCGAGGTCGGCTACGAGCGGGCCACCATCCGGGCCATCGCGGCCGAGGCCGATGTCGACAAGTCGTCGGTCATCCAGTACTTCGGCAGCAAGGACGCCCTGTTCCGTGAGGCGGTCCACTGGAGCATTCCCATCGCCGAACTCACCACCGACGACCCGGGTGAGACGGTGGAGAACTACCTTCGCGGCATGCTCGACGCGTGGGCGGCCGACCCGCACACCCCCATGGCCGTGCTGCTGCGGGCCAGCATGACCAGTGAGGATGCCGCGGAGCTGTTGCGGACGCACGTCACTGCCGAGTCCGTCGGGCCGATCGCCGCCACCGTCACGGCCGGTGATGCCCGTCTGCGCGCCGCGCTGGCCAGCGCGATGCTGATGGGGATCGCCAGCCAGCGCCACCTGCTGCGCATGCCGGATCTCGCAGCCGCGGACGTCGAGGACGTCCTGCGCCTCGTCGTCCCCGTGTTCCGCGGCCTGATCGCACCCGAGCAGGCTTCCGAGCAGGCCCACAGAGATACTCCCGAGCAGTCGGCGCCCGCCGGGGACTGATCGTTCCGGGCTGCAGCGCGTCCCGATGTATTCAGACCGACCGCGACGTCTCGGCCTCGAACCTGGCCTGGGTGGTCAACGCCCACGCGAGCTCACCGGGGCCTCGTCCTGGAGGAGGGTGTCAGTCAGGGCCGAGACCAGCAGCCACTTACTGTGGCCCTGGTCTGTCGTTCTGTGGTGTATCGACCACCCTCTGGTCGATACAGTGGCCGTCCTGGTGCCTCAGGGCGAGTTCGCCGTGCCATCGCGCAAGCGTGGCGGGCGGCGGCAGGTCCTCTTTTGGAGGTGCCCCGGCGAGCAGGAGGACGGATGCCCTTGGGTGCCCCAGCATGGGGAAGTGGGTCCGCAGGCGCATGCCCACCACCCGAGTTGCATGTATCCATCTATGAGGCATTGTCGCGCAGGCCTGGAGCCTCAGAACGTCACCCCTGAAGTCTTGCCGGCGCGACTGCGGCCGGGTCGGGTCGCCGGGGCCTGTCAGTAGAGGCGCGGCGGGATACCCGGGGAGTCTTCGCCGTCGGTGGATGATGTGTCCATGAGGTTCGCCTCGATGCGGGCCAGTATCCCCATGGCCTGGTCGTATTCCTCGCTCGTGAACCCGTCCGCGGTGATCGTCTCCAATTCGCGCCATACCTGCAGGACCCGGTCGCGCAGGGCTTGGCCGGCGCGGGTCGCGTCCACGACGACAGCGCGACGGTCCTCGTCGGACGGCCTGCGGGTGACGAAGCCCGACTGTTCCAGGCGCTGCAGCATCTTGGTGACTGTCGACGGATCGAGGCCCAGGGTCTTGATGAGGTCCGCTTGGCGCTGCGCGCCGCGCTGCCACAACTGCATCATCAGAAGCTCCTGCCCCGGGTAGAGGCCGGTCTCGCGCAGCAGGTTGCTGGCCACCATCCGGTGCATGCGAGCGGCGCGGAAGAGGGCCTCACCCATCGGAGTGTCGACGGCGGTCGGGGCCGCATCGGCCCTCCGCTGTATCGACTCGGACGTTGGCGGCACGGTTGCTGCTCCTCCTGTGTGGCGGCACGGGGCCGGGGCCGGAGACCAAAGAGTCATCCGACCCCAAGTTATTGGTCGACCAATATAATACCTTGAGAGTGACCATTTGTTGATGTCGCTCTCTGTTCAGGGGGGAACCGCTCCCGTGGCGCGCTCGTCCGCGTTGATGGCGCCGCGGTCGCGGCTGGTCGCACCATCGCCGTACTGTGCCGAGATCGCACGCCCTGAGGGCTTCTCCGGACTGTCAATCTCTCCCGTTTCGTCACTTGAGGAATGCGTTCGCAGTGTCCGAGGTCGAAAGGACTGTTGGGCGACCAAGTGAGTGAATGAATCGGGGTCGGGCCGATCCGAGATTTCCAGCTTGCGGATGCGTTGCTCGGCTCCGTCATATCCCGGTGCGGTCGTTCGCCGTCCGCCCCGTGGAGGTGGCGGGCGGCGTGAGATCCGGCTGCGCGCAGCGCACCCGGTGGGGCCAGGCGTCGGTGGCGCGGTGGCGACCGGTCTGTTGCCGACGGTCGGCACAGTGCACGGGCAGCACGTCAACGCGGCGGGCCGAGCACTACCTGCCCGTAGAGCTCCGATGCTTCGGCGAGCTTCTCGGGCGTGATGGCGAAGTCCTCGGGCCGAGGGGTGGTGATGTCACGCCCGGCGTGCCGGAACAGTCCCTCGATGCCCGAGGGCGTGGCGATCATGAGGAGGTCGGCCGTGTCCGAGGTGATGCGGTATCCGTGAGGAATGTTCTTGGGCAAGTAGACGATGCCGCCTTCGGAGAGCTCCATTTGTTCCTCGCCGAGCCAGAGCAGCGCGGTGCCCTTGATCAGCATGAAGATCTCGTCCTCGAGGGTGTGCATGTGGAAGGGCGGTGCCTCGTCCTTGCCGACCGCGAATCTTCCCACGGTGAGTTGCCCGTTCGTGGCCTGGCCGTCGAGGAGGACGGAAAACGTGCTGCCGTCCAGCCATTCAAGTGTCTGCTGTTGGTCGGGCTGGGCCAGGTAAGCCATGGTCATGGTGTGATTCCTTCTTGTCTCGGCCGCCTTTGACAGTGGTCTTCGGTGGTCTTTGGTGGTCGTAGTGGTCTTCGGTGGGATGGATCGGCGCGACTGGTCTGCTACGCCAGGAACGGGGCGAGCGTGGCCAGGAGGGCTTCGGGCCGCTCGTCGGGGATGTAGTGTCCGCTGTCGGCTATCACTGCCGTCGTGACGTCGGGTGCGACCGCGGTCAGGCTGCGTGCCAGGTAGGGCCCCACGCTGTGTTCGCCGCCGACGGCCAGTACGGGCATCGTCAGGACACCGCCCGCGTCACCCCAGGCCCGGTTGGCCCGGCCGTCGTCGAGCATGGTGCGGTAGTGCTCGAAGCCGCCGCGCAGGGCTTCCGGGGCGCGCAGGGACGCGACGATGACGTCGATCTCCTCCGACGGGAACGCCTTGGGGTCGGCTGACATCTTTGCGAACCACCAGCTCAGGAAAGCGCGTTCGTTGCCCTGGAACAGCAGTTCCGGTGCCTCGGGGGTCATGAAGAGCCCGAAGTGGAAGTAGCCGCCTGTCGCCGGGTCCATGATGTCTTCCAGGCCGTACCCAGGGACGGCCAGGTCTGCCAGGACGAGCCGGTGTACCTGCTGGGGGTACAGGCGGGCATAGGAGAAGGCGACCATGCCGCCAATGTCGTGTCCGACCAGGCGTACCGGGCCGTTCAGTCCCAGGGACTGGAGCAGCTCGTGCACATCGCGTGCCTGGGTGTCCTTGTCGTAGCCGGTCTCCGCGACTGCAGAGCCGCCGGTGCCGCGCAGGTCGGGGGCCACGACGGTATATCCCATGTCGGCGAGGGGGCGCAGGATGTGCCTCCATTCCCGCCATGTCTGCGGCCAGCCGTGCAGCAGCACAACGGGCTCGCCCGCGCCGCCGATGACGCTGTGTATCAGGGTGCCGTTCACTTCCCGGACGACCTGTGAAAAGCCCTCGGGGAGGTCTTCGGCGACGGCCTGCTCGTACGGGGTCTGCGGGGTGGTACTGGTCACTGCTGTCTCCTAGGAATCTTTTGGTGCCGTCAACGCTGGGATGTGGCACGTGTGACAGAGGTGAAGTGAGGGCGCCGGGCGGCGCTGCCGGTCTTGGCTCCGCCGCCCGGCGGGCGCCTTCTTGCGGTGCGTCACCGTGTCGAGCTCGATGGGGTTGACACGGTGACGGACTGGAGCGCTACGGCGGGCTCGTTGCCCCATGGAGTGCCGCCGACGTGCCACCTGGGTCGGGGTGGCTTCAGGCGCCCCCGGCTCCGCAAGGTCACTGCTGGGGCATGAGTCCCATGACGAAGGGGATGATCTTGCCGCCGCGGTCGCTGGTCCAGTTCCCGGCCAGTTCGGCCATGAGTTGGATTGAGGAGGTGATGGTGGCGCCGGCGTTCTCCATGCGGCGGATGGAGATGTCGTCGGCCATCTTGGTGGGGGAGCCGCCCGCGTCGGCGACGACCTGGACGTCGTAGCCGAGCTGGAGGGCGGTGAGGGTGGGGTAGACGGTGCACACGTCGTTGGTGACGCCCGCGATGATCAGCTTCTTGCGTCCGGTCTCCCGCACCGCGGCGGCGAAGTTCTCGTCGTCCATGGCGTTGACGACGCCGAGGCGCTTGATGCGTGCCTCGAACTCCTTGGGGGCGATCTCGGCGAGTTCGGCGAGCAGCGGGCCCTGGGCGTACTCCTCCATGGAGGAGGTGAGCACCAGCGGGATGTCGACCGCCTTGGCCGTGTTGGCCAGCGCCAGGGCATTGGCCTTCAACTGCTCGAAGGGGATGGAGCGGACCCACCCCATGGTGCCCACCTGGTGGTCGATGAGCAGCATCGCCGTGTTCTCGGCGGTGAAGGACTGTGCAGACATGATGACCTCTTTCAGGACGGTGTGACCGGCTGGTGCGTGGATCGTCCAGCGCTTCCACGAAGCATATTACTTGGTCGACCAAGTGTTTGCTGCCATCGATGTACGACACTCGGGACCCCTCGGGGATGGGGTGAGGCGGAGCCGAGGTTGACCGGGCCTGTCCGGTCCTCGGTGGCAGGTGATGTGAGGAGAGGGGTTGCGTAGTGAGGATTAAATCTGCAGGTCAAGGCTGCCAAATGAGTATCTCGGGGAGGTTTGGTCGAATGGTGGGCCTGCAGTGCACGCAGGGCGCGACCCTCCCTGTCTCGATGCCGGGCGGGCCGTCCGGGCCGGACCTCGGCCTGCTGGAGGGTGTGAGCTATCGCACTCGAAGGGAAGCTATTGGCCGACCCAATAATTGCCAGGATGGAAACCGCTTCGTACGCCGGAGGGCCGGTTCGGGGAGGGGTTGCTTGCCGTGGATGCGCTGCGGGTGGTCCTGGCCAAGTGTGCCGAGCGGCTGCGCAAGGAACTCGCGGAGAGCCAACGATCCTGCTGCGGCGCGGGAGTTGGAGTGGGCCTGACGGCTCCGGGGGCAGGCGGCATGTTGGTAGTCCTGCACTGCGAGGACGGAATGGACGAGAGCGTGCTTCCCGCCGACTGCCAGGCGATCCTCAAGGTCGAGAGCCAGAGGCGCGCCCCCGCCTTGACCGCGCCTTCCGTCGTGGCCATGCCCGGCCCGCAACCGGGCGTCGGCCACCCGTCCCGTAGCACTCGACGCGCCTGCGGTGTGGGTTCCTGCTGTCGGACACCGCCCGTCCGCACGGGGTGGCCTTCCATTCCAGTGGGGCCATCAGATACGGCTTCCGGCCGGCCCGGCACCGGCACGCGGCCCGCCCCTTCCGCGAGGCGCTTGAGCAGGCCGGCGCCCGACCGAAGGGCGTCGCCGATGGCGTGCGCGTGTCGACCAAGACTGAACGTTGTTCCAATCCCTGCTGCATGCCATGTAGTTGATGCCGGGGCATCGTCCAGATGCACGGAAGCTCCTGACGCGCCTCCGCCGCAGGGGCACCTACGCCCGTCTCGCCGCCACCCGACATCTAGAGCTCGGAGGCTACCTCGGGACAACGAAACCACGGCCACGGACTTGCACACCGTACGGCGCGGGAAGGGCTCCGTGCGGCTCGGCCGAAGTCGGTGGTGCTGGACAAGCCGAGCCTCGGTCGCCGAGGCGGGCCCGGGGCCTCGTGTCATGCCCCCATTTCGTCCGCGATCGCGCGGACGGTCTCGAGCAGCGCGGCAGAGGCGCTCTCGATGGAGGAGCCGGTGGCGTGCCGGGCGGGCATGACGACGGCGACGACGACCGGAAGCGGACTTCCCGACGTGAGAACCGGGGCTGCGATGGACGTGACACCGGGTACGACGCCACCCGAGGTGATCGCGACCCCGGTCTTACGGACCTCGGCTCGAATGGCGGCGAGTTCTGCGGCGGGCCGTTTCTCGGAGTCGGCGAGTTCGCCGCGCAGGACGGGCTCGGTGAGGGTCTCCGGGAGATGCGCGAGGTAGACCCGGCCGATGGACGAGGCCAGCATCGGCAGGGTTGCGCCGATGCGTACGGTGATGGGAAGGGCGTAGGAGCCGTAGTCCCAGCGCACGACGACCGGTCCGTTGTCGCCCCACACCGCGAGGTTGACGGCATGGTTCGTGCGGTCGCGCAGTCCGGGCAGGAACTCCCCGGCGATGCCGACCTCGTCCATGCGCCGCAGGGCCTCGATGCCGAGACGGCGCACGGCGGGGCCGAAGTCGTAGAGGCCGGAACTGCGGGACTGGGAGACCAGCCCTGCCCGGCCGAGGCTGACAAGGTAGCGGTGCACCTTGCTGGCCGCCATGCCGCAGGCCGCGCCGAGCTGGGTGAGGCTCATCGGACCGCGGCCCTGCTCGAGGGCCTGGAGCACGGTCATGGCGATCTCGACGGACTGGATGCCCTGCCGGGCGTCGGGTTCGTTGGCTGTTCCCACAGGGTGACTATACGAACCCGGTCTCCGTGGGGCGCTCACGGGTGGTGACGACGTTCCGGGCGGCGGAGTGCTCGGCCCGGGCGAGCGGGACCAGTGCCGCGAGGACGGCACCGAGCAGGCCGGGGACGGCGAACAGGTAGAAGTTCCACTCCACGGCGAGGCCGGAGGACAGCACCCAGCCTCCGGTCGTGGGTCCGGTGATGGCGCCGAGTCGGCCGACGGCGAGGGTCCAGCCGATGGCCGGACCGCGCAGCGCGTCGGGATAGCGGGTGACGACGAAGGTGTTGGTGAGGGCCTGGGAACTGATGAGTCCCATGCCGCTGATGAACATCAGCGGGAACAGCAGCGCTGGTCCGGGGTGGAGGGGTATCAGGATCAGGCAGACCGCCCCGGTGAGGAAGGCGACGCCGACGACCGGTTTGATGCCGAGCCGGTCGGCGATGCGCCCGCCGACGACCATGCCCACTCCGGCACCCGTCCACATGGCGGCGGTCTGCAGCAGCGACGAACCCAGCGAGTACCCGGCCGTCCGCATGATGGTGGGGAGCCAGGTGCTGATCCCGAACACGAGCAGCAGCCCGCAGAACGCGACCATCCAGAAGAGAAGGGTCACCGACCGGACGCCGGGGCCGAGCAGGAGACGGAGCCCGAACAGATCGGAGCCGGATCGCGTGGACGACGGCAGAGGCGAGGCCGTGCCCGGAGTGGTCGGGCTCTCCGGAAGAAACTTGACCGCGAGAGGGATGACAACGGCTGCCGGCAGCGCGCCAAGCACGTAGATCCAGCGCCAGGAGACGTCCGGCAGCAGTGCGGCGGCGAGCAGCGGCGCCATGAGCGCGCCGGCCGCGTACCCGGAGTTCATCATTCCGATGGTGCGGCCCCGCCGCTCGGGCTCCGACAGGTCCGCGACGTAGGCGTTCACGGTGGGCAGCACCACGCCGAGCCCGACGCCGACCAGCAGGCGCGCCGCGCCGAGGAGCGTGAACGTCGGCATGGTGGCGCAGACGAGCATGCCCGCCGAGAACAAGGAGGCGCCGGAGATCAGGAGGCGGCGACTGCCGATCCGGCGGATCAGCGCGGCGGACAGGGCTGCGCCGAGGAGCATGCCGATCGGGACGAGCGAACCGACGGTTCCTGCGGAGGACTTGGTGGCGCCGATACGGGAGTCCGCGAGCAGGGAGGGGACGGAGGCGCCGTAACAGGCGAGGTCATAGCCCTCGAACGCGGCAAGCAGAGCGGCGAGGGCGAGCACGGACGGCCGTAGGATGCGACGGCTCGGGAGGGGGACGGATGGGGCCATGGGCGTTACCTGCCTTCGTTGCCAGGTGGTGCGTGGGCCGGGGGACGAGTGGGCGCGGATGGCAAGGGGGGTGAGCGGTACGGCCGTTCACAGGGCTGCGAGCAGGTTCTCGGCGAGCGTGGCGACACCGGTTCCGGTCGCGGTTCCGTAGACGTAGAAGTCGGGTCGGACGGCGATCGCGTCGACGCCGACCTCGGCGAACCAGGCCGCGTAGCTCCCGTTGACATCGTGCACGAAGGGGAGTGCGCCGCTGTCCGCACCCGGAGCCACGATGGTGACGCCTGCGTCCCTGAGTGCATCGAGACGCGGCCTCAGCGCCGGGACCGAGGCCGGGCGCAGCAGGAGATGGAACCCGGCGCCGACGACTTGGTCGAGCAGTCCCTTGCGTCGGCCGTCGTCGACGACGCCCTGCACCGACAGGGCACCGCCGCCGTCGCTCAGCAGACCCGGCCCGAGTCCGGGAAAACGGATCTTCTCGGGGGCCTCGGCCGCAGCTCGGCCCGCGATCAGCCTGGCGTCGCGGGCCGCGGCCCGCATGGGGTCGCGGATCGTCTGCGTACGGCCGAGCTCGATGCCCTTGGCGATCACGGCGCGGACATGTGGTTCGCGCTCTGTCTGATACGTGTCGAGCAGCGCGTCGTCCGCCCGGCCGCGCAGGACGAGGTCGAGCTTGAAGGCGATGTTCTGTGCGTCGCGTACCCCGGAGCACATGCCCTGGCCGAGGAACGGGGGCATCTGGTGGGCGGCGTCACCGGCGAGCAGCACGTGTCCGATCCGCCAACTGTCAGCGACCAGCGAACGGAAGGTGTAGGTCGCGACGCGGATCAGATCGGCGTCCTCGCGTGAGAGGTGGCGCGCGACGCGGGCCCACACCTTGTCGGGGGCGCGCTCGAAAGCAAAGGCTTCCTCGGAGTCGAGCATGAAGCTGAACCGGTGGTGGTCCGGCCCGAGCGAGATGATCGAGGTGGGACCGGCGGGATCGCCGAGTTGCAGTGCGGCCGGGACGGCGGTGGCTCGGCGGAATCGGAAGTCGCAGACCATCCACGGCTCGGAGAACCCGAAGTCCTGCTGTCCGACCCCCAGCGCGGCACGGACGAAGCTGTTGCCGCCGTCGCCGGCGACGACGTAGCGGGCGTTGATCTCCTCGCCGCCATCGATGCTGAGGGTGACGCCGTCTGCGTCCTGGCGGACGGCGGTGACCGGGCTGTTGTGCCTGACGTGCACAGTGGGGGACGACCGGCACATCCGGTCGAGGGCTTCCTCCAGGTCGGGCTGGTACATCGAGTACCACTCGGCCCAGCCGCTCCGGCCGGTCTCGGCGTAGCCCTGCTCGATCAGCAGGTCGCCGGAGCCGTTGCGCCATTCGTAACTGTGCTGCACGCGCAGCTTGGGCAGCAACTCCTCCGCGATGCCCAGCCGGGCGAGGGTCCGCATCGTCTCGTCGTCGAAGATCGCGGCTCGGGGGAGGTTGTACAGCCCCGCGTACCGCTCAAGGACGAGCACCCGGTGCCCGGCCTGACCCAGCAACGCAGCCGTCGTCATTCCGACCGGCCCGTAGCCCACCACGGCCACATCAACCTGGTGGGACGTTCCGTCGATCGCCATGTCCACTCCTCTGTGAGCCTTGACGACCGCACACGCTAGTTTCATTATTCGTGAAGTCAATGCCTAATGGTGAAATTGCTCGAAGGAGATCGCGATGCGGACGATCGGTCTTGAGGAACACTTCGTCACGCCCGAGCTGGTCGGATACGGTGCCGGATCGGCATCCATCGCCCAGCCCGGTGCGTGGAAGGAGGCGTCGCGGCGCCTGTTGGACCTGACCGACGAACGGATCGCGGAGATGGACGCGGCGGGCCTCGACGTCCAGGTGCTGTCACTGAACGCGCCGGGCATCCAGGCGGAGCCGGACCCGGCCGTCGCGGTCGCTCGCGCTGTCGCCGTGAACGACCTCCTCGCCGCAACGATCGAGGCGAACCCGACCCGCTACGCCGGGTTCTGCGCCCTGCCGCTGCAGGACCCGCAGGCGGCGGCCAAGGAACTCGAGCGCGCGGTACACCAACTCGGCCTGCGCGGAGCACTCGTGAACGCCCACACCCGCGGCCGGTATCTCGACGACCCGGAGCTGCGCGTGGTGTGGGAGTACGCCGAGGGGCTCGATGTGCCCCTGTACCTGCACCCTGCCAACGGCATCGATTCCGCACATGTGCTGTCCGGGCACCCGGAGTTGATCGGCCCGATGTGGAGCTGGGGCACGGACACCGCCTCACACGTGCTGCGGCTGATCTTCGGCGGAGTCTTCGACGACTTCCCCGAGGCAAAGCTGCTGCTCGGACACATGGGCGAGGGGCTGCCCTACGTTCTGTGGCGGCTGGACTCCCGGTGGGGCTTCCACAACCATCACGGCATCGAACTGCGCCGGGGCATCCCCTCGGAGTATCTACGCCACAACCTGTACATCACCACCAGCGGTGTATGTTCGGCCCCGCCACTGGTCTGCGCGCTACTCGCCCTCGGCCCCGATC
Source organism: Streptomyces sp. NPDC096311 (assembly GCF_044763085.1). Lineage (NCBI taxonomy): Bacteria > Bacillati > Actinomycetota > Actinomycetes > Kitasatosporales > Streptomycetaceae > Streptomyces > Streptomyces sp. NPDC096311. The sequence continues at coordinate 215,069 of NZ_JBIWFN010000017.1, forward strand.
ACATCCTCTTCGGCACCGACTACCCCTTCGAGGAGATGAGTACGGCGACCGAGTTCCTGCGCACCGCTCCGATCAGCGACGAGGACCGGGCCAAGATCGCGCATGTGAACGCCGAGCGACTGCTCCGCATGTGAACCGTCCCCGGCGTAACCGGGCGACGAGCCGGTCAGCGGCGGCCGGTCCATGGCGAGCCGACTGATGGTTGCCCCCTGCCGCAATACTGAATCACGGACGACTTGTCCACGTGCAAGGGCGCGCTGTTCTGTGACGCCCTCCACTGGACCATCCCAATCACTGAACTCGCCACCGATGATCCGGCCCGGTCGGTGGAGAATTACCTGCGCGGCATGTTCGAGGTATGGGCGGCCGACCCTCGCACTCCCATGGCCATGCTGCTGAGGGCCAGTATGACCTGCGAGGATGCCGCGGAACTCTGGCGGGAGCGCGTCAGTGCCGAGGCCATCGGGCCGATCGCCGCCACGGTCACGGGTGACGACGCCCGGCTGCGGGCGGCGCTGAGCAATGCGATGGTGACGGCCATCGCGAGTAAGCGACTTCTGCTGAACATGCCCGATCTTGCCGCCGTGGATGTCGAGGACATCCTTCGGCTTGTCGTCCCCGTGTTCCGCGATCTGATCGCTCCCAAGGGGGAGTCGGGGCCGTCGCCGTCCGCGGGGAGTGATCTCTGCGGCCGAGGAGTAGTCCTCGATCGGAACACCGCCGCCGGCCGTCGTCCTGTCCACGCAGGCGCGCCCGTCGGGCCGGGTGTTTTCGCATGTCAGAGGCGCTCCGATGGGTGACTGTGCTGCTTGGCCGCGCAATGCGCGACGGGCCTCGGGCGGCCAGACGCATCGAGAACGTCACCCCAGCTGATAATTTTTCTCAACGCTTGTATATTTCACTCGATGGCACTTGTCACGCAGCTCTGAACCTGGAGTCACCCATGCCCACCGACAGCCCGGTCACGGCCACCGGCCAGCGCTCCGCAGGAACCACCAAGGTGCCCCGCCACCTCGGACTGGCCCTTGTCGTCATTGCCACCGCGCAGCTGATGGTCGTCCTCGACGCCACCATCACCAATATCGCGCTCCCGAGCATTCAGACCGACCTCGACGTGTCAGCTTCGAACCTGGCCTGGGTGGTCAACGCCTACGCGCTCGCGTTCGGCGGCCTGCTGCTCCTGGGCGGCCGGGCCGGCGACCTGTATGGCCGGCGCCGTATGTTCCAGGTCGGTATCGCGACGTTCACCGTGGCTTCGCTGCTGGGCGGGCTGGCGCAGAACGAGGGGCTGCTCATCGGCGCCCGCATCCTGCAGGGGATCGGCGCCGCGATCTCCGCACCATCCGCGCTGTCGTTGATCGCCACGAACTTCCCCGAGGGCAAGCCCCGCAACCGGGCCATGGGCGTCTACGCGGCCATGGCGGGGCTCGGCTCCACGGTGGGCCTGCTGCTGGGCGGCATCCTGACCGACTACCTCGACTGGCGCTGGGTGTTCTTCGTCAACATTCCCATCGGCGCTGCCGTACTCGTCGGGACCAGGGTGCTCGCCGAGGGCGAGCGGAATACGGGCCGTCTCGACGTGCCCGGAGCGATCACCGGCACCGGCGGTCTGATCGCCCTGGTGTACGCCATCACCCGCGGCGGTGAGGACGGTTGGACCGACGGCCTGACGCTCGGGTTCCTCGGCGCGGCTCTTGTGCTGCTGGTGCTCTTCGTCTTCCTCCAGGTGCGGTCCGCGCATCCGATGATGCCGCTGCGCCTCTTCAAGGACCGCAACCGCGCCGGTGCTTACGCGAGCATGCTGTTCGTCGGCGCGGGCCTGTTCGCCACCTTCTACTTCCTGACGCTCTACATGCAGCAGATCCTCGGCTACAGCCCGGTCAAGACAGGGCTCGCCTACCTGCCGTTCAGCGTCGGCATGGGTGTCGCGGCAGGCGTCAGCTCGCAACTCGTCGCCCGCCTGGCACCCCGGCAGATCGCCGGCCCCGGTCTGGCGGTCGGAGCCGCGGGCATGTTCTGGTTCGCCACGCTCGAACCGGGCGCCTCCTACGTGACGCAGCTGATGCCCGCCATGTTCGTCACGGCGGTCGGCCTGGGCATGACGTTCGTCCCGATGACCCTCGGCGCGGTGAGCGGTGTACGAGACCAGGACTCCGGCATCGCCTCAGCCCTGCTCAACACCTCACAGCAGGTCGGCGGTGCGCTGGGCCTGGCCGTACTCTCCACGATCTCGACGTCGGCAGCGAACGACCAACTGCCCGATGCGGCAGAGACCTTGTACCGGGCCCTCGCCATGAAGGACTTCGGCCTGGTGGCCAAGGCCGGCGACGCCCTGACCCATGGCTACACCACGGCGTTCGTCGTCGCGGCGGTGTTCTTCATCGGCGGTCTGCTGATCACGCTGTTCGCCATCAATGCCGGCAAGCAGGGACAGGGCGAGGCCGCGCACGCCGCCCACATGGGCTGACCACCCACACGCCAACGACCGCAAGGAGGACGGTATGCACGGGCCCCGTGTCCTGTCGACCGTCACCGACATCGACACCCACAAGATCGGGACGCAGTTCTCGGCGCGCGGTTCGCGCTTCGCCGTCGACCTGGATCCCTTCCTCAACATGGATCTGTTCGAGATCACCGGACCGACCTTCGCGCCGCACCCGCACGCCGGATTCTCCGCGGCCACCTACATGTTCGACGACTCCGTCACCCGGCTGCACAACCGGGACAGCCTCGGCGACAACAGCCTGATCGAACCCGGCGGCGTGCACTGGACCGTCGCGGCTTCCGGGATCGTGCACGACGAGGTAGTCGAGGAGAGCGGCCGTCTCGGGCACGGCGTGCAGATCTTCGTACGGCTGCCGGAATCCGCTGAGGAGGCCGACCCGTACGGCCTGCACTTCCCCCCCAACGAGCTACCCAAGGGCGAACTCACCGAGGGCGTGACACTGCGAGTGGTGGCTGGCGAGGCGTTCGGGATGCGCTCGCCCGTCCGTGAGGCGGCCGAATCCCACGTGTACGACCTGCTGTTGCAGCCCGGCGCACGCGTCGAGATCCCCGTCGACCCTGACCACCGCGGCTTCGCGATGACGGTCCGGGGCAGCGGGCGCATCGCCACGCCGACCAGCCGCGGTGACCTCGGCCCGGTCGGCCTGGCCGTGTTCGAGCCGGGCGAAGGGGCCGTGGAGATCGAGGCCGGCGAACAGGGGGCGCAGTTCCTCTTCGGAGCGGGCAGGCCGCTGCGTACGCCCGCCTACATGTACGGCGGGTTCTGCATGTCCAGCGAGTCGCGTGTCGTCGAAGCCGTGGAGCGCTACCAGTCGGGCGCCATGCACGGCCTGCTGACCGCACCGTGATCCATCCCTGGCAAGTCCTCCAGCAAGCCAACTTCCAGCACATGCACACCCATTGAGGAGAACATGATGTCCAAGAAGGTAGTAGTCGTCGGTGGTGGCTACGGCGGCAGCGCCGCGGCGAAGGCGCTGGACGGCGTCGCCGATGTCGTTCTGGTCGAGCCCAAGGAGGCCTTCTTCCACGCCGTGGGCGCCCTGCGTGCGGTGGTGGACCCCGACTTCCTGCCCCGGATCTTCTTCCCCTACGACAAGTTGCTCACCAACGGGCGTGTGGTGCGCGACCGTGCGGTGCGTGTGGAACCGGGCCGCGTGACGCTGGCCTCCGGCGAGGAGCTCGCGGCTGACTACATCGTGCTGGCCACCGGCTCCGGTTACCCCTTCCCCGCCAAGATCGACGTGGACTACACCGCGGACGCCCAGCAGAAGTACCGCGAGGCGCAGGCCAATCTCCACGCGGCCGAGCACGTCCTGCTGCTCGGTGCCGGGCCGGTCGGGCTGGAGTTCGCCGGGGAGATCAAGGCCGTCTGGCCGCAGAAGAAGGTCGTGGTCGTCGACCCCGTGGCCGACATCCTCAGCGAGTACGCGCCGGAGCTGCGCGAGGAGGTCCGCCGTCAGCTCGGTGAACTGGACATCCAGCTCGTCCTCGGCTCCCCGCTGAAGGACAACCCGCCCACCCAGCCGGGCGAGCGCGGCCCCTTCCATGTCAGCACCGCCTCCGACGTCGACATCACCGCCGACATCTGGTTCCGCTGTTTCGGCGTCGTCCCGCAGACCGGATACCTCGCCGGGGCCCTCGCGGACATACGCCAGTCGGACGGGCAGGTGGCGGTGACCGAGACCCTCCAGGTCAAGGGTCAGGACACGGTCTTCGCCCTCGGTGACATCACCGATGTGGCCGAGCCCAAGCAGGCCAGCGCGGCGAACCGCCACGTCGAGGTGGTCGCGGGCAACATCAGGGCGCTGATCGAGGGCGAGGGCGAACTCGCCGCCTACCAGCCGGGCCCTGCCGCCATCATCCTCCCGCTCGGCCCGACCGGGGGAGCGGCCCAGCTGCCGGGCAGGGGAATCGTCGGCCCCGACGTCACCTCCCAGTTCAAGGGCGCGGACCTGCTGACGGGCCGCCTCGGGCAGCTGTTCGGGGCGGCTGGTGCCTGACCCCGTGACACACGCTCACTGATCGCGGCTTTCGCCCACAGAGGAGGCACGGATGTCCTTCACCGAAGAAGAGATCAGCTATCTGGGCTCACAGCGGCTGGCGCGCCTCGCCACCGTCTCGGCCGACGACCAGCCGGACGTCGTACCGGTCGGGTTTGAGTACGACGGGACGTACTTGTACGTGGGGGGCGTCGCCCCCGCGAAGACCCGCAAGTTCCGCAATGTCGAGGCCGGGAAGACCAAAGTGGCCCTGGTCGTCGACGACGTGGTCAGCACCGATCCGTGGACGCCGCGCTATCTGCGCGTCTACGGCACCGCCGAACTCGTCGAGCGCAAAGGCCGCTTCGGGACGGCGCCGTATATGCGGATCACGCCAACGATCTCGTGGAGCTTCAATCTTGAGGGCGGGCCGTTCGCCCGTGACCGAACGGTCAGTGTCCGGCGGACTGTTCACACGGGCGGCGCCGGGGACGGCGCGTAGTGGGACTGCGGGCCCGAATCGCGGACGAACTCAAGTCGACCGTGCACGGCGGGGAATTGAAACTGGAGCGGTACGCGGGTCCGCCCGGTGATCCCGGACTGCTCGGGATCGCTCCGGACAGCCCTGTCTGGCGGGTGCACGGCCATCCGACGGGGATGCTCACCGGCGGGTTCGCGGCGCTCATGCTCCAGTCCCTGCATCCGTTGGCGATGGCCGGGGTCGACCAGCACTCGGACTTCCGTACCGATCCGACCGGCCGGCTCGTTCGTACCGCTCGGTTCATCACCACGACCACCTTCGGGTCGCAGCAGGCGGCTCGGGAGGTGATCGACCTGGTACGGCGGATCCACACCCATGTGCACGGGACCGCGCCGGACGGCCGGCCGTACCGCGCGGACGACCCCGAGCTGCTGACTTGGGTGCACACCGCCGAGGTCTACAGCTTCCTGACGGGCTACCAGGTCTACGCACCGCGACGTTCCCGGCTCACCCGGGCCGAATGCGACACCTACTACGCGCAGGCCGCCCCCGTCGCCGAGGCGCTGGGCGCGGTGCAGGTGCCGCGCAGTACACGCGAGGTCACCCGCTATCTGGCCCGCATGCGACCCGAACTCCACGTCACCCCAGCCGCGTTGGAAGCCCTGCGGTTCCTTCGCGGCTTCGGCCGCACCGGGCGGGAACGGCTGGTCGCGCGCCTGCTGATGAACGCCGCGGTGGGGCTGCTGCCGGGCTGGACGCGGGCAGAACTCGGCATTCACCGTCCGGTCCTGGTGCGCGCCGACTGGGACCTACCGGTGGCCACCGTGGTCGGCCGCGGACTCGAGTGGGCTCGCGGCCCGTCCGAGATCCATGCAGCCGCGCGGGCTCGGCTGGCCGCGGTGGCAACAGGAGCACATGGCAGCGATTCCGGCAGTCACCTTCATCGAGAGGACTCAACGTGTCGAACGATCCAAAGGCCGCCGTCAACCGGCTGATCGAGGACGTAATCAACGCCCATCGCCCCGACCTCGCCCACGAAGTGCTCCACCCGAAGCTCCAGATCCGGCGCATGGGGATGCAGGGATCGGCGCAGTACCTCGGAAGCCTCGCCAAGGCGTCGCGGGACGGCCTCAATGAGCACGGCGCGCCCCCCGCGGACCCCGTCGAGGGTTTCAAGGCCGTCTACGGCCTCCTGCTGAGCGCGTTCCCCGACCTGCGCAACAACGTGGTGGGACCCCAGGTGGTCGTCGATGACCTGGTCATCACGCACGTCACCTTCTCGGGCACTCACGAGGGCGAGTTCCTCGGGGTCGCCCCCACGCACCGCAAGGTCGAGTTCGACGAGGTCCTGTACCAGCGCGTCACCGACGGCAAGGTCAGCGAGGTCTGGGCAGTGGGAGATGAACTCGGCTTCCTGCAGCAGCTCGGAGTGCTGGCGAGCCCCGGGGCCTGACGCGTCGCCAGAGCCCTTGCCGTAGACACCCGCAGAGTAGGGAGACCAGAAGTGAGCAACAACTCCGCCGCTCTCGGCGGCCCCGGATTCGATCCGGAGGCGATCCGCCGCAAGTACCTGGAAGAGAGCGAGAAGCGACGGTCGGCGGAGCCGACGCCGGCACGGACGGTCGCGGAGAGCGCGGTGCTGTCCGTCGAGGACCCCTTCGTCGAACCGGGCTTCGAGCGGGAGGCGCTGCACGACGAGGTCGACGTCGTCGTAGTCGGCGGTGGACACACCGGACTCGTCACGGGCGTGAATCTGCGCAAGGCGGGCGTGCCGCGCGTGCGCCTGTTCGAGAAGGGCGGCGGCTTCGGCGGCGTCTGGTACTGGAACCGCTACCCCGGCATCCGCTGCGACGTCGACGCCTACTCGTACATGCCGATGCTCGAAGAAGTCGGCACGATGCCCAGCGAGAAATATGTCCAGGGCGACGAGATTCGCGCGCACGCCCAGGCGCTCGCCGAGAAGTTCGGCCTGGACGAGACCGCATGTCTGCAAACGCAGGTGACCGGCGCGCGCTGGGACGAGGAGGCCGACCGCTGGATCGTCACGAGCGACCGCGGCGACGAGATCCGCGCCCGGTTCATCTGCCTGGGCAACGGAACGCTCGACGACCCGAGCATTCCCGACGTGCCCGGTCTCGACGAGTTCCAGGGCCATGTCTTCCACTCCAGCCGCTGGGACTACGACTACACCGGCGGCAACGAGCGCGGCGGCCTGACCAGGCTCGCGGGCAAGCGGGTGGCGGTGGTCGGCACCGCGGCGTCCGCGATCCAGTTCATTCCGGAACTGGCCGAGTACGCGGAACATGTGATCGTCGTCCAGCGGACCCCGGTGGTCGTCATACCGCGCAACAACGAGCGCACGGATCCCGAGTGGTTCCGCAACCAGCCCGCTGGCTGGCAGCAGGAGCGCATCGAGAACCTCACCGCGATCGTGCAGAGCCCTCCGGGAAGCAAGCCGCCCGCGAAGGACATCCTCAACGACTCACTGACCGGTCTGTCCAAGATGTCCCGCAACGTGTCACCGGAGCTCGCCGTCCTGATGGAGGGAGCCGAGCCCGCCACGCGGATGCTGTACGGCAACTACGCGGCCATGGAGAAGATCCGGGCCGACATGGGCTCGGTCGTCAACGACCCGGACACGGCCGAGAAGCTCAAGCCGTACTACAACCTGGGCTGCAACCGCCCCCAGTTCAGCGACACCTACCTGCAAGCCTACAACCGTCCCAACGTCACCCTGCTGGACACCGAAGGCCGGGGCATCGAACGACTCACCGCGAAGGGCGTCGTGGTCGACGGCGTGGAGTACGAGGCCGACTGCGTCGTATTCGGCACCGGCTTCGCGATCGACGCGGGCCGCTTCCCCGTGGCCGGACGCGGTGGGGAGCTGCTGTCCGACAAGTGGGCCGACGGTGTCAGTTCGCTGCACGGCATCCTGACTGCGGGCTTCCCCAACCTGTTCGTGGTCGGCGGCATCCCCCAGGCGACCCACGCGATCAACTTCACGCACCAGCTGTACGACCAGACGACCCACGTCTCCACCCTCATCAGGCGCTGCCTCGACGAGAACCTCGCCAGCGTCGACGTCCGCCCCGAGGCGGAGGAACGCTGGGCCCAGCAGATCAAGGAAAAGGCGGCCGGCCTGCCCCGCCCGGACCTCAACTGCGCGCCCAACAGGCAGACGGAGCTGATCCACTCCGGCTACCCGGGAGGCCCCATCGCCTACGCGCAGGCCTGCCGGGAGTGGCTCCAGGGCGGCGGGTTCGACCGCGACCTCGTCATCGAGCGCCCGGCCGGCACGGCGGCGTGACAACAGCGAACGCCGACGCATGACAGCAGCGAACGCAGACGGAGGACCGTACATGGATGCCATAGCCACCATCACCGCGCACACCCAAGTGACCACGCTTATCAACGTGTTCACCGTCAAGCCGGAGAACCAGCGCGCCCTGGTCGACCTGCTGGTGAAGACCACCGACGAGGTCATGCGACACCGCGAGGGCTTCATTTCCACCGCCGTGCATGCCAGCACGGATGGCACCCGGGTCGCCAACTACGCCCAGTGGGAGACCGAAGCGCACCTGCGCGCCGTGCTGGCCGACCCCGTGGCCCAGCAACAGCTGGGCCAGGCACAGAAGTTCGCGGAAGGCTTCGAGCCGAACATCTACAGCGTGGAGTCGGTGCACCGCCGCTGACTACAGATGGTTGGCCGACAGTCTAATTTGAAGGGTCTGACTGGATGGTGAGTGCACTTGGGCGCGCTCGCCAGCAGTCAGGCCCTTCAGACCGTAAAGTTTGCCAACCAAGAAAACTCTTGAGTTTCGCATGTGTAGTGGCCTACGCTCGCGCCATGGCTGGACCCGACGAAACGAGACGCACCCGGCTTACGCCGGAGCGGGAGCAAGAGATCTACGCGGCTGTCGTCGACCTGCTGAACGACGTCGACTACGACACGCTCACCATGGACGACATAGCGGCCCGGGCGCGGGCGAGCAAGGCCACGTTCTACCGCCAGTGGAAGAGCAAGTCGAACCTTGTCGCTGCCGCCGTACGGCACTACAAGCACTACGACCTGGCGTCGATCGACACCGGTTCGCTGCGCGGCGACCTGCACGAGATCGCGCGGATCGTCGGTGACGCCATGGGCAGGAAGAGCACGGCGCCGGTCAGGGCGCTGAGCCAGGCCATGCGGAACAACGCGGAACTGGCGGACGCCGTACGGGAATCCAAGACCAAGCCCGAGATGGAGATGCTGCACCGTGTGGTCGAGCGGGCGCTCGTACGCGGTGAGATAGCACCGGACAACCCCGCCCTCGCCTTCATGGGGCCCCTGATCACCGGCGCGGCGTTCGCCCGGCCGTCGTTCGATGGCGTCGAGGCCGACGCCGTCTACCTCGCCCGCTACATGGACGCCTGCGTCCTGCCGGCGCTGCTGCGGGGCTGAAGCGTCCGCACTTCAGACTCCGCACCTCGTATCGAGGTGCGTCCTCCCGTCCCCCGCCCCGGGCCGGTTACCCGGCGAACCATGCCGCCACGGGGGGATCCCGCGCCGAGCGCGGCCGACCCGGCCGGGCTCACAGCGCTGCCCGCAGCCGCGAACAGCGCTCCCAAGCCTTCGCCTCCGCGCCGACTGACCGTGCCCACGCACGTGCGGCACCGCGGGTGAGGGCGAGCACACCTTCGAAGAGAGAGCAATGAACGCCAGGAAAACCCCGATGAAGAAGCGGCTCATATTCGCCGCGGCGATCGCCGCCGCGGCAGCCGTCGTCACCGTGGCGCCGTGCGCGTCCGCGGAGACCCCGGCCGACCACCACGGCCAGGTCGTCACCCAGGTGAAGACCGCGGCCGCGTTCGACTTCGCGGCCGGTGAGTCGCCCGAGAACATCACCGTCAATCCGGACGGCTCGCTGACCCTGTCGATGCTGGGCATCTCGGCCGGCAAGGCGCCGGAACTGGTGCGGATCGCCGAGTCCGGGCAGCGCACGGTGCTCGTCACGGGACACGCGGGTGACGCGATCACCGGGAACACGCGCGGGCGCGACGGAGCGGTGTACTACAACGTCCTGTCCAGCGACGCCTCCCGGTCCGGCGTGTGGAAGGACACGCCCGGCGGCACCCCCGAGCGCATCGCGGCCCTGCCCGTAGGCGCTTTCCCCAACGGCCTGGCCATCGACCCGTCCGGCCGCACCCTGTACGTGGCGGACAGCTACAAGGGCACCGTATGGGCCGTCCCGGCCTCCGGCGGAACGGCGACTGCCTGGCTGACCAACGCCGCCCTTGCGCCCGACGCCTCCTCGGCCCCGCCGCTCGGCGCCAACGGGCTCCGTTTCCACAACGGCGCGGTGTGGGTCTCCAACCTCAGCAAGGGCACGCTGCTGCGGGTGCAGGTGAACGCCGACGGCACGAACGGACGGATCCACGTCGTGACCACCGGTGTCGTGGGGATCGACGACTTCAACTTCCTCAACAGGCGTTCCGACGTGGTGTTCGCCGCGCTGCACGCCCTGAACCAGATCGCGGCGGTCTATCCGGACGGTGCCAAGAAGATCGTCCTGACCAAGGCGGACGGCGTCGCAGCACCCACCGCCACCGCGGTGCGCGGGAACAGGCTGTATGTGACGGACAGCGGCATGGACGAGACGCCGCACGACCCGAAGCTGCAGGTGGGGAAGATCAACTTCCGCGCCCTGTTCGGTGGCGCTGCTCACTGATCGCAGCCTGACCCGGCCGCCGCACCCCCTCTTCTCCGGCCACTGCGGCGGCCGGGTTCTCCGCCACCCACATTCAAGAGCAACCAAAGGACCGCATCATGACACCCGTACCGTCCGACGCCGAACTCGCCCAGTCCCTGGACGGCGACTTCGAGAGCCGTCACGCCGAGGTGAACGGCCTCGATCTGCACTATGTGATCGGCGGCCAGGGCAGCCCGCTGATCCTGCTCGGCGGCTGGCCGCAGACCTGGTGGCAGTTCCACAAGATCATGCCGGCGCTCGCACGGCAGCACCAGGTGATCGCCGTCGACCTGCGCGGCATGGGCTCCTCCGGCAAGCCCGAGTCCGGCTACGACAAGAAGACGATGGCCGGCGACATCCTCGCTCTGGCGCGCCACCTCGGGCACGAGCAGGTGGACATCGCCGGCCACGACATCGGCGCCATCGTCGCTTACAGTTTCGCCGCCAACCATCCCGAAGCGGTCCGCCGCATAGCGCTGTTGGACGTGCTGCACCCCGAGGAGAGCTGGTTCCAGTTCAGCGTGCTGCCCCGGCCCGGACAGTTCGTCGCGTGGTGGTTCGCATTCAACCAACTCCGCGGGCTGCCGGAGCAGTTGCTCGAAGGGCGGTCGCGCTACCTGGTCGATGCGATGTTGGACCTGTTGACAGCCGACCCGGCGGCCATCAGCGACTTCGACCGCGCCGTGTACGCGCAGGCGTACTCCACGCCGGAGGCGATCAGGGCGGGAAACCGCTGGTACCAGGCCTTCACCCAGGACATCGAGGACGAGAAGGGCTACGGCACGCTGACTCCGCCGATCCTCGCCGTGACCAGCGCGCACACCTACGAGCCCGCACGGACCATGCTGTCCCGCACGGCGCTAGACGCCGAGATCGTGAAGGTTGACGGGTCCGGGCATTTCCTGGCAGAGGAGCAGCCGGAGCTCGTGGTGCAGCACCTCACCAGGTTCTTCGGAAAGTAGTGTGCAGCGTGGTCGGTAAGGGTGGCGAGTCGGCGGAGTCGGATGAGAACACGGAAGCGGATGCGGACGAGCGGCATGCCACCTGGCTGGAGCTCTTCTTCGATCTGATCGCCGTCGCCGGAGTCTCCCAGCTCGCGCATCTGCTGCACGGCGAGCCGGGAGCAGGGGACTTCGCGTAATACGTGGTGCTCTTCTGCGCGTTCTGGATGACTTGGACGTGCTTCACCCTGTACAGCAACGTGGCCGGCGACCGGACCCGCACCCGCATCCGGCTGGCCGGTATGTTCGGCATGGCGGTGATGGCCGCCGCCGTGCAGGGCGTGCGCGAAGGCGTGCACATGCAGGCCTTCGCCGTTGTGTACGTCCTGATGCGGATCCTGGGCAGCCGTGTCTGGCAGGCCCGCGGTCAAGTGCTGCTGGATTGCCCTGGAATGGCAGGGCGCCCGCCCCTGGAGAGGCGCCCTGAAGAGGCCCTTGCAAAGACCGTCACGCAACGGCCTCGCCGTCCCAGGCGGCGGCAATCCGCAGGTAGGGGGCGGCCTCGTCCGCGCGGCTCTGCCGTTCCAGGGTGCGCCCCAGGAGCAGGTGCGCGTAGGCATCGGCCGGATCACGCTCGATGAGTCTGCGGACCGTGGCCTCGGCCTGCTTGAGCTGTGCCGAGTGGTAGTAGGCACGGCCGAGCAGCAGCCGGAGGGCGTTGTCGTCGGGGAAGTCCTGGACGAGCCGGTCGAGGATTCGCGCGGCACCGGTGTAGTCCTTCGAGGAGAACATGAACTTGGCGCGCGTCCACAGGGCGTCCGGGGTCTCGAGGATGTCGTGGATCGGGTTCGGATTCATGGCGTATCCAATGCGTGCTGCGGGTCGGTCAGTCGCAGGGTTCGTCGGCGCAGACGCAGGGGGCGTTCCCCGCGTGGTGGGACAGGTTGCGCTCGAGGCGTTCCAGTACGGCGAGTGCCTCGGCCTGTGCCGCCTCGCTGAGGCCGTCGGTGAGCTGGTGTTCCAGGTCGATCCGGATGGCCTCGGCCTTGCGGCGCAACGCGAGGCCGGCATCGGTCGGCTCGACGATGACGGATCGCTTGTCGCTGGGGGAGGGGATACGGCGTACCAGGCCCGCCCGCTCCAGGCGCTGCACGGTCCGCGTCATCGTCGCCGCGTCCGAGTGGACGAGTTCGCCGAGGTCCACTTGGCGCATGGCGCCGTGCTCCCACAGTCTCCGCATCACCAGCTCCTGGCTCGGGTGGAGTCCGATTTCCCGCAGCAACTGGCCGGCGAGCATGCGGTACAGGCGCCCCATGCGGAAGATCGCATGGCTGACCGGGCCGTGATGCGCGGCCGACGGGACTTCCGTGGCCTCGTTCCCTGACGTTGTGTCCATGCGTATCGATCCTCCAAGCCGGCACGGTCGGTGGTTGGTCCGGAAAGCGCCGCGGCGCCCACCTGGCCGTAGGCCGAGGGGCGCCGCGGTCTGCCAGTCGTGGCTACTGGCGGGGGTGTCAGTCGAGGGTGGGGTAGTCGGTGTAGCCGGTGTGGTCGCCGCCGAAGGAGGTGGCGCGGTCGGGGGTGTTGAAGGGGCCGCCGACGGCGAGGCGCTTGGGCAGGTCGGGGTTGGCGAGGAAGAGGCCGCCGTAGGCGAGGAGGTCGGCGGTGCCGTCCTCGATCAGGTCCAGCTCCTTGTGACCGGTGGGCTCCTGGCCGGTGAAGGGGTTCAGGATGAACGTGGTCGGCCAGGCCTTGCGCGCCTGCGTGGTGAAGTCGCGGTAGCCGGGAGCTTCCATCTGGTGCAGGTAGGCCAGGTTCAGCGGGGCGAGGGCGTCCACCAGGGCGGTGTAGGTGGCCTCGACGTCGGCCCGGTCGCTCTCGTCGATGTCGTTGAACGGGTTGCCCGGCGACATGCGGAAGCCGGTCCTGTCGGCGCCGATCGCGTCGGCGACGGCCTTGGCGGTCTCGACGGCGAACCGGGCGCGGGCCTCGGGCGAGCCGCCCCAGCGGTCGGTGCGGGTGTTGGAGTTGGGGGCGAGGAACTGGTGGATGAGGTAGCCGTTGGCACCGTGCAGTTCCACGCCGTCGAAGCCGGCCTCGATCGCGTTGCGCGACGCGGACACGTAGTCGGCGATCGTTGCCTCGACCTCGGCGTCGGTCAGCTCCTGGGGCACCTCGAAGTCCTTGAGGCCGTCGTGCGTGTAGATCTGGCCCTTGGCCTGGACGGCGGAGGGGCCGACCGGCTGCACGCCGGTCCAGCTGGAGTGCCCGACCCGGCCGGTGTGCATGATCTGCAGGAAGATGACACCGCCCTTGGCGTGGACCGCGTCGGTCACCTTCTTCCACGCCGCGACCTGCTCTGCGGAGTGGATGCCGGGGGTGTCGGGGTAGCCCTGGCCGATCGGCGACGGCTGGGTTCCCTCCGTGACGATCAGGCCCGCGCTCGCCCGCTGCGCGTAGTACTCCGCCATCAGGTCAGTCGCCGACTCCCCGGGACCGTACGCACGGCTGCGCGTCATCGGGGCCATCACGATGCGGTTGGACAGGCGGGTGCCGCCGAGGTCGTAGGACTGGAAGGCCGTCGACATGATCATCATCCTTGCTCGTGAAAGGCGGGCCGCGTAACGGGGCAGCCCCTTGCTGACAGATCTCGGTGCTGCTGCACCGGAGCCATTCACTGTCTGAACAAGTAAACCCCATGATCGCATTCCGCTTCACTCGTGATCCACGTCACTTCGGAGCGGCTGGCGCGCGGAAAAACATCATTTCGGGCCATTTGGTCGAATCTTAGGGCAGGGGCATAGGTTGATTGTCCGGGCATCTGGTGCCCCTTATGAAACTCGAAGATGGTCGACCAACAAGCTTGAAGTGGTCGAACCTCAGCTCCGTGAGGGGTCCGTCTGCAGGTGGATGCTGAGCTCTTCGTGTGTCGGGGACGCGGGAAGCGTCCGGGCGCCGTTCGGGCGCAGTCCGTCCACAAAGATGTGCACGTGGCGGGTGGCGAGGGCGGTGGCCTGTTCCTCGGGGAGGTAGGGGAGGGGGCGGCAGGCCAGGGCTCCGGTGGTGATCAGGTCCATGGGTGTGGCGTCGGGCCGGATGGCCCCCTGGGCGCGCGCGTGAGCCAGCAGTTCTTCCAGGAGGGGGGTGATCCGGCCCTGGAGCTCGACTGCTTCGCGTGTGGTGGGGACAGGGCCGCCGATCAGGGGGAGCACGAGCGTGTCCCGTTCCTCGACCAGGCGCAGCAGGAACCCCTCGATGGCGGCCAAGGGGTCCTGTGGGGCGGTGTCCAGTGCGTCGCGAGCGGCCTGGTGCAACAGGGTGAACCCGTCGAGCACGACCTGCTGAACGAGGGCGTTCCGGTCGGGGAAGCGCCGGTAGAGCGTGGCGATGTTCACTCCGGCGCGGCGGGCGATCTCGTCCAGTGGCGCGGCGGTGCCCAGTTCGCGAAAGGTGGTGCGGGCGGCGGCGAGGATCTGAGCCCGGTTGCGGGCCGCGTCCGCCCGCAGCCGCGGCCTGTCGCTCTCACCGGCGGTGCGGGAAGTCACCGTGAGCCCGTCCTCTCTCGACCGTGCCGGCCGGGCCCTGATCCCTGCCGGTCGATGCGTCCGAGATTACGTCAGCAGCACTCCTCGGAACACATAAGTGAAGGATTTCCTGCGGTTGGTGTTACGGTGTATGAGCCCGCCGGGGCACACACCGGGGCCTCGCTCACGAGGACACCTCGGATATGCCTGAATCCCCGGTCGGCCTTCCGCTCGGGCACCGCAGCCGTCGCCCGCAGCGATTCCCCCCCCCACGTTTCCCGAGAGAAGAGAAGTGGTGTCATCCGTGCAGAGGACACGTTTCGAAGGCAAGGCGGCAGTCGTTACCGGCGGCAGCCGCGGGATCGGCGCGGCCGTCGCGAGGCGGCTGGCCGGTGAAGGCGCGGCGGTGGCGATCGGCTACCGAGGCAACAAGGAGGCGGCGGACGCCCTGGTTGCGGAGCTCGGCGCCGAGGGTGGCCGGGCGATCGCCGTTCAGGCCGACGCCGCCGTCCCGGAGCAGACCGGGGCGCTGATCGAGCGTGCGGTGGCGGAGTTCGGCGGGCTGGACGTGCTCGCGTCCTGTGCCGGCATCGAGCACTTCGACGCGTTGGAGAACATCACGCCGGCCGACTTCGATCGCGTCTTCGCGGTCAACACACGCGGGCAGCTGTTCGCCGTCCAGCACGCCGCCGCCCACATGCGTGAGGGCGGCCGGATCGTGCTGACCTCATCGGTGAGTGCGTCCAAGGCGTTCTTCCGCCACACCCTGTACGCCGCCAGCAAGGCGGCGGTGGAGTCGATGGTGCTGAACCTGTCCGCCGAACTCGGGCAGAAGGGCATCACCATCAACGCCATCGCTCCGGGCGGCACCGCCACGGACATGGCGGCCGAGCACGGGGCGAGCTACCAGCACCCCGAACTGGTCGGCAAGCAGGCCCTGTCCGAGTGGCTCGACGTCGGGATCGCGCTGCGGCGGCTCGCGGAGCCCCCGGAGATCGCCGCCGGATACGCCTTCCTCGTCTCCGACGACGCGGCCTACATGACCGGCCGCACCCTGCAGGTCGACGGCGGGATGTTCTAGAGCCGGACAGTCCGACCACCGAGGGGCGGCCAACCCGCCCCTTGCCCTGTCCTGCCCGCAGCCACCTCGGGAGCACATCGCCGCAGGTGGCTGAGGCCCGCTGACATCGAAAGTTCCTCATCTCATGCCCCACGCCACCCAGTTCTCTCCCGGCGCCCCGCCCGGGTTCATCCCTCACGATCCGAGCGCGGACCCCGCAGCCGATCACGCCCGACACGCCAGGCACGCGCTGGTCGACTCCGAGCCCGGCCTTCCCGCCCCGGTGCTCGCGGCGGCCGCCGGTGCCCGCAAGGCGATGCTCGTGCCAGTGATCACCGCGCTGGCGATCGGCACCGTGTTCGTGGCCGTCTACCTCGCGGCCTTCCACGCACCGTCGGCGCGACATCAGCCCATAGGCATCGCCGCATCCGACAAGGTGGCCGCCCGCACGGAACTCGCCCTCAACAACGCGGCGCCGAATGGCTACACCTTCTACCGCTACCCGGACGCCGAGGCCGCCCAGCAGGCCGTCACCCACGACAAGGTCCCGGCCGCCCTCGTCGACGACGGCCGCGGAACGCGTGTTCTGGTGGCCGGCGCGCAGGGGCCGTCCACGGTCTCCAGCCTTGCCAGCGCGATGACGGCGGCAGTCGGGAAGCCGGTCCCCGTCAAGGACGTACTGCCCCTGGCCGCCGGCGACTCCCGCGGACTGTCGGTGTTCTACGCCGCCTTCGGCGTGGTGCTCGCCGGCTTCCTCTTCGCGGTGTCCTCCTACCAGATCGCACCGCGCCTGCGGTTGGCCGTCCGCGTCGGCTCGATGCTCGTCTTCTCGGCCGCCTCCGGCGTGATGGTGGCACTGATCGCGCACACCGCCTTCAGCGCGCTGCCGGCCTCGTTCGCCGTGGTCGCCGTCGTGGTGGGCCTGCTGGCGTGGGCGTCCGCCGCGGCGGCCGGGCTGCTGCTGCGCCTGTTCGGGCCGCTCGGCATGCCGGTCGCCTCCGTGGTGCTGCTGATCCTCGGCAACGCCACCTCCGGTGGCATCCTGCCCGCCACCTTCCTGCCCGCATGGCTCTCCCCGCTCGCTTCGCTCATGCCTCCGGCGGCCGCCGTACGCGGTCTGCGAGGAGCCGCGTACTTCCACGACACGCATCTCACCGGAGCTGTCCTGACCCTGGCTGCATGGGCGTTGGGCTGCCTCACGCTCCAGTACCTCATGGACAGGTCGGCCCAGCGGCGCGCGACTCCGGCTGCTGTCGCCGCCACCGCAACAGGCACTTGAACATCAGATACGGCCGCTGACGACGGCAATACCATGACGTCGGCAGCACGTGACGGGCGTTCTTGCGATCGTCGTCGCGGCGCGTGCGCGCGCCCGTTCGGGTGCCAAATGCCAGAGCAGTCGTCTCGGGCGGCGGCCGAGGCGGGTTGCCAGGGCCCGTCAGGAGAGGGCCGGCGGGTCTCCCGCCGAGCCATCGGGGTCGGCGGGAGACGCGTCCATGAGGTTTGCGTCGATCCGAGCCAGTATCCGCATGCCCTGGCTGTATTCCTCGTCCGTGAACCCGCCCGCGGTGATCCCCTCCAGTTCGCGCCATGTCTGCAGGACCCGATCACGCATGGCCTGGCCGGCGCGGGTCGCGTTGACCACTACAGCGCGGCGGTCCTGGTTGGAGGGCTTGCGGGTGACGAAACCCGACGACCGGTCTCTTGTGGTAGGGCCACGTACTGTCGGTCAGGACGCGCTCCGGTGTGGTCGATGCCCGCATGCAGTTTCTTGGAATTGCGCGGTGGCGGCACGGGCGGACACGGCCCGGAGGTGATTCGGACTGAGGTCAGTGGCCGCCAGGCGGCGCCGGCAGTACCGGCGCCATGTCGATGAACGTCTGCATGTTGTCCACGAGGCCGTCGGCCCGCCGGTGCACGAGCGTGGCGCAGGGCAGTCGGACCGTGCTGCCGTCGAGCATGTTGTAGGCGGCTTCGCCCACCAGCATGGTGTCCTCCCCGCAGTGCCACACGCTCAGGAAGGTGTGGGTCATGCCGCGGATGGTGCTGAACAAATTCGAGGACGCGGCCCGCACGGCGTCGTGTCCGCTGATGGGCTCCGCGTTGCCGAGCCTGAGGATGACGTCCTCGCTGAGGTTGCTGATGA
The DNA here is from genome assembly GCF_044763085.1 of Streptomyces sp. NPDC096311. Taxonomy (NCBI): domain Bacteria; kingdom Bacillati; phylum Actinomycetota; class Actinomycetes; order Kitasatosporales; family Streptomycetaceae; genus Streptomyces; species Streptomyces sp. NPDC096311. The sequence goes on from NZ_JBIWFN010000017.1 coordinate 233,434, forward strand.
GCCCCTCGACGTCGAGCGTCTCCATGGGGGCGTACAGCTCGGTGATCCACGCGGGCGGCATATCGGTGCTCTGCGCGGTCTGTTGGTTCATGGTCCACTCCTTTGTCGCCATGAGGTGCTCGTGATGTGTTCGGGTCGTCCGGCGCCTGGGCTCAGGCACGGGTGAGGTCACTGTCCGAGGCTGGGCGCTGACCCGTCGCCGTGGAAGGTAAGGAAGGACATCGCGTTCGTGAGGTCTTCATCTAGGTGGGTGCGCTTGACCGCCTGGTTCGAGACGGGTGTGCGGATGAGGCCGGGGCCATGGCGTTGAGGTGATCCCGTGCTTTTTGTCCTCAGAGGCCAGGGAGCACACGAGGAACCGATCGCCTTTCGTCCGGCTGAGTAGGCAGCTGTGCCGGGCGATCTGGCGTGGAGGGTCTACAGGCCGTAGCCGTGATCCGGATCGGTCGTCCTACTCCAGTCCCGAACAGGAACGCTTTGGTGGGGTGGAGGAGAGGGGGCGCGGTTGTTGTCCGTGCCTCTGCGCCGCGTTGCCCAGTCGGTGTCGTCGAACGAGGAGATGGGAAGGATGCCGATGTTGTGGACGGGCGTTCACTGGGGCGAGTCTCGCGATCGCGGCGGTGTGCCCGTCCTGTGCGAGCCGCTGGGCGAATGCCTTGCCGATTCCCGCAGCGCCGCGGGTGATGGCAGCGACTCTGCTGCCGTTCCGGGCTGCGAGCGATAGGCGTCCGTCAAGGCGGCTTCCTTTCACGTGAGCGCGGTGCACCGTCGATGATCGGGTGGGTTCGCGTGGGCCTCATCGTCGGAGAACTGGCGGCGGTGGGTCCGGCTCAGGCGAGTGCGCCCGGCGGGCCGGACTCGGCGGTGTGGTGGAACAGTGCGGCTGACGTCCGGGGCGGCTCCTGCTTGCGGCTGCGCTGCCGGACCGGCCATAACTGTATGCAGGTTCGAGCCGTCGTCAACCCCTTGTGCGTACAGTTTTGTGCCCGGGCGGAGTCACCTCGCGGCGCGCGCTCTGGTCATCGCTGCGGGTGGGTACTCGGGTTCCAGGGGCCAGGCGAGGGCGGCGGCAACGGTGAACAGCCCTTTGGTGCGAAGGAGTTCGAGTCGGCATGACGGCGGGTTCACGGCCGCGCATGTGCCGCTCCAGGGCCCCGAACGCGTCATCCGCAGACCCAACCCGCCGCGGATGCCAGTGGACTTGACAGGCCTCGAGTCAGTCGCGCTGCCAAGCCTTGAGGATGTCGTCCAGCTGTGTCGATGTCGGGGCGGCGGCCGGAAGTGTGGGGGCGCGATGTCCGCGCTTGATGCCGTCCAGGAACACCGTCAGATAGCGCTGGTAGAGGTCAGGATCGACTGTCCGGAAGGCTTCGATGAGGGTACCGGTAACGGCGAACAGGACGGCGATGTCACCGGTGCCCAGGTCGTCACGCACCTTGCCGGCCTCTCGAGCGCGGTCCACCAGGCGTTCGACTGCGGGCAGGATGCGTGTGCGGTCATCCGGGCCTTCGTCCTCGGGCAGTCGACCGTGCAAGAACGCCTGGAGCCCGCGGTTGTCGCGCAGCAACTCGCAACTGCGCTCGATGAACTGTGTGAGCGCAATCCACGGGTCCTCGATGGCAGCCGTCTCGTCGATCAGCGCGCGGACGGCGGCGAGTTGGTCGGCGAAGACCTCGTAGTACAGCGCGTCGAGGTTCGGAAAGCGCCGGTACACGGTGGCGAGACCGACGTCCGCCGAACGCGCAATCAGCTCGCGCCCTGCGTCGATCCCGGACTCGGCAACGAGTCGGCGGGCCGCCTCGACGATTCGCTCGCGCTTTTCCTCGGCGTCGCGTCGCAGCTTGGGACGGCGCGGTTGAGCTGGCTGCGTCATGACGAAAACGATAGGTCAAACGAGACCGTCGCGCTTTCCCGTGATCGTCAGGGCTTCGTGGGGCTTGGTCGGCTCCTTCTCCGGCCGTGCATTCTCCTTGCGCGGCCTCGCGAGTTCAGCCGCGTCCGTCCCGGACTTCTCCGCCTTCTTCGATGTGATCGAGGAGAGGGTTCCTGGGGTTCGGGTTGCGGTGCCAACTGGTCGCGTGTGAGGAGTTCAAGTCGTCGTGGTGCGCCACCGTGGCCCCGGCCCCGTTCGGGGTCGCGCCTCGCTCCGCGATGATCCGTTCCTGCGGTGGGCGTCTGGCTCTTGGGCCACTCTGCGAGGTCTTTTGCCAGGTCAGACAGGCCTGGCAGAGAGGGACGACGGGTTCGCGGGCCGCTTCCGTCCGGTGGGAAATCGCTGGTCCCTCCGGCGGAGCGGACGCCGATACATAACTGAGAAAGGTCCTCCACTTCCGTTGACGCGGCGGTGCACAAGGTGCTCTGATGGCCGAACCGGGGGCCACCACCGCATCCGTGAGCCAGCTGTGGCCCGTCCGCGCGAGCCCCATGAGGAGCGACGATGCCCACTGATCCGCTTGCCGTCGTGAACCGGCAGTTCCAAGACATCATCAACGCAAACCGCCCGGACCTTGCCGAGGAGGTGTTCCACCCTCAACTCATCGTGGAGCGCGCCGGTATACAGAACACGGTGCGATACCTGGCCGGACGGAATCCGTCCCCGGTCGGCGGTCCTGGCGGTCCTGGCGGCCCGGCTGGGCCGCCGACCGATCCGATCGAGGGTTTCAAGTTCGGCCAGAGCACGATTGCGGCGGCGTTCCCGGACATGCGGGTCGAGGTCGTCTCCCAGGTGGTGCAGGGCGACCAAGTCGTCAGCCGGGTGCGCGTCACCGGCACGCACGAAGGCGATTTCTTCGGGCTTCCTGCGACGCACCGCAAGGTGGAGTTCGACGAGGTGCTGTTCATGACCGTCACAGAGGGCAAGGTCAGCCGGGTCTGGGGCCTCGGTGACGACTTCGCGTTTCTCGAACAGCTCGGCGTCCTCCCCGGCCCCGAGAACCCGTCCCGGCCCGCGGCGCTTGGCGACGAGGGGGCTCCGGCATGAGCATCCCCACGGCCCGTCCTGGTGCACTCGGGTTCGATCCTGAGGAGATCAGTCGCAAGTACCGTGAGGAGGCCGAGCGCAGGCGCCCGGTGGATCAGACGCTGAGCGTGCCCGTGGCATCGGGTACTCCTGTGTCCGTGGCCGATCCGTTCGCCGATCCGGACTACACCCGCCCGGCGCTGACCGACGAGGTCGACGTGATCGTCCTCGGAGCCGGCTTCACCGGGCTGATCACGGCGATCCAACTACGCAAGGCCGGCGTTAAGTCGGTTCGAGTGATCGACAAGGCGGCGGGCTTCGGCGGGGTGTGGTACTGGAACCGCTACCCCGGTATCCGCTGCGATGTCGAGTCGTACATCTACCTGCCGATGCTCGAAGACATCGACTTGGTCCCGCCGGAGAGGTACGCGCACGGCGACGACATCCGGGCGCACTGCCAGGCGCTGGCGGAGAAGTTCGGCCTCGACGAGACGGCGTGCCTGCAGACGCAGGTGACGGGCGTCCGCTGGGAAGCCGAGACAGACCGCTGGGTGGTCACCACCGACCGCGGCGACGAGATGCGGTCGCGGTTCGTATGCCTCGGCGGCGGTTCGCTCGATGTGCCCGTCGTCCCCGATGTTCCTGGCCTCGACGAGTTCGAGGGGCATGTCTTCCACTCCAGCCGGTGGGACTACGCGTACACCGGAGGGACGGCACACGGCGAACTCACAGAGTTGGTCGACAAGAAGGTCGCCGTCATCGGGACGTCCGCGTCCGCGATCCAGTTCATCCCCTACCTCGCACGTGACGCCGAGGCTCTCACGGTGTTCCAGCGCACGCCCGCCGCAGTCCTGCCCCGGGGCAACCGTGTCACAGACACCGAGTGGTATAGCGGCCAGGCGGCCGGCTGGCAGATGGAGCGAATCGAGAACTTCACCGCTGTCGTGCAGAGCCCACCCGGTGAGGCCCCACCAGCCCTCGACCTCGTCGACGACTCGATGACCCAGCTGTTCAAGTGGACGCGCACTCCGCCGCAATCCTTGGCGGCCGGCATCGCCGGCCTGGACGCCCCTACCCGCCAGTTGATGATCAACTACGCGCTGATGGAGAAGGTCCGCGCCGACATGGGCGCACTCGTCGATGACCCGGAGACCGCCGAGGCCGTCAAGCCCTACTACAACCTGGGCTGCAAGCGCCCCCAGTTCAGCGACAGTTACCTGCAGAGCCTCAACGCGCCGCACGTGTCACTGGTCGACACGATGGGGCAGGGCATCGAACGCCTGACGCGCACGGGTGTCGTGGCGGGCGGCGAGGAGTACGAGGCCGACTGCGTGATCTTCGGAACCGGATTCTCGGTCAACGGAGCGCGTGCCCACACCGGCGGTTTCCCGGTCATCGGTCGCGGAGGTCACCAGTTGGCCGACAAGTGGGCCGACGGGATGAGCTCGCTGCACGGCATCATGACCGCGGGCTTCCCGAACCTGTTCGTGATCGGAAGCATCTCGCAGGCGGCGCACAGCTTCACCTTCTCGCACTTCGTCATCGAGCAGGCCGCGTATTCGTCTGCCCTCGTCACGCGGTGCCGCGACACCGGCCAGGCAAGTGTGGAGCCCCGGATCGAGGCCGAGAACGGCTGGCAGGAGCGCATCGCCGCGGACCGCGCACAGGTGCCCAGGATCGACCTCGGCTGCGCCCCGGACGAGGTGTTCAAGCTCGTCCGCTCGGGATACCCCGGTGGACCGATCGCCTACCAGCGCATCTGTCGCGACTGGCTGGAGAACGGTGGCGTCGAACGCGACCTCGTGTTCCAGCCGGCCATGGTGTCCGCGACTCGTTAGCGCCGCCGCCTCTGCCAGGTCCAGACGCGTAACTCGTCGGCCGGCGTCCTGATCTCTGGCGTCGACTGCACGATTCCGGGCCTCGCGGTCGCGGCTTCCGGCGGTGACTGCCTTCCGCAGACGGCCGGATGGGCCTGTCCGCGCCATGCGGACCGTCTTGGACAGGCCGCTATTCGCGCCTTACACGATCACCAGAAGTTGCAGCACTCCCCGTTCGAGTCGATTGCGAAGGAGTACAAATGGGCGAGATATTGGGACTTGGACTCACGCATTATCCGCCGCTGAGCGGGCTGGACGATGACATGGCATGGCTTCTTCGGCAGGGGTTGGCTGATCCGCTCGTGCCCGAGCATGCCAAGGACACCGGCTCGTGGCCGGAGCGCATGCGAGAGGAGTGGGGCTCCGACGAGGGCCGGTCGGCGGCGAAGACGCACCGCGAGCGGTTGGTAGCCGGCTTCGACCGTTGCCGCGCCGAACTCGACGCGTTCAACCCGGACGTCGTTTTGATCTGGGGGGATGACCAATACGAGAACTTCCGCGAGGACGTCATCCCGCCCTACGCCGTCCTCGCGTACCCCGACATGACGATCAAGCCGTGGGCGAACATGGCGCACTCCTCGGGAATGGACGACCGGCCGAACATCTGGAACGAGGGCCCCGACACGTCCATCGAGGTGATGGGCAGCCCGGACGTGGCCCGGCGCCTGGCGACACAACTTCTGGACCAAGGCATCGACGTCGCCTACGCGTACAAGCCGCTTCACCACGACGGCTTTGCCCACGCCTTTCTGAACACGCTGCTCTATCTCGACTACCACCGGCGCGGATTCCCCTACCCGGTGATCGCGTTCCCATTGAACTGTTACGGGAAACTGGTCGTAAGCAACAAGGGATTCGCGGTCTCGCTGGGCGACACACCGGCCGAACTGGATCCGCCCTCTCCGCCGCCGTGGCGGTTCATGGAAGTGGGCCGCGCCGTCGCCCGGGCATGCGCCGAGAGCGACCTGCGCGTGGCGCTCATCGCCTCGTCCAGCTGGAGTCATGCCTTCGCCTGCGACAAGACCTGGCGCCTCCAGCCCGACATCGCGGCCGACCGCGAAGTGTACGCCGCCCTGGCCAACGGTCAGTACGACGTCTGGCGCGACCGGTCCCTCGCCCAGCTGGAGGACAGCGGCCAGCAGGAACTACTCAACTGGTTCACGCTGGCCGGCGCGATGGAAGAGCTGGGACGCATGAAACCCGACTGGAGCATGTTCGAGGAGTCCTACGTGTTCAACTCGTCGAAGGTGTTTGCGGCGTACAGGCCGGGACCGTCCAATGTCGAACGACCGTCGGCGGAGTAACTCACTGTGGCCGGGCTCAAGCCCGGCCACTGAGGCCATCTGAGTAGTGGTGTGGGACCAGGCGTGTTGTGCCCTTCCGATCTTGAGCGAGGTCCACCGGACGGGACTCTGCGCGGTGATGGTGGCCGGGGCCGGGCATACGAGCAGGGCTTCTTGGCGGCTCAGAGTTTGTCTACGCCAACGAGCGGTCCAGGAGGCTCTGTTGTCCCAGTTGACGACTAGTGCGGGCGTTGAGGTGGCCACTGGCACCACCCCGGCCGGCGTCGCCCCTCCGACAGGGACCGCTCCGCCCAGATCGCCTTGAACGGCAGACGGCTGGACCCGCGGGTCCAGCCGTCGACTGTCGACTGTCGTTCAGGAGGCCAGGTCGCCACCGTCGACGACCAGGACCGTCCCGGTCACGAACGCGGCCAGGTCGCTCGCGGCGAACAGGACGGTGCGCGCGATGTCGTCGGGGCGGCCCGTGCGTCCCAGCGGAAGCTGGGCGCCGTAGGCGTCGAGGACGTCGCCGAGCTGCTCGACCTCGCGCTTGTACGCGACTCCCGGCGTCTCGGTGAGCGTGGGCGCGACGGACACCGCGCGGATGCCGTGCGGGCCCAGCTCGACGGCCAGGCTCTTGGTCAGGCCGACCACGCCGTGCTTGCTGGCCACGTAGTGCGCGGCGTTGCCGCCGCCCACGACGAAAGCGGCTCCCGAACTGATGTTGATGATGACTCCGGGGCGCCCCGCGTCGATCATCCGTCGGGCCGCTTCGCGGGCGCCGGTGAAGCTGCCCCGGAGGTTGAGCTGGAGCAGGCGGTCCCACTGCTCGTCGGTGATGTCCATCAGGGGGCTGGAGGGATAGGCGCCCGCGTTGTTGACCCAGATGTCGAGCGCGCCGAACCGCTGCACGGCGGTGTCGGCGAGGGCGGCCACCGCCTCGGTGTCGGTGACGTCGGCGACGGCGGCGAGTGCCGACCAGCCGCGCGCTTCCAGGGCGTCGGCCTGCGCCTGGGCGGCCTCCTTGTCGCGGTCGGCGACGACGACGTTCCCCCCGGCCTCGGCGAGCCGTTCGGCGATGGCGGCACCTACGCCCGCGCCGGCGCCGGTCACGACGGCGGTGCGGCCCGTCAGGGAGACGAGGTCGGAAAGGGGGGTTCCGGTGAGGTCGGGAACCATGTGATCAGATCCTTCGGTGAAACATTGGTCGACCAAGTAGTCGCTTGCTTGGTCAAATGTACAACCATTGAGTTTTGTTCCCGGGGTGAGAGGTCGCTTCGCCTGGCGTGTAGATTGGTCGACCAATTGAACGCACTGGGTGCGACACCTGAGAGGTCCCATGAGCGACATCCTCATTCGCGGCGGCCATGTCATCACCATGGACCCCGACATCGGCGACCTGCCCGAGGCGGACGTGCTCGTCCGTGACGGCCGTATCGTCGACATCGCCCCGAACCTGCCGGCGGGCGGGGCACCTGTGGTGGAGGCGTGCGGCCGCGTCGTCGTTCCCGGATTCGTCGACGGCCACCGGCACGCCTGGCAGAGCCTGCTGCACGGGCTCGCCACCGACTGGAGCTTCCCGACGTACATGCGCCTGGTCCGTGGCGGCTACGGCGGCTGCTTCGACGCCGAGGACGCCTATCTGGCCAACCTGCTCGGCGGCCTGGAGTCGATCTCCGCCGGCATCACCACCGTCGTCGACCACAGTCACCTCCAGACCTCCGCCGACATCAGCACCGCGCTGCTGCGTGGCCTGTGGGACAGCGGCGTGGGCGGCTACTTCGCCTACGCGTTCCAGAACGCCCCCGACTGGTCGGGTGACGCGCCGGCCGCCCCGGAAGTCCTCAACGACCTCCTCACCCGTGCTCCGGACCCGGAACACGACGAGCGCTTCCGTAGCGTGCGCAAGACGCTGGCCGACCTGGACCGGGCAGGCTCCCGCCGCCTCCGGCTCGGGGTGGCCCTGCCCGAGACGGCCCCCTACCTGCCGCTCGACATGGTCCGGCCGCTGCTCGAACGCGTCCGCTCCCTGGAGCCGGAGCTCATCACCGGACACTGGAACGCGCTGGTGCACGGGGACCAGTACGTCTCCACGCTCAAGTCCCTCGTCGACGAAGGTCTCTTCCACGGCGTGACGGTGCTGTCGCACTGCAACCAACTCGACGAGGACGACCTCGACGTCATGGCGCGTGCGCACATCGGCCTGGTCACCACACCCTGCACGGAGGGCGGCATGGGGCTGGGCCCGTTCCAGGCCCGCCGGCTCGTCGGCCGGGGCGGCGCGGCGGCTCTCGGCGCCGACACCACCTGCTACGCGCAGGCCGACATCCTCGGCGAGGCGCGGGCACTGCTGGAGGCGGAGCGCCGGGACGCGGCCGTCACGGCGGGCGGCATCCCGCAGCAGCTGCCGCCCGCACGCGGCGCCCTCGAACTGGCGACCAGCATCGGGGCCCGGGCCGTCGGACTCCAGGACGAGGTGGGAACCCTGACCCCGGGCAAGCGGGCGAACGTCACGGTGATCCTCCCGGACCCGGTACGAGCCCGCCCCGGCACCGACCCCGTGGCCACCCTGGTCCACTACACCGGACCCGGCGACGTGGAGACCGTGCTCGTCGACGGCGAGATCCGCAAGCGCGCGGGTCGACTCGTCGGCATCGACACCGCCGACCTCACCCGACGGTGCGCCGAGTCGCTCGACGCCATCCGCAGCCGCTATGCGGCACTGCCCGCCGATGTCGTCGAGGGCGCATGGCGCGGCATCTTCTGACGGCGGATCGAGTCACGGAAGGACAAGACATGAGCACCGGTATGGCAAGAGATGCCGACCTTCCCGAGCGGGCAGGTCTCCGCCCGCACACCACCCCCGCCACCCCACACATCCAACTCGATCAGTACGCGCCCCCGGCCTTCCAGGACGAACTGTGGAGCCTGATGACCGGCCTGCGGGGCGTGACCACCGGCCGCAGCGGCATCTCGCTGCCGCAGACGCGGGCTCTGCACCTCGACCCCGCGCTCGCTCTGGGACCCGACGAAGCGTTCATGGTGGGAACCGAGTTCGCCCATCTGCACGGGGACGGCAGCGGCAGCCTGCACGCGGCCCTGCCGCCCCAGCGTGCGGCAGAGGCGATCCGGACGGGATGGGCGGAGGAGCACCCGGTCGTGACCATGGGCCTGGGGCCCGAGACCTGGGTGATGCTGTACGGGCCGCAGGACGACAGCGAACTCGCCGTCATCTGGCGGCTGGTCCAGGACAGTCACGCCTTCGCATGCGGACAGGCATCGACATCCCGCGCGTGAAGCGGAACGGCTGTCCGGCCCGTGACCGAGAGGTGACGGGCCGGACAGCCGTTGCCGTTTCAGCCCACTTCCACCGCCGTGTGCAGGACCCGCTCGGCGCCGACCTTGCGCACGGGACCGGTGAGGTGGAGCGTGCCGCGCAGCCGGATGTCGGTGCTGGAGGTGGCCCGCTGTCTGCGGGCCGGCGCCACCGAGTCGCCGCTCGTTCCCCTGGACGGCACGCTTGCGGTCATGGCGACGCTGGACGCCGTTCGCGCGAGCATCGGGGTCCGCTACCCGGGAGAATGAGGCAACCGGGTCAGCCCGCCTCGGCGGTCAGCCGACGACCGAGGGATCACCTGCGTCGGAGGATGTGCCGGTGAGGTTCGTCTCGATCCGGGTCAGGACCCGCATCGCTTGCTCGTACTCGTCCTGTGAGAACCCCGCGGCGGTGATCGACTCCAGGTCGCGCCAGGCCTGCAGAACCCGGTCGCGCAGGGCCTGGCCCGCGCGGGTGGTGTTCACGACGACGGCTCGGCGATCGGTGGGGGAGGGGTTGCGGGTGACGAACCCGGACTGCTCCAGGCGCTGCAGCATCTTGGTGACGGTGGACGGATCGAGCCCCAGCGTCTTGATGAGGTCGGCCTGGCGCTGTTCGCCGCGTTCCCACAGCTGCATCATCAG